>CAMCUZ010000057.1 GCA_945879145.1 uncultured Mediterranea sp.
CCCAAAGTATGGGTACTCAAAGTCACAAAGACAGCCAAAGCCAACGAGACGCCTAAAGCACAACGCTTTGGTCTGCAATAGCATCCCTTGTAAGGGCGCAATTCCTTGCGCCCTACATACCGCAACAGAAATCACCATCATAGGTGTATAAGGGTAGAAATTTGGCCGCCCATACAATAGAGAAGAGAGCCTCGGGAAGCAATCATCCCGAGGCTCTCTTTGTATCCCCTTATTCCCCGTAAAGGGAAAAAGAGGTAAAGATGGAGATAAGCGAATTATTCAGCACCACCTCCAAGGGCTTGATAAAGCGAAATCAAGCTCTGGAGTTCAGTAAAGGTGTTGGCCGTCTGCGACAGACGGGCACTCAAGTAGTTCTGGCGAGCCGTAAGCACTTCCAGATAGGTAGCGGTGCCATGCTCCATGAGGAGCGTGGTGCTACGGAGCGCCTTCTCTTGAGCAGCCACCTGATTACCAATCAATTCAGACTTCTCACGAGCGGTCTGCCAGGCCATAAGGGCCTCATTCACCTCTACACCAGCATTGAGCAGCGTCTGCTGGAAGTCCAGCGAAGCCTGCTCCTGCTGGGCACGAGCTACCTTATACTGTGCCAACAGCTTGCCCTGGGCAAAAAGCGGTTGCGTAAGCGAACCCACTGCAGCGGCCACAAACTTACCCGGGTTGATAATCATCGAACCAGCCGAGTTGGTCCAGCCAGCGCTTCCGCTCAGCGTAATCTGCGGATAGAACGACGAACGGGCAGCATTGGTGGTATAGAACGCACTCTCCAAGTTGCGTTCAGCAGCACGCACGTCAGGACGGGCAGCCAGCAGAGAGACGGGAACACCGATGTTGAAGTTCTCAGGCATTTGCTGCTCAGCCAGCTTACCGCGGCTATAGTGACGAGGTGTCTCAGCCAGCAGCAGAGCCAGCGAGTTCTCCACTTGGTTCACCTTATCCTCCAAGTCGAGTACCGACGATTCTACCTGATAACTGGCAGCCTCCATCTGGGCTACTCCAGCCTCATTGTAGCGTCCGGCAGCCATCAGTGCACGGGCCGAGCGAACCGTCTCCTTCCACGCTTCACTGGTCTGACGCGTGATGCTAAGTTGCTCATCGAGCATCAACAGGGTGTAGTAGGTATTGGCAATACCGGCAATAATGGCAGCACGCGTAGCCTGCTGGTAATCCTTCGTCATAGCCAGTTGAGCCTGTGACTGCCGCTTGGCATTGCGCAGACGGCCAAAGAGGTCAAGCTCCCAGCTGGCAGCTACAGGCAGTTGATAGGTCTGCGTGGCCTTCATCTTGTCGAAGCTGCTCACCGTACCCTGCGGGGTGAGGGCCAGTGAGGGAAGGTAAGCCAATTTGGCCGAGAGCAGAGCAGCCTGAGCCTGCTCAACGTTGAGCTGAGCCTTCAGGTAGTCGGTGTTGCGCTCCAAGCCCTGCTCAATCAACGCTTGCAGCTGCGGGTCAGTGAAGAGCTGGCGCCAATCCATCAAACCAAGGGTATCAGCCTCGGCATGGGTGGCATCCCATTGGCTGACCTGAGCGGTCATCTCCTCACCATACAGGTTTTGGGGCACCTCGTCAGCCTTCTTATACTTGGTGTAGATGCCGCAGCTGCTCAGCAGCAGCGAAGCGGACATCAGGGTAAATATGGTCTTTTTCATCTTTCGTTTTACTATTATGAGTCACTCGATGGTTCCTTATTTTTCTTCATTCTGAGGATTGAAGGCACTCCGTTCGCCCAGACTGCGCTCGCGTTCCTGAGCCACCTGCTTATCCACTTCAACATGCATGGGCGGACGAATCTTCTCTTGCATGAACTCGAAGAAGATGTAGAATACGGGCACGACGAAAATCAGCGCCAGCGTACCGATGGCCATACCACCTACCACACCTGTACCGAGCGAAGAGTTACCGTTGGCACCCGCACCGCTTGAGAACATCAACGGAAGCATACCAAAGATCATGGTGAGCACCGTCATCAAGATAGGACGCAGACGAGCCTGAGCAGCAGAGTAGGCACTCTCGATGATGCCCATGCCCATGCGGCGACGCTCCAAGGCAAACTCGGTAATCAGAATGGCTGTCTTAGCCAACAGACCTATCAACATGATCACACCAGTCTGCAAATAGATGTTGTTCTCCAGACCAAACAGCTTAGCAAAGAGGAACGAACCCATCAAACCAAAGGGTACACTCAAGATCACGGCCCAGGGCACCAGGAAGCTCTCGTACAAGCAGGAGAGAATGAGGAAAATCAGCACGATACAGATACCATATATCATGATGGTCTGTCCGCCACCCATGTTGGCCTCCTCTCGCGCCATACCACTATATTCATAGCTGTAGCCAACAGGCAGTGTCTGCTTAGCCACCTCTTCAATAGCCTTCATCGCCTCACCCGACGAGTAACCCGGAGCGGCATTCACCTTGGCAGCTATCATAGAGTAGAGGTTGAAGCGGTTGGCCGACTCGGGGCCAAGTACCTTTTTCAGCTTCACGAACTGACCGATAGGGGCCATCTCCGTGCCATTGCGAATGAACATATTGTCGAGGTCACTCTCGCGCAGACGGTACTCAGGCGAGGCCTGTGCCATCACACGATAGACCTTACCAAACTGGTTGTAGTTGCTGATGTACGAGCCACCGGTATAGGCACCGAGCACACTCAGCACAGTAGAGGGCGAGATACCGGCACGTTTACACTGAGCTGCATCTACATCCACACTCACCTGCGGGAAGTTCATAGCGTACGAAGAGTAAGCCATTGCCACCTCAGGACGCTGGTTCAATGCACCCAGGAACTTCATCACGTGCTGGTAGAATACGGCCTTGTCACCACCCATACGGTCTTGCAGGTTCAACTCAATGGAGTTACCCATACCGTAGCCAGGAATCATACCGGGCTGGAAAGCGAAAATCTGAGCCTTCTTAATCATATAAGCTGCACCGTTTATGCGGGTCATCACGGCATCGATATCGTGACCATCTGTTTGCTTCTTCAAGCCCAGCTTGCACATCAGGTTGAAGAAGGGCGGATTCTTACGCTCATCCCAGTTCTTGAGACGCACGATAAGCATACCGTAGGCCGAGCCTTGACCAGAAATCAGACCGTAACCCGTCACCTTTGCATAGGATTCAATCTCGGGCTGAGCCTTCAGGATCTGCTCCACCTCGGCCAGCACTTTGTGGGTCTCCTCCAGCGAAGTACCCGGCGAACAGCTGACGTTCATCATCAATACGCCCTGGTCCTCTTGAGGCACCAGACCCGTCTTGGTGGTAGCCATGAAGTAGCTGAGCAGCACCACTGCGCATACCAGCGATACCCATACCATCCAGCGGTGATGAATAGCAAACATCACACCTTTCTTATACTTGCCCAGCATGGCGTTGTACGAAGCGTTGTAGGCAGCACGTACACGACCATTGAAGCTCTTGGGACTCTTCGTGCCATCGCTAGGACGCATCATCATGGCACAGAGGGCCGGACAGAGCGTCAGGGCGCAGATACACGACAGACCTACTGAAGTAGCCATCGTCACACCAAACTGGGTATAGAAAATACCGCTCGTACCACCCGTAAAGGTCACCGGCACGAACACAGCCATAAACACCAACGTACAGGTGATAACGGCCATCGTCACATCGCCCATGGCATCCTTTGTGGCCTGATAAGAGGACTTATAGCCGGAATCAAACTTAGCCTGCACAGCCTCCACCACCACGATGGCATCGTCCACCACCGTACCGATAGCCAGCACCAAGGCAAACAGCGTCAAAATGTTGATGGTAAATCCAGCAGCCATCAAGCAGGCAAAGGTACCAATCAACGAAATAATAATCGATATCGAAGGAATCAGCGTTGCCTTGAAATCCTGCAGGAAGAAGTAAACCACCAGGATAACGAGGATAATGGCGATAATCAGCGTCTCTACTACATTATGGATTGAGGCAAAGAGGAAGTCGTTCGAGCTCATCATTTTACGGAATTCCAGACCAGCAGGCAACTCCTTGCTCATCTCATCCAGCTCCTTGGCGATACGCTCGTTCACAGCCGTAGCGTTAGCACCTGCTACCTGAAAGACCATGAACGTCACACCCGGGTGACCTGTGTTCTCAGCGTGGAAAGCGTACGACAGCGCACCCAGCTCCACCTCAGCCACATCCTTCAGACGCAACACATTGCCATTGGCATCCGCATTGACCACGATGTTCTTAAATTCCTCCACGTTCTTCAGACGTCCGCGATACTTCATCGTGAGCTGGAACTGGTTCTCTGAGTTTTCGCCCAGCGAACCCGTAGGAGCTTCCAGGTTCTGCTCAGCCAGCAAAGCAGCAATATCAGAGGGCACGAGGCCATACTGAGCCATACGCTCGGGTTTCATCCAAATACGCATACTGTAGGTATTACCCAACTCCATCACGTCGCCCACACCTTCGATACGCTTAATACGGGGCACTACGTTGATATCAAGGTAGTTACCCAGGAAGTTCTCGTCATACTGGCCATTGGTGCAGACCAGCGAACCAATCTGCAGGAAGGAGGTTTGGCGCTTGGTAGTCGTCACACCAATCTTGGTTACCTCAGCCGGCAGCAGACCTTGCGCCTTGCTGACGCGGTTCTGCACATTCACAGCAGCCATATCCGGGTCGGTGCCCTGTTTGAACACCACGTCGATGGTACCACGTCCGGCATTGGAGGCGGTTGAAGAGATGTACATCATGTTCTCCACACCGTTGATGCTCTCCTCCAGGGGCATGATCACCGCATTCATCATGGCTTCGGCATCAGCACCGGTGTATTGAGCTGCCACCTGCACCGTAGGAGGTGCGATGTCAGGATATTGCTCCACCGGCAGGGTAAGGAGCGAAATCATGCCGATAATCAGTATCAAGATAGATACTGACATGGCCATCACTGGCCGTTTGATAAATATATTACCTTTCATTGTTGTATCTCTCCGATTTATTATTTCACTTGCGTTCCCTCTCTGATCAAACCGGCACCTTCGGCCACGATTTCATCACCTGCATTCAAGCCACTGAGCACCACGTACTCACGACCATCGTCAGTGGGAGCAATCTTGATGATGGCCGATACGGCCTTGCCGTCAACCACCTTATACACCAGGTACTGGTCCTGCAGCTGCACGGTAGCTGCCTGCGGAATAACGAAGCAGTTCTCATACTGATCAGGCACCACAACAGAAGCCGTAGCACCACTACGCAGGATACCATGGGGGTTGGGGAAGAGGGTGCGTACAGATACAGTACCCGTCTGCTTGTCAATCACCCCACTGATGCTCTCAATCTTGCCTTCTGCATCATACATCGAGCCGTCGTTGAGCTGAAGCTGTACAGCAGGCATGCTGCTGGCAGCGGCCTCAGCTGAGCCGTGCTGACGGATCAGTGACAGCAGCTGGTTCTCTGTCATTGAGAAATAAACATAAACCTCTTTATTGTCGCTCACTGTGGTGAGTGCTTTGCCCATGGAGGGGCTTACCAACGTACCTTCGCGCATGGGGATGGAACCTACCACACCGTCGCTCGGGCTCTTCACCTCGGTATAAGCCAGGTTATTCTGCGCATTCACCAACGAAGCGTTGGCCTGAGCCAGCTGCGCCTTGGCGGTCAGGTATTGGTTCTCGGCAGTCTTCAGCGTATAGGCTGATACAACCTTCTGATCAAAAAGTTCCTTATTGCTGTTATAGTTCAGTTCAGCCGTTGCCAGCTGCGCCTTCGCTACCTCCACATTTGCCTTGGCGGTATTCAGGGCAGCCACGTAGGGGACCTGGTCAATTACGAACAGGGACTGACCCTTACGAACCGTCTGACCCTCTTTTACCATCACCTTCCAGATGGTTCCAGATACTTGCGGAAGAATCGATGCATCATAACGACCACGTACGGCACCTGAATAGGTGGTTGTGAACGCCTTGTTTGTAGGCTGAACGGTCATCAACTTGTATGTCATCGGCATCTGACCTGCAGCACCCGCTGCTTGTTTCGAGGCATCACCACACGATGCCATACCCAAAGCACAAGCGGCTAAAGCCACGCCTTGTGCCCATTTTCTCATAATTCTTATCATCATCTTTATACTAAATATTGAAAACTGGGTGCAAAGATAGAACAATGGCACATTCTACGCATAACAAATATGTCTTAATTTATGTTCAATATTTCTTATTATACATGCTTAACAAAGGCAAAATAGACCATTTAATCCTTTTTGAACAGAATTAATGCAAAAAAGAACACGTTTGTTGGTCTAAAAATCCTCATCTTTGCACCGCAATTTACGGTTAAAAAGAACAATCAGCATGGAAAGTAACATTAAGGTATTGAATATCGAGGACTTCAAGGAGGCAAAAGATTCTGTGGATTACGTGGACAACGATCTGCTCATCACCAGTCGTATTGAGCTCATGCCCTACGCCAACGATGTGGTACGCCTCAATTTCTTCCTTATATTAATGTGTGTAGAGGGACGGATTCAATTTGAGATTAATGGAACACCCTATCAGATAGAAGCAGGCGACACTTTGGCCTGCCTGCCCACCATGATTCTCTGCCACGGTATGCACAGTTCAGGCGCCAAAATCCAAATGATTGGCTTCTCCATCGACTTTATTCGGCGCACCGTCAAACAAGGACTGGATATTCGAAAAGCTTTCAGCTATATGTTCCAAAATCCCATTCGCCATACGCGCAATCAGGCACAAGCCACCTACTTCCACCACTATGGAAGCTTGATTAGCGCCAAACTGAAAGATACATCGCTGCGCTACCGCAACGAAATTCTGGAATATATTTTCTCTGCCTTAATCTACGAAATGCTCTCCGACATCTACACCCACATCGAACACATCGACGATGAAGGCACCCACTCCAGCTCGCGACGGGTATTTGGACAGTTCCTTGATGCGGTATCCGCTGATGGCGGACGCCACCGCTCCGTAAGTTACTTTGCCGATAAGCTCTGCTACTCCTCCAAGTACGTCTCCTCAGTGGTCAAGCAGAGCAGTGGCCGCACCGCTCTTGATTGGATCAACGAGTACGCCATACAGCACATCAAGTTCGAGCTTAAGCACAGCACGCAAAGCATGAAGGAGATAGCCGAAAAATTCAACTTCCCCAACCAATCCTTCTTCGGGAAATATGTCAAGGCACACCTCGGTATGTCACCCGCCCGCTACCGCAATAGCGAAAACTGAGATGAGCGGTTGGAGATTATTTTGCATCCATTACGGAACTTTCTGATTATCATATACATGTAGGGGCTGAACATGTTCCGCCCCTACATGTAAAATAGTTCGTTATTTGGCCCGCTTTACCGAATTGCCGTAGATGACAATCACTACAAAGCAAATCAAGGGTAGCACAAAGGAGACATTAACGGCAGGCATGCCAAAGAGCTCCTTGCAGTCGATAATCGATGCTTGCAGCGGGGGCAGGATACTCCCACCCAGAATAGCCATAATCAAGCCTGCCGCACCAAATTTGGCATCGTCGCCCAATCCGTGGAGAGCTATGCCGTAGATGGTGGGGAACATCAGCGACATACAAGCCGAAACACCCACTAAGCAGTACATGCCCCACGTATTCTGCAGGAAAATCACACCACATGTAAGCAGTACCGCCCCACAGGCCAGCGTCATGAGCAACCGTCCTGGACAGAAATACCGAAGCAAGAAGGTGCAAATAAAGCGGCTGGCACAGAAGATGATCATCGCCACGATGTTATACTGTTGCGACAGCACCTCGGCAGCCTGCTCCTCCATGCCCTGGCTCATGAAGAGGCGCGTACCATACTGGATAACGAAGGTCCAGCACATAATCTGCGCACCCACATAGAAAAACTGGGCCACCACGCCATAGCGGTAACGATGCAGGCCAAAGATACGCTTCAGTGTAGGCAAGAAGTTGATAGAGTGGCTCTTATCGGCATTTCGCGGCATGGGAGTAAGACGGATTACGGCCAGCATAACGAGAATGACCACACCTATCACCAGATACGGACCGATGAGTACAGAGAGGTCTTGATCCTTCACCGCTTCGAGCTCTTGCGCAGTGAGTTGTGCTCGTTCAGCCGTATCGAGCGGACTCAAGCGATTCTGGATGAAGTTCATGGCCACAAACATGCCCATGAGCGAACCGATAGGGTTGAAGGCCTGCGCCAAGTTCAGACGACGCGTAGCCGTCTCCTCATCACCCATGGAGAGGATGTAGGGATTGCAGCTGGTCTCCAGGAAAGAGAGTCCGCAAGTCATGATGAAGTAAGCCAACAGGAAGGGGTAGTACTGCCCGGTGTATTTGGCCGGAAAGAAAGCCAAGGCCCCTAAGGCATACATGCCCAAACCCATCAGTACACCCGCTTTGTAGCTGTAGCGACGGATGAACATGGCGGCGGGAAAGGCCATGGCAAAGTAGCCCCCATAGAAAGCCACCTGCACCATGGCTCCATCGGTCACGCTCATGCGGAAGATTTTGGAAAAGGCCTTCACCATGGGATTGGTGATGTCGTTCGCAAATCCCCACAGCGCAAAGCAGGAGGTAATCAGGATGAAGGGTATCAGATAAGAGGTGCCCCCCCTCTGAAGAATGGATATTTTCATGGTACGTACAATCGTTGGTTATTGATTCAAGGAATAAAGGTAGAAGTGAAAAGGAAAGTCAGGGGCAGGCCTGTTGCTGTGCCAGTATATTGCCGATAGCAGTAGCCTCAATGGGTCCAGCTTCCACAGGAAGGCCAGTAGCCTGCGAAGTAAGCCGGTTGAGGTAGCCATTCTGCGAACCACCACCGATGATACGCACCCGCTCCACGGGAGAGGGCAGCAGGGCATTCAGACCCTGAATGGCACGGCGGTAGCGATCGGCTAAGGAGCGGAGCACACAGCGTACGATCTCACCCTGCATTACAGGCACGGGCTGACCGCTGGTGCGGCAACAGTCAGCAATGGCATCAGCCATGGAGGAGGGGCTTACCAAGCGTTGATCGTCCACGTCGATGAGTGCATCGCAACTGGCCTGCTCAGCCTCCGCCAGCAGTACGCCATAGTCGGTACAGAGCCCCTGCTCCTTCCATACCGCCATCAGCCGTTGCAAGATCCAGAGGCCGGTGATGTTCTGCAAGAAGCAGATCTTGCCATCTGCACCACCCTCGTTGGTGAATCCACCCTGTCGAGCCTCAGGGCTCAAGATAGGCTGCGAAGTGAGCACACCCAGCAGCGACCAGGTGCCCGAGCTGAGAAAGGCCGTCCGCTCATCTTGCTCCTCAACGGGGATGGCATAGACCGCACTGGCCGTATCGTGCGAGGCTACGGCCACAACAGGCACCTCGTAATCAATACCCAATTCCTCCATCAGCTCAGCCTTGAGCACACCACGACGTGTCCCGGGCTTGACAATCTCACCAAAGAGATGCTTAGGCAGACCCAGCTCCTCAATCAACGGATAATTCCAGCCTCCCGTGCGGATGTCGAGCAGTTCAGAGGTAGAGGCAATGCTGTACTCCACGTTAGCCACACCGGTGAGGAAATAGCTGAAGAGGTCGGGCATGAAGAGCAGCTTGTCAGCCACCTCCAACTGCGGGTCCTCCTCCAGCTTCATGGCGTAGAGTTGAAACAGCGTATTGATGGGCATCACCTGTGTGCCACATTCGGCATAGTGGGCCTGGGCATCATGCGTGGCAAAGAATCGTTCGGGCAGACCGTCGGTGCGGTGGTCGCGGTAGCAGACGGGATTACCCAACAGACGTCCATGACGGTCGATAAGACCAAAATCCACGCCCCAGGTGTCGATACCGATACTACGAATACGATATCCCTTCTCTACGGCCATGCGGATGCCGCGCTTCATATCCTCAAACAGGGAGAGGAAGTCCCAATAGATGCGTCCGCCAAGCTCTACCTGGCGGTTGGAAAACCGGCTGACTGTATCGAGCTGCAGTCCTCCGGCCTCCTCGAAGCCGGCAATGACTCTGCCACTGCCGCCTCCGAAGTCTATAGCCAGAAATGCCTCTCTCATTTCGTCTTCTTACCTAAGATGTAGGTCTCCAGGTCGTCAATCTCTTCCTTCGAGAGGGTGCAGAACTGCCCCTTGGTGAGGATGGCAATACGACAAGCCATCTCGAAGAACATGGCACGCTCAAAGGCTTGGTCGAAGTCCTTGCCGCATACCACCTGACCGTGTTTGCGCAGCAGACAGGAGTTATGGTGCGTGAGAGCCTCTACAACGCCAGCAGCGAGCTCGGGCGAACCCGGACGGAAATAGGGGATAACGGGAATCTCAGCACCCACGTGGCAGGGCACCTCGGCCGTCACATTGAGGTCTTCGGGAATATCCTTGGAGCACGCCATGGCCGTGGCGTAGGGTGATTGGAAATGAAGTACCACGTTTACATCGGGGCGTGCACGGAGCACGCCCAGGTGGAACCCATGCTCCATAGAGGGTTTCACGCCGTTGAGCACCTGTCCGTCAGACAAGCGACAGATAGAGACTTTTTCGCGTACCAGATTAGGCACCCACGAACCGGTTCCTGAAAGGAGCACCTCCTCGCCAATGCGCCAAGAGATATTTCCACTACTGCAAACGGTAAGACCCGCATCGCCCACGCGATGAGCCTCAGCAATAAATTTTTCTATATATTGTTCGGTAATCATGATTTTAGTGTTTAAGTGTTATTCTTTCAGTGACTAGCTACTAGCTACAAGCTACAAGAAAACTGTTGTACAAACAAATGCGTAACTTGTAGCTTGTAGCTCGTAGCTTATTTATAAATAGGTCCGTAATTCTGGCAGGCTCGGTAGTCGGCGCCCTCCTTATCCATGCCGAAGGCGTTCCAAGCAGCTGGACGGAAGATTTGGTCGTCTTCTACGTTGTGCATGCATACGGGGATGCGCAGGATTGAAGCCAACGTGATGAGGTCCTGACCGATATGGCCAAAGCTGATGGCACCGTGGTTGGCTCCCCAGTTATTCATCACGGAATAGACATCCTTAAAGGCGGGTTTGTCACAGAGACGGGGTACGAACCACGTGGTAGGCCAAGTACGGTCGGTGCGTTCATCCAGCAAGCAGTGTACTTCGGGGTCAATCTCCACCGTCCATCCTTCAGCAATCTGCAGCACGGGGCCAAGGCCCTTCACCAGATTGAGGCGACTCATCGTCACAGGCATGCCTCCCTTAGAGAGGAAGTTGGACGAGAAACCTCCGCCACGGAAGTAGTCGCGGTTAGCAGGATACCAGGTCGTAGCTTCCAGACACTTCTCAACCTCTTGCTCAGACACCTCCCAGAAAGGTTTCATGACAGGATGGCCTTCAGCATCGGTCTGTTGGCCCGTACCATCGAGGGTGGTAGCACCAGAGTTAATCAGGTGGATGATACCGTTCTGAGCCAAGCCTGTCAGCTCCTTGCCGGTAACGCGTTTCACAGCCTCGGGACTCCAGTAGGTACGCACGTCACTGAAGATTTGGGCACGGTTGGTGAGCAGGTGGCCAAAGAGCATGGCCACGCCATTGCAGGCATCGTTCTCAGTAGCTACCACGAAGGCTTCGCGGATGCCGTTCCAATCGAACGAGGTATTGAGCAATGCCTCAGAGAAGTCACCATTGGGATAGAAGTCGGTCCATTGACGCTGTCCCTGGAATCCGGCAGCGATGGCGTTGTGTCCCAGCGCCTCCTCCTTGAATCCCATCTCGCGCAGTTTGGGGTTGCCCTTCATCAGGTCGCGCATGATGATGGTCATCTTCACGATGAATTCCCAGTCGGCCTCCTTCTCTTCGCGGCTCTTGGTCTTGGCGGGGGGATTGAAGTCCTTGCCTTCATTGGACTTGCAATACTTCTCGGTCCAAGCCATAGCTTTGGCAAACTCCTCCTTGTCGTAGATGCCCTCGGTCATGCGGCGGATGATTTCCGTCAGGTCGATGGACTCGTTGCGCATGCCCAGATACTCCTGGAAGAAGTCGGGGTTGACAATAGAGCCAGCGATACCCATGGATACACTACCCATGGAGAGGTATGACTTGCCACGCATGGTAGCTACAGCCTGCGCTGCACGGGCAAAGCGCAGAATCTTCTCCGCTACATCGGCAGGGATGGAGTTGTCGTTCAAGTCCTGAACGTCGCGTCCGTAGATGCCAAAGGCAGGTAATCCTTTCTGGGCATGACCAGCCAATACAGCAGCCAGATACACGGCACCGGGGCGTTCCGTGCCGTTAAAGCCCCATACAGCCTTGGGGTAATAAGGATTCATATCCATGGTCTCGGCTCCATAGCACCAGCAAGAGGTTACGGTGATGGTAGAGCCCACGCCCTCGCGTTCAAACTTCTCAGCGCAGGCAGCACTCTCGGCCACACGACCTATCGTAGAGTCGGCAATCACACACTCCACAGGGCTTCCGTCGCCATTCTTTACGTTGGATGTAATCAGTTCGGCCACAGCTTTGGCCAAGTTCATCGTCTTTTCCTCGAGACTTTCACGCACACCACCTTGACGACCGTCAATAGTGGGGCGAATTCCGATTTTAGGGTACTTACTCATAATGATTTTTGGTATGATTTAAATGGTTACACTATTTTCCACATGGCCTGCGGTGTTGCAGGGCCACAATGGTGCGATGCAAAGTAAAGTATTTATTTTGATTCCTGCAAGGCAAGGCTTTATGTTGTTGAGCATGAAATATAGCAAAGTTCCGCTGCCGTACAAACGGCGTACGGATACCTTTCGTACAGCGTTCGGATGTCCTACAAGTCACTACGACTTAAGCAACCGCAACGTGCCAAGGTTATCTTCGAGCTGAGCCGTACTGCTGGCCCCGATGATGACGGAGGTGACCTGCGGATGCTCCAGCACCCAGAGCAGCGCTTTCTGCGCCAGGGTGATGCCTTGGGCGGTGGCCTCGGCGTTCCATTGCTGGAGCTGCTGCATCAGCTCGGGCGTAAGCTGCGAGGCGGAGAGGCAAGGTTTGTTAGCCATGCGGCTGTCCTGCGGAATGCCTTGCAGGTAGCGGTTGGTGAGCAACCCTTGCGCCAAGGGCGAGAAGGAGATGAAGCCCACACCCCGCTCTTGGCAGAGCTGAAGGATGCCGCTATCCATCGGTTCGTGGTCAAGCATGTTGAGCCGTCCCTGGTAGATAAGCAGCGGAGTGTCGCGAGCAGCCAAGTAGTCGATGGCCTTGCGGGTGGCTTCGAGAGGCCAACGCGAGATGCCCAGGTAGAGCGCCTTGCCCTGACGCACAATGTCCACCATGGCCTGAAGCGTCTCTTCAATGGGCGTAGAGGGGTCGAAGCGGTGACTGTAGAACAGATCGACGTACTCCAGATTCATCCGCTTGAGGCTCTGGTCCAGGCTCGACATGAGGTATTTACGCGAGCCCCAGTTCCCGTAGGGGCCAGGCCACATATCATAGCCAGCCTTCGAGCTGATGAAGAGTTCATCACGATAGGGGGCAAAGTCCTCTTTCATCAGCCGTCCCATAGTCTCCTCTGCGGTGCCGTAGGGAGGGCCGTAGTTGTTGGCCAGGTCGAGGTGACAGATGCCGTGATCGAAAGCATGGCGCACGATGCTGCGGCTCCGCTCAAAGGGGTCCACTGCACCGAAGTTGTGCCAGAATCCCAGGCTGATTTTCGGCAGCACCACGCCGCTCCGTCCGCACCGGGAGTAAATCATTCCGTTGTCGTAGCGCTGTTCATTGGCTACATAGAGGGTCTTGATGTTCATATCTCTATTGTTTTAGTAATACGTTCCGTTTGTGGCCGTAAAGATAGCAATTCTTTTTGAAGGAAGCCCTATTTTTGTGAAATCATGCGCTATATAAACCCGCATCTTCCTCCACTGTAGCTCTGATCAAACCCTATTCGTTCTCTAATCAAACTCTATGTCACCCCCTTCTTTTCAAGAATTTCTTTAAAACAATACCTCACACCTCACAATTGCCATCTATCAGATTGATATACAAAAATTTACAGTGTGCTGTTAGTGTGAGGTTTAAAAGCTGACACCTCACACTATATCTCAGTGATAATCAATAACATACAAGAGAATGTGAGGTGTGAGGTATTCACGAGTGTCAACCGATAACGCAAATAGGCCTGTCTTATTTTAAATAAGGTTGACTCAAATAGTCAACAGTCATGGTAGACAAACC
>CAMCUZ010000058.1 GCA_945879145.1 uncultured Mediterranea sp.
TTCTTATATGCTCGTTCTTCCACCCCGCATTGTTGATGGCAGGTGTAATATAACGTAGCTTTATATCTTCTTCGGTCAAATCTTTCTTGCTCATAATTTTGACTGTATTATCTTCACATAGTCATTTATTATAGGAAGTTCAATGATAAAAGACTTTCATCATAACTTGTTGTGCAAATATACATATTGTTATTGGAATAGCCACTATGTTATGGGCGAAATAATCAATAGAATTAGCGAATTAGGCAAATTTGGTGGATTAGCAACATTCTAAAGGCAAAATAGTATCGTTGCTCTTGCATCAGGACCTTCGTATTCCTTATACTCCGTGTCAATCCATCCCGGAGAGATGGAGTTGACCCTTGCCTTGTCCCGAAGCGTAACGGCAAGGGAGTGGGTGAGGGCTGAAAAACCTCCCTTTGCAGCGGTGTAGCTCTCTGTCTGCGGTTGGCTCATTCGGTCGCGTGAGGAGGAGATGTTGACTATCGAAGCTCCTTCGGCAAGATGCGGAGCCAGCAGCTTGACCAGATAGAAAGGATCTCAAACTTATGGTTTCTTAGAATATTAGTTTTGTATTTTGCGCAGAAAACAGGACTTTTAGCCTCTTATACGTTAAATAAGCATTAAATAAAAAGTAACTATTTGTTGCAAAAAGCATTGTTTTGTCCCAATTTTATTATAATTTTGTGCCAAAATACAAATTAGTATGGTTGATAGTACAGCAAAAAGAATTGAGACAGCCATCGCTTCGGAACCGGAAGGGAAAATAGTCTTTTCTACAGACTATGCCGAACTTGGTACGCCAGAGGCCATCAAAAAAATGGTATAAATTGACAAACAAATGTTTCACGATAATGCCCTTTGGTTAATAAACAACTTTCTTAAGAACGCAGGCTGCGGCTGTATAGTAGCTATGCATAGCCTTTCATCTATTGTTTCTGATTTCCAACGTGATGTCCATATACGACCGCTTGCCTTCTATATAGTCGGCATAGAGTTGCTCCTCGCTACTGCCTCTGAGGATGTAGCATTTGCCGCACAACCTACAGTTATGCAAGCATTTCCATTCGTTCAGAACGTAGTTCAAGCGTTCTTCGCGTGTTGATGATTCAATATCTGGTGCTGCCATACTGGTATTTACTCTGTTAATTTCCAACCACAATCCCCATGGTATATCATCTGCCGGGTTATGCCGCCATCTATAGATAATGGCTGAATCATCATACACTATAAACGGCAAAAGAAGTCAATATCAAAGGCGATAGAAGCTATAATAAACTGCAGTACCAGCCTATATAAACTGCAGTACCAGTTAACATGCACTGAAAACGGTACTGGGCTACTCACCCCGATGTCCATGTCACGCTCCAGACGGAGCTTAGTGCCTACTTTCAGTCTGTCCCATACTTCGTCAACATCATGATACTGACGACCTGCCAAGTGACACTTCCATAAAAAATAACCTCTTTGCTGGCTCATCCGACATTTCGAGTGATAGATTGAAAGAAGTATTAACGGTACCTTGTCCCATGAATTAAGAGTTATCGGCATCAGTCGTCAAAACGCTTGAGGATAGAGTCGTAAGCATCGATGCGACGATCACGCAGGAAGGGCCACCAACGGCGGACATTCTCAGAACGGTCCATATCGACTTCTACCACCATGACTTGTGGTTCGACATTGCTGGCCTGTGCCAGAATCTCGCCCTGAGGACCAGCTACAAAGCTATTGCCCCAGAACTGAATGCCACGAGTCTGGCCTGAGGGATCGGGCTCATGACCTACACGATTGACCGAGATGACGGGCAGACCGTTGGCTACGGCATGGCCACGCTGTGAAATAACCCAAGCACCCAGCTGACGGCTCTTCTCTTCGTCAGTATCACTGCTCTCCCAACCAATAGCCGTGGGATAGATCAAAAGCTCTGCTCCGCGAAGAGCCATCAAACGAGCTGCTTCGGGATACCACTGGTCCCAGCAGACCAACACACCAAGCTTGCCCAGAGAGGTTTGGATGGGTTGGAAACCCAGGTCACCAGGGGTGAAGTAGAACTTCTCGTAATAGGCTGGGTCGTCGGGGATATGCATCTTGCGATACTTGCCAGCAATGGAGCCATCGCGATCAAAGACGACAGCAGTGTTGTGGTAAAGACCTGGTGCACGCTTCTCAAAGAGGGAAGTAACGAGCACTATGCCATGGGTGGCCGCCAGCTCAGCATAGAATCCAGTAGATGGACCGGGAATGGGCTCAGCCAAATCAAAGAGACGGGTATCTTCGGTTTGGCAGAAATACAGCGTATTATGCAGTTCCTGAAGTACAACAAGCTGCGCACCATGGGCGGCACAGGCTGCTATGCTCTCGGCGAGGTTCAACATATTGGTGCGGCGGTCGGGGGTATTGGCCTGCTGAATGAGGCCTACTTTTATGGTTCTCATTATTATTATGCGTTGATTGGGTTATTATATAAATACAAAGAGGTTACTCCAATACGCCCACAGGATATTGCATGGTGACGCAATGCAGGGATCCATGCTGACGGATGAGGGCTCGGCAATCAATGCCCACAATCTCTTTATCGGGAAAGGCGGTTTGCAGCACCTGGGCAGCTTCGGCATCCAGGTCGGACTGAGCGTACGTGGGGTATAGCACAGCCTCATTGAGGATAAGGAAGTTTGCGTAAGTGGCTGGAAGACGCTCACCATTTTCATCAAAGATGGGTCTTGGCATGGGAAGAGGCAACAAGCGGTAGGGTTGTCCATCGAGACGACGGAAAGTAGCAAGCTGCTCCTCCATGCGGCAAAGGGCAGGGTAGTGTTCATCGGAAGTGTCGGTGCAACGCACGTAGGCGATGGTATCTACGGAGCAAAAGCGAGCCAGCGTATCAATATGGCTGTCGGTATCATCGCCACGCAGGTAGCCGTAGTCCAGCCAAAGTACCTGCTGCAGATGAAACATGGTACGCAAGCGCTCCTCTATTTCTGTGCGGTTGAGCTGACCGTTGCGGTTGGGCGAAAGGAGACATTCGCTCGTGGTGAGCAGAGTGCCACAACCATCGCTCTCTATGGATCCGCCTTCGAGCACAAAGCCAAGCCGATTGACGTATGTTCCATGCAGCACTCCCAGTTCCACCAATTGACGGGTGATGAGGTTGTCTTTATCGGATGCGAACTTCAGCCCCCAACCATTAAACTTGAAATCAAGCAGTTGGGGAGTGCTATAGCCCAGCAAAGTCAAGGCTCCATGATCGCGAGCCCAAGTGTCATTGGTGTTGCACTGAGCCAGACGTACCTGCTCCATACGTACACCTTCGGACTCCAACCGCAGACGAACTTGTTCGGGATAGGGGGTCACCACCAGCAGTAGCTCACGCTCAGCAATGGCATGTGCAATCTCGACAAAACAGGCTTCTACTTCAGACAGCATGTAGGCCCAGTCGGTACCCTGATGGGGCCACGTCAACTGCACGCCACTCTGCAGACTCCACTCTGCAGGCAGATGAGGAGCACACATCTCCACCTGCACCGACATGTTCTTGCCGAAGCGTACCTGACAGTCCTTCTCGCTCGGGAGAGTCTCTCCCATCAAATTCAGAAATCCCATATAGCGTATCTGATGTGAATAAGTTATTTCGGTTGACGATCGAAGAAAGGATTCTTTGATGAAGCGCTGACGGGGATGGCAATGACGCTGTGGCATCCCTTCAGATAGCCCATCTGCATAGCCACCAGACCAGCTGAATACATGACACGTGTGTCCACTCGTAAGTCGGCAGCCATGGCACAAGCAGAACCGATGGCGATACCTACATCCATGACATTGAAAGCGCAGGGTACACCCTCTGCACGTGCACCGCACGTAGCAGAACCACAATGACCGCAATTTAATCCCATAGCTAATTCGCGCGTACCTATTAATATAACACACTCGGCTTGAAGCAGGTTTCCACCGTCGCGCTCGAACGACGGACGTTTCTGTTCCACAGCCAACTCTTTCATTCGTTGAGCCAGGGCAGTCAACTCCTCATCACTTACCAGAGCCACTTCTACAATATCCACCCCTTTAGCCTTAGGGGCCGTACGGGCTGCAGTCATCATCTGACGCGCCGCCCAAAGCACTTGCTCATGGCGGCTATCTCGTTCATTCTGTATCATATATCTCTGTTGTTTTTAGACCTTACAGGCGTATTAACACTAAAAATGCTTGCAAACCTACACAAAATTCTCCAAACTGCATCAATATTTGAAATCTTTTTCCTACCTTTGCCGCAAATTTCCGCGAATTATGACAATTAAGGAGATAGTTAACGCCCTTGATCGGTTCGCGCCTCTGCCATTGCAGGATGGATATGACAATGCCGGCCTGCAAATAGGATTGACAGAGGCGGAAGCAACAGGGGCTTTGTTGTGTCTTGACGTGACCGAAGCCGTGATAGACGAAGCGATTGCGTTGGGATGCAACCTCATCGTAGCCCATCATCCGCTACTATTCAAAGGGGTAAAAAGCCTTACTGGACGCAACTACGTGGAGCGTTGTGTTATCAAGGCACTTCGCAATGACATAGCCATCTATGCCGCTCACACAAATCTGGATAATCTGCAGGGTGGGGTTAGTTTCAAAATGGCCGAGAAACTGGGACTCAGCGATGTACGCATCCTTGAACCCAAAGAGCAGATGCTGACTAAACTGGTCACCTTTGTCCCGACACAGCATGCAGATGCTGTACGCAAGGCACTCTTCGATGCTGGATGTGGATGTATCGGACGTTATGACTCATGCAGTTACAATCTGCAAGGGGAGGGCACTTTCCGTCCACAAGAGGGGACATCACCCTATTGCGGAGAAATTGGAACGTTGCACACGGAACCCGAAGTTCGTATGGAGACGGTGCTGCCCAACTACCTGACGTCAACGGTCATCAAGGCACTCGTCAAAGCGCATCCCTACGAAGAGCCGGCTTACGACCTCTATCCACTGCAGAACCAGTGGGCACAGGCTGGTGCAGGTATTATCGGTGTGCTGAAAGAGCCTGAAACGGAGCTCGAATTCCTTCGCCGTGTAAAGAAATGTTTTGAAGTGGAATGCCTGCGTCACAACAAGCTGCGTGGACGAGAGATTCTGACCGTAGCCCTGTGTGGGGGAGCTGGAAGCTTCTTGATGCATCAAGCCATGCGCCAAGGGGCAGACGTATTCATCACCGGCGAGATCAAGTACCATGAATTCATGGGGCACGACCAAGACATCCTGCTGGCTGACATCGGTCACTACGAAAGTGAACAGTTTACGAAAGAAATCTTTTATAACCAACTCAGGGAGTGGTTCCCAAGCCTGGAGGTTTACCTCAGCAGCTTGAACACCAATCCCATAAAATACTTGTAAAAAAATGGCTAAAGAATCAAAGAAAGATCCTGCTGAAATTCCTGTAGAGCAGAAACTGAAGACGCTCTATCAACTGCAATCAACGCTCTCAAAAATCGATGAAATCAAAATCCTTCGTGGTGAACTGCCCCTGGAGGTACAAGACCTGGAGGACGAAATCGCAGGCCTCGGTACACGCATTGACCGTATCAAGACTGAAATCTCTGAGCTCAAGCAATCAATCGCCAGCAAGCGAGTGGAGATTGAGTCGAACAAAGCACAGATGGCCAAGTACAAGGAACAACAGGAGAATGTACGCAACAACCGCGAATATGACTTCCTGACTAAGGAAATTGAGTTCAAGACACTCGAAATTGAACTTTGCGAGAAGCGCATACGCGAGTTTACAGAGAAGGAGAACGAGAAGGCCCGCGAAATGGAGGATAACATGCAGGCTAAAGAAGAGCGCGAGAAAGACCTGGAGGTGAAACAAAACGAGCTGGACGAAATCGTATCAGAGACAAAACAGGAAGAGGAAAAGCTCAGAGAGAAGGCCAAAGAACTGGAGGCCAAGATTGAGCCCCGCTTGCTGCTCTCGTTCAAGCGTATTCGCAAGAATTCACGCAATGGCCTGGGCATCGTCTATGTACAGCGTGATGCTTGTGGTGGTTGCTTCAATAAGATACCTCCTCAGCGCCAGCTGGACATCCGCTCACGCAAGAAAATCATCGTTTGTGAATACTGCGGACGCATCATGATAGACCCTGAACTGGCAGGTATCTCGCCTGAGGTAAAGGCCGAGCCAGCAAAGGAACGCGGAAGCCGTCGTCGCAGAACAACGCGCGAATAAACTACTGTTTGCATAATTTGCAGATAAGAATAGCCCTTACTTGTAGAGGCAATCCATGGATTTGCCCTTGCAAGTAAGGGTTATTTTTTACCGGTCACCTACAGGGCGCTATAATCGGGTATCTCCGTGAGAAACGTGTAGTTGCCACGCTCGTAATCCACACAGCAACAATAGTGATGAAGGCCATTGCTCACCACCAGATACTTCACCTTTAGCACGATGTTGTACCGAGTAATCTGGTCGAAAACCTGCTGCGTAATTGCTACATCGGGAGATTTGTATTCCACAATCATCTGAGCACGTAGCGATGTGTCGTAAAGGACAGTATCACAACGCTTACGTGTGGTATTCAGTTGAATCTGAACCTCATTGGCCATGAGCGAAGCTGGATAACCCTTCTCCTCAACCAGCCAGTGTACAAAGTGCTGACGCACCCACTCCTCTGGTGTCAAGGTGACATATTTCTTGCGGATAAAGTCAAAAATCTGCCTTTTACCCTCCTTTATTACAATTTTTACCTCAAAACTTGGTAGATTTAATAATAACATTTGCTATATTTGTCGTTCATAAATAAGAATTGCGTCTGCAAAAATAGGAAAAAGTTATGAAAACAAAGGAAGAAATCGTAGCAAATTGGCTGCCACGTTATACAAAACGTCCCTTGGAGGCGTTCGATGAGCATATCCTGCTGACCAACTTCAATAAGTATGTGGAACTATTTGCTGAACGCTTCAACGTCCCGGTTATGGGACGTGATGCCAACATGACCTCAGCCTCGGCTGACGGCATCACCATCATCAACTTTGGTATGGGAAGCCCTAATGCAGCCATCATCATGGACTTGCTCTCCGCCATCAAACCTAAAGCGTGTCTCTTCCTGGGCAAATGTGGAGGCATTGACCAGAAAAACAGGATAGGGGACTTTATCCTTCCGATTGCGGCGATCCGCGGTGAAGGTACATCAAACGACTACTTCCCGCCTGAGGTGCCCTCACTGCCGGCCTTTATGCTGCAACGTGCCGTGTCGACAGCCATACGCGACCATGCGCGTGACTACTGGACAGGCACGGTCTATACGACCAATCGCCGTATCTGGGAACATGACGAAAAGTTCAAAGCGTATCTTAAGACCACCCGGGCCATGGCGGTGGATATGGAGACGGCTACGCTCTTCAGCTGCGGATTCGCCAATCATATCCCTACGGGCGCACTCTTGCTGGTATCAGACCAACCCATGATTCCCGAAGGAGTGAAAACAGAAAAGAGTGACAACCTCGTTACCCAGCATTTCGTAAAAGAGCATCTGGAGATAGGCATTGAGTCGCTACGCCTGATTCTCGATGAGAAAAAAACGGTGAAACACCTTAAATTTGATTGGTAATAATTATAGCGTTTTTATCCTATGGCAAAACAAGAAATGACCTACTCTGATATCCTTGCCGAACTGCATGCCAAGCAGTACAGACCGGTCTATTACCTGATGGGAGATGAGCCTTATTACATCGACCAAATCAGTAACTACCTTATAGATCATGTGCTCACACCAGAGGAGAAGGAATTCAATCTGACCGTGGCCTACGGAGCTGACATCGATATAGCTCATATCATCAATGCGGCCAAACGTTACCCCATGATGGCTGAACACCAAGTAGTGGTCATCAAGGAGGCGCAAGATGTAAAGAATATAGATGAACTCTCTTTCTACCTTAAACGTCCTATGCCATCGACCATCCTAGTACTCTGCCACAAGCATGGAACACTGGATCGACGAAAAAAGCTGGCCGGAGAGATAGAGAAAGTGGGGCTACTCTTCGAGTCGAAGAAAATCAAAGAGGGACAGCTACCCGCATTCATCACCAACTACCTGAAGCAAAAAGGGGTGGATATAGAACCCAAAGCAGTAGCTATGATGACTGAATGTGTTGGTACCGATTTGGGCCGCATGACTGGCGAACTGGAGAAGCTCATCATTACGCTTCCAAAAAATCAGACACGTATCACGGCTGAACAGGTAGAAAAGAATATTGGCATTAGCAAAGACTACAACAACTTTGAACTCCGCGCTGCCTTAGTGGAGAAACAGGTTTTTAAGGCGAATCAAATCATCAAATATTTTGAAGATAACCCTAAGGCAAACCCCATTCAGATGACTTTGCCAGTACTATTCAGCTTTTTCTCTAACTTGATGTTGGCTTACTATGCACCAGAAAAAAGTGAGCAGGGGATTGCGGCCTTTCTGGGACTAAAGACCCCATGGCAAGCGCGCGAGTATCTGACAGCCATGCGAAAGTATAGCGGAGTGAAGACGATGCATATCATCTCTGCCATTCGCGAAGCTGATGCCAAATCGAAAGGGGTTGGCAACTCGTCACTCAACAATGCTGAGATTCTAAAAGAACTCGTCTTCATGATTCTCCACTAAAGCCCAAAATCTCTTCAAACCCTTCCTGTAAACGCTATCTTGAGCATTTTTGAGAAACTCATTTTAGCTTATATCTCGTTCTGTATCAAAGTAAAGAATCGATTCTTAAGCGCTGAGAATCGATTCTTTTTGGTTTATTGTCCTCTTGTTCACAAAGAGAAAATTCTCGTCGTTTTAAGGAAAATGAATAAATGATTTTATTCAACAATATGATTGCTTTATACAACTGTATCAGAAGACCACAATAGAGTGGAGCAGATTACATTTTTAAATAATAATCATACTAGTTGAGTAAATACACTACAATTGTATTAAATACAAATGTAATATAATTAAGTAAACAGGAGCAACTAACGTTTTTACAATTGAAAAGTCCGCTGATTAACTACGTCGCCAATATGCGTTATCTAAATACAACCCAATTAGTTATACATAATAGGTAAACAGAAGACTAAGAGGATAATCACGATCACTTTGAACATTTGTAATAAGCCGAAATATACGCAACAAACCCAATCATATTTTATTATATCACAAATAATTAATAGATTTAAATCGAGAAATAATATAAGTAAAACAGACCGCCCTACCTCTGGGATTACATTTATAATATCATGTTTGTAAAGTATGGATTACACATGTAATTAGTACTATTTTACAATAATATTTTGCTTTTGTAAATTCGATATATTACCTTTGTAATCAAAAATAACATGTGTACCAAATAACAAACAGATAGCATTATGACGGTAATTGAACGATTTCAACATGTGATGGAGCATTTTGGACTCAATGCAGGTACCTTTGCAGAGCGAATTGGAGTATCTCAAGCTACCATTTCGCACATTATAAACGGACGCAATAAGTATCCTAGTACCGAGGTCCTGCTCCGCTTGCACGACTCCTTTCCCTCAATCAACCTGAATTGGATCATTACTGGTGAAGGAGCATCCGGTTTGGACGAGAACGACAAGACGCTTCCTACAGGAGAAGAATCTTCCTTGGATGAAGTCACATCATCATCCACTTACAACGACTTATCTGCAACCGAAGAGACAGCTGCCGCCAAATATCGCAAGGAAAATGGCTCAATGCAAGCTGAAAACGCCCCTTATGGAGCTATAAAACAAGAGATTGTATATCGAGAAAGGCCACAACGAAAAATCACAGAAATACGCATTTTCTTTGATGACAACACCTTTGAGACCTTTACGCCATAAAAGTCACTTCGAGATGGAGCATATTCCAAACTTTTGTATTATCTTTGGAGCCACGAACAGAATGTAAAACCATCACAGTATGAAGAAATATTGTTTAGACTTAATTGTGACAGAGCAGATAAGGCCGCACAAAAATTACGTGCTGCTTAAACTGACTCATCCCAACCCTCTGCCCGATATGATACCGGGCCAGTTTGCTGAATTACGCGTAAACCATTCAGCAACGACTTTCCTGCGCCGCCCCATTTCCATTAATAATGTGGATCGCGAAAAGAATGAGGTATGGTTCCTGATTCAACTCGTAGGCGACGGCACTCGACAACTGGCTGAAGCTAAGCCTGGAGATGTAATTAATACGCTTCTTCCATTGGGAAATGGCTTCACCATTCCCTGCAATACTACAGAAAAGCTCCTGCTAACTGGTGGTGGCGTAGGCATTGCCCCCATGCTCTTACTCAGTAAAGTGCTGAAAGAAAAAGGTTTCAAGCCCTCCATCCTCATTGGCGCACGTTCGGCTGCCGACCTGATGCAACTGGAGTTACTTCAAGAGTATGGTGACGTCTATGTCACAACTGAAGATGGATCACAGGGTGAGAAAGGCTACCTTACGCAGCACTCCCTGCTCCAACAACAGCAATTCGACCGTATCTATAGTTGCGGTCCAAAGCCGATGATGATGGCCGTTGCCCGTTTTGCCAAGAGCAAAGGAGTAGCTTGCGAAGTATCGCTGGAGAACAAAATGGCTTGTGGCATCGGTGCTTGCCTTTGCTGCGTTGAGAACACCAACGAAGGCAATCTGTGTGTATGTAAAGAGGGTCCCGTATTTAATATAGAGAAACTATTATGGCAGATTTAAGCGTAAAGATTGGCCAATTGCAGATGAAGAATCCTGTGATGACGGCCTCGGGCACTTTTGGCTATGGTGAAGAATATGCTGATTTCATTGATATTACGAAAATCGGCGGTATAATTGTAAAGGGTACCACACTCCACAAACGCGAGGGCAATCCCTATCCACGTATGGCAGAAACACCTTCGGGCATGCTCAATGCTGTAGGTCTGCAAAACAAAGGTGTGGACTACTTTGTAGAGCACATCTATCCACGCATCAAGGATATTGATACGCAGATGATTGTCAACGTATCAGGCTCTGCCATCGAAGACTATGTGGCTACTGCAGCTCGGATGAATGAATTGGAAAAAATTCCAGCCATCGAGCTGAATATCTCTTGCCCCAACGTCAAGCAGGGTGGAATGGCTTTTGGAGTAACTACGAAAGGCGCAGAAGAGGTTACTCGTGCAGTTCGTGAAGTGTATCATAAAACACTGATTGTAAAGCTCTCGCCCAATGTAACGAGTATTGCAGATATCGCCAAGGCTGCTGAACAAGGCGGAGCAGACAGTGTGTCACTCATTAACACGTTGCTTGGGATGGCTATTGATGCAGAGAAGCGTAAACCGTTGCTCTCCACTGTCACCGGAGGTATGTCTGGTGCAGCAGTTAAACCTATTGCGCTACGTATGGTGTGGCAAGTGGCTCAGGCTGTGAAGATTCCCGTAATCGGCCTGGGAGGCATCATGAACTGGAGGGATGCTGTAGAGTTTATCTTGGCTGGCGCTTCGGCCATTCAAATTGGCACAGCCAACTTCATCGACCCCACTATTACGCTCAAGGTAGTAGAGGGCATCAACGATTACCTCGACCGTCATGGCTTTGCTTCAGTTACCGACTTGGTGGGAGCATTGGAACTACCTGCCAAGTAACAGACTAAACACTCTTATTCATAAACAAGACATATCCTAGTAAAAAAGGAGCATGGCCAGCTAATGCAGTCATGCTCCTTTTTCTCAACAGATAACTCTTATTTATCCAACAGGTCAGGACGTAATCTTTTCGTCCTTTCCATCGACTGCTGGAGTTCCCATTCTTTAATTTTTGCTTCGTGTCCAGAGAGTAAAATATCTGGAACCTTCCACCCTTTATAATCCGCAGGTCGGGTATAGACCGGAGCAGCCAACAAATTGTCTTGAAAGGAATCGGATAGTGCAGATTGCTCATCGCTGATGACACCCGGAATGATACGAACAATAGCATCGGCCATAACTGCAGCTGCCAGTTCGCCGCCGGTCAAGACGTAATCACCGATACTGATTTCACGCGTGATAAGATGCTCGCGAATACGGTAATCAATCCCCTTGAAATGACCACAAAGAATAATCAGATTACCCGCCAAAGAGAGTGAGTTGGCAATCTGCTGATTGAATTGCTCACCATCAGGAGTTGTAAAGATTACTTCATCATAATCTCGCTCAGCCTTGAGACTATTGATGCACCGTTCGATGGGTTCAATCTTCATCACCATGCCGGCAAATCCACCAAAGGGATAATCATCTACCCGACGGTACTTATCCAGTGTATAGTCGCGCAGGTTATGAATGTGAATTTCGGCCAGACCCTTGTTCTGAGCACGCTTCATAATGGAGCAATTGAAGAACCCTTCAATCATCTCCGGCAGTACGGTTATGATATCGATTCGCATACGCTTAGTTCGTTTATTATGTTTCGTTTCAAGCGCAAAAATAGTATAACTTGCGATGATAAACAAATCCAAACCATTTTTTCTCTCACTAATTTATCCCAAAGCATGGTGGATTGGACAAAATGATGTATTTTTGCATCCATACAATAATCAAGATAATTATAGGAAGTATGAATGATATAAAGGAAAGAATTGAGCTGTTGCGTACCACATTGCATCGCCACAACTACAATTATTATGTGCTGAATGCTCCGGAAATATCAGACAAGGAGTTCGACGACCTCATGCGTGAACTGCAAAACCTGGAAGCAGAGCATCCTGAATTTGCCGACCCCAACTCGCCTACTATGCGCGTAGGAAGCGACCTAAGCAAGGAATTCCAGCAGGTGGAACACAAGTATCCCATGCTTTCGCTGGGCAATACCTACTCCGAAGCAGAGGTACGCGACTTCTTTGAGCGGGTCAGGAAACAATTGGGCACGACTTTTGAAATCTGCTGCGAACTAAAGTATGATGGTACCTCTATTTCGCTGACCTATGAACAGGGACGCTTAGTACGTGCCGTGACCCGTGGCGACGGAGTAAGAGGAGACGACGTGACGGACAATGTGAAGACGATCCGCACCATTCCGCTTGTGCTCCATGGAGATTACCCGGAGGAATTTGAAATACGTGGTGAGATACTGATGCCTTGGGAGAGTTTTGAGCGGCTGAACAGAGAACGCGAAGCACGCGAAGAACCCCTTTTTGCCAATCCACGCAATGCTGCCTCGGGTACATTGAAATCGCAAAATTCAGCTGTCGTAGCTGAGAGAAAGTTAGATGCATACCTCTATTATTTACTTGGTGAGGAGTTGCCCTGCGAGGGCCATTATGAGAATTTGCGAAAGGCTGCTTCGTGGGGGCTAAAAATCTCAGAGCACATGAAAAAGGCCCATTCCATCGAAGAAGTGATGGATTACATCAACTACTGGGACGTTGAACGAAAGAACCTACCCGTAGCGACAGACGGCATCGTACTCAAAGTGAACGACATTCGCCAGCAGAAGTTATTAGGCTATACCGCCAAGTCACCACGGTGGGCCATAGCCTACAAATTCCAAGCAGAAAGGGCATTAACCCGACTGAACAGAGTAACTTACCAGGTGGGACGCACAGGAGCCATTACGCCTGTAGCCAACCTGGATCCCGTGCAGCTATCGGGTACAGTAGTACAACGTGCTTCACTCCATAATGCAGATATCATTGCAGGTCTCGACCTACACATCGGTGACATGGTCTATGTGGAGAAAGGAGGTGAAATCATTCCCAAAATCACGGGAGTTGACCTTGATTCACGTGGCATCTTGCTGGGTGAGAAGGTAGGGTTCATTACCCGTTGCCCCGAGTGCGGCACACCACTTTTGCGTATT
>CAMCUZ010000059.1 GCA_945879145.1 uncultured Mediterranea sp.
TGGAAAAGTTCAATGACATCTCTCTCCTTGCCGATTTGATGGGACACGAGAGTATTGAAACGACACGTATCTATCTAAGACGCAGCAGTACAGAACAACAGGAAATTGTTGATAAGATTATCACATGGTAGTCAACCTTTACAACGCAGTCCCGGTAATTCCTCTCCCTGATATCAGATGCAGGTGATGAATCCGGTTTTTTTGAGCCTTTATTTTATGTTATTCACATAGTCTGATAAAAGCAAAAGTTCCGCCCTGGTACGCATTGCAATTAGCAAAGAAGCGTGGCGGAAATTGTCGGTGCAAATGTAGTGCTTTTATTTCAATCCTGCAAACTTTTCAATATTACATCGTTGGATGTTGAGACTTATTTTGCAGATTACCCCATTACAAGCAACTATTTATGGTGATTCAACAGATTGTCGAAACTAATACCTCACACCTCACATTTTCTTGTAAGGTGTTGATTTATAAATTGATATAGTGTGAAGTATGATATTTGATACTTCACACTATACCTCACGGTGTATTATTCTGTATTTCAACTAATTATAATAAAATGTGAGGTGTGAGGTGTCAATTAAAGTTTTGCTAAATCTTTTAGGAGAAGTGGAGCATAAATTTCAGCTTGCTTTCATTGGGTTGATAAAAAATTACCTCGCGTGGAAAATCGTTTTTCTACGCGAGGTAATTTTTTTGCAAACGTGCTGGATAGGGCTGAACTGTTTACTTTGCAGCGCTGAAAGGTTAACTCTTCAGCCGTGGGGAGTTAACTTCTCAGCCGTGGGGAGTTAACTCTTCTGCCAGCCGCTATTTACTCTTTTATCTCTGTGGAGACTACTTCGAGCTTCAGTACGTCGCCTGTGGGGCCACCTACTAGCTTGGCATACGAAGGAGCCAGGTCGTGCTGCACTCCGATGAGCTGCGAGCTATTGTTGTCGTAGCTTAGCGATACGGGGATGAGCAGCACCTTGTCCCAATCAGGGTTGTCGAGCGTCCACTGTGCCTCCCAAGCTGCTTCATTCCATGAGGAGCCTGCTTTGGTGCGGGCCTCGTTGCGGGCATTGTTCTTTTCGGTGATACAGTTGGATACCAATCGGGCAATGTTGCTGAAGACGTATTGGTTGGTGGCTACACTGTTGTGCGTGGCTGTGAACGAAGTGATGTTGTCGGTCACTTCGTTGTTCTCGAAGAAGGAGTGGTAGGCCGATTTGCGTAGCAGCAGCACGGTGCCGGGAGCCTCCATGCTGAAGTCATATTTGGACTCTTGATGGTAGTTTGTAAAGGTCAGCTTGGCTCCGTTGAGTGTGTCATTTTTAAGCTGAGTGTAAATCTCGTCATAAGGCAGACGGACCTCGGTGAAGATGCCTGCAGGCGACTTCAGATAGGTATTGCCCTCCTCCTTGATGCGCTCTTCCAGGCGTTGCGAGTTGCTGAAGCGGTTGGCTTGAATCACCTCCTTGGTCGAGGCAAAGACGGTGTTCATGCTGTAGAAGAGGGAGTCGGTACCATCTACGCACTGCAGTTTCACGCCCAGCGAATCTACGGCATGGAAGCGGAATTGCATCTGCAGGTCCACGCGATCTACATAGAGAATCGTGCCGTCACCTTGGTCGGTCTTGATATAGACACCCTTGAAGATGTTGTTGATAAACGATTCGGCATCAGCAAAATACTCAGGATTAGAGCGATACTTCTTCAAGATGCGGTCCTCGCCAAAGGAGTGCTTGTCGAGGGGAATCGTGATGTGCGGATAGTAGGTGGGATTGCCGTCAGAGTCG
This sequence comes from uncultured Mediterranea sp., assembly GCA_945879145.1. GTDB lineage: Bacteria > Bacteroidota > Bacteroidia > Bacteroidales > Bacteroidaceae > Bacteroides. The sequence goes on from CAMCUZ010000059.1 coordinate 1,782, forward strand.
GTGGCATTGCGCACACTGTCGCTCACTGAGGTATCGTAAGCTGAATAGGCCGCACGTCCGAGCAGCGTACTGTTGTCGCAGTACTTTGAGCCGTCGATGCTGGTGTAGCGGTAATTGGTGCCTTCAGCATTGCGCTCCTCCAGCCAGCGATCATTCAGCTCATAGACACTCAGCCGGCAGGCATTGAGCGAGTCGCCAAACCAAGAGGAGTAGTAGATGACCAGCTGTACGGATACTACCGAGTCGCCCGCCATAGTGCCGCTGGCCTTGCCGGTAGCTTCGTTGTAGCGATATACTTCGGGGAAGCGGTAGTTGTCGGTACAGTTCAGCTCGGTCAAGAAGCTACACTCGTAGAAGCCAAAGTCAGCATCAGAGAAACGGCCCACATAGCCTGTGCTGGTCTTGGCAAACACAGAGTCAGCCTTAATGGAGCGTGTGGTGACGTCGAACAGCGTGGTGTGAGCCTGGAGATGGTCAGTAGGGGGCATCATATCAATGCCGATTGACCCCGTATTGTCGTCGCAGCTGCCCAGTGTAAATAGGGCGAGCAGCGACGCGAAGGATACAAACTTAGAAAGTTTAGAAAATGTCATGTCAATAGTATATAATGAATCATCGTTTCGGCGTGGCGGTAGCAGCAGGAGCGGCAGGCTCGTGCTCCATCACCTCGTCGTAGAATTTGTTGCAAGCCTCTATGTAGCAGTCGGGCTCTTGATAAGGGAGGAAAGGCTTCCCACTGTTCTGGATATGTTCCAGCAGACGGGGATCCATATTGGGGTTCTGCTGGATGACGCCATCGCTGAAGTCGATAGCCAGCTTGCAGAGGTCGAAGTAGCTGATAGGCTCCTTCAGCTTGGCCACGTCTTTCTTGGCCACACCCTTGAGCATCAGTTTGCTCACGAAGTCGGCCTTGAATGGCTCATGCAGGCCCTCATCATAGAGCGAGAGCACCACTTTTGACGAGCGGAACGAGGGCTCGTCCTTGTAGGCCTTCTTGATGTAGAGCGGGGCCAACAGTGAAATCCAGCCGTGACAGTGGATAAGGTCTGGACACCAGCGCAGCTTCTTTACCGTCTCCAGTACGCCGCGGGCATAGAAGATGATACGTTCATCGTTGTCTTCGTAATCCACGCCATTCTCGTCCATCACCTCCAGACGGTTCTGGAAGTAATCATCATTATCAATGAAATAGACCTGCATACGGGCCGACTGGATGGAAGCCACCTTGATAATCAGCGGATGGTCGGTATCATCAATAATCAGATTCATACCCGAGAGGCGAATCACCTCGTGCAGCTGGTTGCGGCGTTCGTTGATGGCACCCCACTTGGGCATGAAGGTGCGTATTTCGCGACCGTGCTCCTGAATAGCCTGCGGCAGTGTGCGGCCCAGCAGCGATATCTCGTTCTCTGCCATGTAGGGAGTAATCTCCTGCGTGATGAACAATACCTTATTTGCTTTACCCATAATCAATCGTTACGTTTTAATCTTTCTGTTTTCACTCTTCTCGGGCACAAAGGCCCGCAAAACTTTGTGCAAAGATATAAAAAAAATAGTTCAAACGGGCAAGAAGTTGGCGGCAATATTTCCTTATTTTTTATTAAGTCGTTGATAATCAGTGTTTGCCTAAAAACACCCATAAAACCGATTTCAAGAAAAAATGCAAGAATTTGCGATTTTTCTTCGGTATGTGGTAAATAATGACTTATTTTGCACCCGTTTTTTAGAAAACGCATCTTGAACATTAACTGTGACCCACCAAGGGCCACCAATTTTTTGGATAGAATGAAAACAGTGCATACCATCAATGCGTTGCAGGAAGAGCTCAATGCCCTGCGACAGCAAGGTAAGCGTGTGGGACTGGTGCCTACGATGGGCGCCCTTCACGCTGGTCATGCCTCGCTCGTGAAGCGTAGCGTGGCCGAAAACGATGTTACCGTGGTGAGCGACTTTGTCAATCCCACCCAATTCAATGACCTGAACGACTTAGCAAAGTACCCACGTACGCTCGATGCGGACTGTCGGCTGCTCGAGGCCTGTGGCGTAAGTTTTGTGTTTGCTCCCTCGGTAGAGGAGATTTATCCTGAGCCCGATACGCGTCAGTTCAGCTTCGCACCGCTCGACACCGTGATGGAGGGCATCTACCGCCCGGGTCATTTCAATGGTGTCTGCCAGATTGTGAGCAAGCTGTTCGACATCGTCAAGCCCGACCGTGCCTACTTTGGTGAAAAGGATTTCCAGCAGCTGGCCATCATTCGCGAGATGGTGAAGCAGATGCACTTCCCACTTCAGATTGTGGGTTGTCCCATTGTGCGCGAAGCGGATGGATTGGCCCTGAGCAGTCGTAATGCTCGTTTGAGTGAGGAGCAGCGTGCACAGGCGCTGAAGATTTCGCAAACGCTGTTTGCCAGCCGCGACTATGCTGCTACGCACAGCGTGGACGAAACGAAGCAATTTGTAGAAGAGGCTATCCGTCAGGCTCCCGGGCTTGAACTGGAATATTTTGAACTAGTGGATGGCAACACGCTGCAATCCATTGCTTCGTGGGATGATACGGCCTACGCCGTAGGCTGCATCACCGTATATTGCGGCGAAGTGAGACTGATAGACAATATCAAGTATAAAGAAGATAAGCAAAATAATTAACGGAGGATTTTTGAAACGATGATGATTGAAGTATTGAAATCGAAGATTCATTGCGCACGGGTGACCGAGGCCAACCTGAACTATATGGGCAGTATCACGATTGATGAGGACTTGATGGATGCGGCCAACTTGATTGCTGGAGAGAAGGTGGCTATTGTGGATAACAACAATGGCGAACGTTTTGAAACCTACGTTATCAAGGGTGAGCGTGGTTCTGGAAAGATTTGCCTGAATGGTGCAGCGGCACGCAAGGTGCAGCCTGATGACATCGTCATCATCATGTCGTATGCCCTGATGGACTTTGAAGAGGCCAAATGCTTTAAGCCAAGTGTCATCTTCCCCGACCCCAGGACCAATAAGGTGATTTGATTGATATTATCGTCAATAAAAAACTCAGCTGACGGGCTGTATGTGGCCAATCAGCTGAGTTTTTTTTGTGCAGTATGCGGAGTGATTAGTATGAGCGGGCAAAAATGACGCGGCAGGGCGAAGGCTTACCGGTTACCATGCAGCGACCTGGCTCTTTGTCACCAGGCACGAAGCTGTCGAACGGAATGCAACGTATCGTGGCCTTGGTCTCTTCCTTGATCTTCTCCTCTGTCTCAGTGGTACCGTCCCAGTGGGCCAAGATAAAGCCTCCCTCTTCAATCTTCTGCTTGAACTCGTCATAGCTGTCGGCCGTGGTGATGCGGCTGTTGCGGTAGTCGAGGGCCTTCTTGTAGATGTTGGCCTGAATCTCTTCGAGTAGCTGCTTTACATATTCCTCAATGCCGTCGCACGTACGTGTCTCCTTCTCCAACGTATCGCGGCGCATGACCTCAATGGTATTGTTCTCCAGATCACGTCCACCCATCACGAGGCGTACGGGTACACCCTTCACCTCGTAGTCGGCAAACTTGAAGCCCGGACGCTTGTTGTCGGCATTGTCGTACTTCACCGAGATGCCCATAGCCTTCAGCTTCTGCACCATGCCTTCTACCTTGGCATCAATCTGCTTCAGTTGGTCGGCATTCTTATAAATAGGTACAATGACCACCTGAATCGGAGCTAAGTGGGGCGGAAGTACCAGTCCGTTGTCATCACTGTGAGTCATGATGAGCGCACCCATCAGTCGGGTAGAAACGCCCCACGAGGTAGCCCATACGTACTCCATCTGGTTCTCCTTATTGACGAACTGTACATCGAATGCCTTGGCAAAGTTCTGACCCAGGAAGTGGGATGTACCGCTTTGCAGGGCTTTACCATCTTGCATCATCGCCTCGATGGTGTAGGTGTTGAGTGCACCGGCAAAACGCTCGTTAGCACTCTTTACCCCCTTGACTACAGGCACGGCCATGTATTTCTCTGCAAAATCGCTATAGACGTGGAGCATCTTGATGGCTTCGGCCTCGGCCTCTTCACGAGTGGCATGAGCCGTGTGTCCCTCTTGCCACAGGAATTCAGCAGTGCGCAGGAACAGACGCGTACGCATCTCCCAGCGGAAGACGTTGGCCCATTGGTTGCAGAGGATGGGTAGGTCGCGGTAGGAGTTAATCCAGTTCTTATAGGTGTTCCAGATAATGGTCTCGGATGTAGGACGGATAATGAGCTCCTCCTCCAGACGGGCTGCAGGATCCACCACCACACCACCGCCATTGGGATCATTCTTCAAGCGATAGTGGGTCACCACGGCACACTCCTTGGCAAACCCCTCTACATGTTCAGCCTCGCGGCTCAGGAACGATTTCGGAATCAGCAACGGGAAGTAGGCGTTGACATGCCCCGTCTCTTTAAACATATCGTCGAGTTGACGCTGCATCTTCTCCCAAATAGCATAGCCATACGGCTTGATTACCATACAGCCACGTACGGCCGACTGCTCGGCCAAGTCGGCTTTCACCACCAACTCGTTGTACCATTGCGAGTAATTCTCGCTTCGTTTGGTCAGGTTTTTCAGTTCTACTGCCATAATTATTTTGAGTTTTTAAAATATCATACCACTTGTAGCCAGTAGCCAGTAGCTTGTAGCCAGTAGCTTGTAGCTAGTAGCTTTGTAGCTCGAAGCTTCACAGCTAATCCAAGTTTGGGCGACAAAATTACAAAAAAAAGCCATTCAGTGTTGAAAAGGGAGCAAAATTATTTGTATTTTTGCACACGCTTGCACTACCGCAAGCAGAAAAGATGATTGATAACATTAGCTAAGCACTCGATTATGAATTACATAGAGACAATGATAGATGGCGTTTGGGTGATTGAACCCAAGGTGCTGGGTGATGCCCGAGGCTACTTTATGGAGGCTTTCAAAGAGGAAGAGTTCCAAGAAAAGGTAGGGCATGTCCACTTTATTCAGGACAATGAGTCGCAATCTACCTACGGTGTGCTGCGTGGATTGCACTACCAGCAGGGAGCCGACAGCCAAGCCAAGCTGGTGCGTGTGCTGAAGGGACGCGTGATTGACGTGGCGGTCGATCTGCGCCGCTCCTCGCCCACCTTCGGTCAGTATATCAGTGTGGAGCTGAGCGAGAGCAATAAGCGGCAGCTCTTCATCCCCCGCGGCTTTGCCCACGGCTTCTGTGTGCTCAGCGAAGAGGCCATCTTCTTATATAAAGTTGATCAGCCCTACGCTCCGCAGAGCGAAGCTTGCATTCGGTTTGACGACCCCACCATCAACGTGGATTGGCCTTTGGCGCCGCAGGAGATGGTGCTCAGCGAAAAGGATAAAAAGGGCATGCTCTTCAGTGAAGCGCCCTGTTTTTAAGCTGAAGAGGTCATGAAGCATACCCTATCCTCTCCTACCCGATGGGCCACCTGCTTGATGCAAGGTGTCCGTAGCGTCTCCCTGCCCTTTGCCGCAGGATTGCTGCTGACGGCGTGTAGCGGGGCGCGGACTCCTGTAGAGCAGAAGGAGGACCTTACGGCCAAGGCACTGCTCCAAGGTGTATGGCTCAACGAAGAGAGTGATTTGCCATGGGTCAAGGTGGAGGGTGACACCCTTTACTATCCCGATGCACTGCATGCTCCAGCCACCTTCCGTGTGGTGCATGACTCCATCTATATAACCAATGCCTTCGGTGTGATGGCTTATAAAATTGACCGTCAGTCGGAGTACAGCTTCTGGTTTCATGCCAACGATGACGATGGCCTGGTGAAGCTCTATAAATCAGAAGATGTGGCCGACCACCTCTTCTTCAGCCGCAAGCAGGTGGATGCCATCCCCTCTACCCCCGAAGTGGTGAAGAAAGACAGCATCATCTTTTACCAAGGCAACCGATACCGTGGCTACGTGCACATCAACCCCTCTACTATGAAGGTGAACCGAACCTCGTTTACCGAGAATGGAGTGGCCGTGGATAACGTATATTATGACAACGTGATTTACATCTGCGTCTATCAAGGCAAGCAGATGATTTATGGTAAAAATATTCAGAAACAGCAGTTTGGAACCGTTTTACCGGAGGATTACTTGAATACAGCTGTACTGACTGACATGGACTTTGTAGGGGTCAGTGACGAAGGTTTCCGCTTCAAGGCCACACTCACTGTGCCCGAAACACAGGTCTTTGTGGTTGTCTATCTGACCATCCACGACGGTGAGATAGCCCTCTCTACCTCCTGATCTCTCCAATCCATCTGCTGAACCCTGAAAGTACATTGATGAAATTATGATCAACAAACGACTGACCTATCTGCTCCTCCTGCTGCTCTGCCCGCTTAGTCTGGTGGCGCAGAATCGTATGCCCAACCGCATTGGAACTACCGACCGCGATCAGTTTGGCAATCAGATTGACCCCTCTACCCAACCCGATAACCTGGAGGACAGCACCCATACCGAGATTCAGAGTCTGGCCCCGAAGCTCTTTCAATGGCGACTGAGCGAAACCCTGGGTGACCGCACCATCGTACCTGCCGACACCTTGAACCTCAACTTCCAGAACAGCAACCTGGTGGATGGTATGAAGGGCCACTACAACTACCTGGGCAATTTGGGCTCTCCCCGACTCTCACGTCTCTTCTTCGAACGGCGTGACAAGTGGAACAACATCTTCCTGAATCCTTTGGACAGCTACCTGGTGCGCCCCAATGAGTTCAACTTTACCAACAGCAACGTGCCCTATACAAATCTAACCTATTATAAAGCAGGCGATAAGCTGAATGGTGAGGAGCGCTTCAAGTCTTACTTCTCCGTCAATGCCAACAAGCGCTTGGCTTTTGGGTTCAACATCGACTACCTCTATGGTCGTGGATTCTATGCCAATCAGTCCACTTCCTATTTCAATGCGGGGCTCTTTGCTTCGTATATCGGTGAGCGCTATCAGATGCAAGCCATCTACAACCACTACTTCATGAAGATGAATGAGAATGGTGGTATTGCCGACGACCAGTATATCACCCACCCCGAAAATATGGCTGAGGGCAAGAAGCAGTACGAAGCCAGCAACATCCCCGTGAAGCTGGAGCAGACGGCCAACCGCAATCACGTGTCATACCTCTACTTCACACAGCGTTACCGACTGGGATTCAACAGAGAACAGATTGACATTAAAGAGCGCAAGACGCCTGATGGCGAGGTGCGAAACGACACGATACGCCGCGAAGAGTTTGTGCCCGTAACCAGTTTTATCCATACGTTGCAGCTGGAGCGCGTCAACCATAAGTTCCGTGCCAACAACGAGCCTACTGACTTCTATCCCCACGCTTACCTCGACCCCAACCAGAGCCGCGACTCTACGTTGGCCTTCAGCGTGAAGAACACCTTTGGAATCGCCTTATTGGAGGGATTCAACAAATACGCCAAGGCCGGTCTAACGGCCTACGCTACACACAAGATAAGCCGTTACGACCTGATGAACGTTGATACTACCACGCTGATGCCGCGTCAACGCTATACCGAGAACGAAATCTATATTGGTGGTGAGCTGGCTAAGCGCGAAGGTACACTGCTCCACTACAACGTGAATGGTGAAGTAGGTGTGGCTGGCAAGGCTGCTGGCCAATTCCGCGTGAAGGGGGCCATGGACCTAAATTTCCGTCTCTGGAAAGATACCGTAAACTTCATCGCTCGAGCCACCTTTAGCAATACGCTTCCCTCGTTCTACCTGCGCCACTACCACTCCAACCACTTCAGCTGGGATAATGAGAACATGGCGAAGGAGTTGCGTACCCGTCTCGAAGGAGAGCTGAACATCGCACGCTGGGGTACCAACCTGAAGGCTGGTGTGGAGAATCTGAAGAACTACACCTACTTGGGCAGCGATGCTTACCCCACGCAATATACGGGCAATCTGCAGGTGCTCTCGGCCACACTGACACAAAACTTCAAGCTGGGCATCTTCCATCTCGACAACGAGGTGACCTGGCAGAAGAGCAGCAAAGAGGAGGTACTCCCCCTGCCCGACCTCTCGCTCTACCACAACTTTTACCTGTTGACGAAGCTGGCCAAGAAGGTGCTGACCCTACAGCTGGGTGCTGATGTGCGTTACTTTACCAGCTATTATGCACCGGCCTACATGCCTGCTACCCAGCAGTTTCATCTTCAGTCGGAGGAGGACCGTGTGGAGATTGGAGGTTACCCCATCGTAGATGTCTATGCCAATCTACACCTCAAGCGCACACGTATCTTCGTGATGATGTCGCATGTCAATGCCGGCATGGGGCAGCCTAACTATTTCCTTGCTCCCCACTACCCCATCAACCAGCGCGTGCTGAAGATTGGCCTTTCGTGGAACTTTTATGATTAACCGCTTATGAAGCAGCTCCCCTCTTCGTTGGCCCGTCGCATGGGCCGTATTGTGATTCTAGTACTTACGGGTACCATCATTGCCTGGATTTTGGCCAAGAAAGAGATGAGCCCCATAGTAATGGGCTCTCCGCGCGACTATGATGCCATCGCTGCTGAGGGGGTGCTACATGTGGTGACAGATTATGGTCCCCTGAGCATGCAGGCCGAGGGGGACAGTATCAATGGGCTCCATTTTGAGTTGGTCAAGGCCTTTGCTCATGACCATCACCTCACGCTCGAAATTCAGCCACAGCTGGAGTTTGGTGAGCAGCTCGACGGATTGTCTCGTGGTCGCTATGACTTGATTGCAGCAGGTATTCCTGTCACCACCGCTATTCGTGATTCCCTCTTATTGAGTCAACCGCTACTCACCAACCGCCAACTGCTGGTGCAACGCAAGCCGCTGACTGCTGAGGACTCTGCCCGCTTTGTAGAGAGTCAGATTGATCTGGCTCAAAAACGCATTCACTTGGTCAAGGGCTCACCCGCCTTGATGCGCATTCATCACCTGGCCAGCGAGATGGCCGATACCATCTATATCGAAGAGGTGGAGCGCTATGGCGCTGAGCAGTTACTCTTCCTCGTGGCCCACGGCGACATCGACTATGCCGTATGCGATGAGCAGACCGCATTTGCCATGGTGGACAGCTTGCCGCAGTTGGATTTGCATGTGGCCATTGGCTTCACCCAGCTCTATGCCTGGGGTACCAGCAAAGAAAGCCATGCGCTGATGGATAGTATCAACACATGGCTTTCGCAGTATCTGGCTTCGAATAAGGGACGTGCCCTTTACCGCCGATACCATCAATTGTTGCCCGAGACGATTAACCCGAAATCTTCACTCCAAAGAAGATAGTACGTGGCTGTGTGGGACCATAGAAGTAGCCTGCATCGCGGTATTCGCCCTTATCCAAATCTTTCTGGAAGCTGTTGAAAAGGTTCTGCACCCCCGCATTGACCTGCAGGTTGATGTGGTCATGCAGAATGAAGGTATAGTTCAACTTCAGATTCAAGTCGAAGAAATCACTGCTCTTCTCCATCACGTCCTGAGCAATATAGCCGGCATAGTGAGGCACGATCATAGAGCCTGTATAGGTGCCCGACAGCGAGAAATCAAACCGCTTGAGTGGTGCAGAGCTGAAGGTGAAGTAACCGTAGTAATTGGGTGTGCGGGGCATGCGACGAGTAGTGAGCTCTACGCCATCCACTTCGGTCCATGCTTCGTCGTGGGTGTAGCGGCTTTGCTGTGCCGTAAATCCTAATTGGAGTTGTGCCTCACGACCATGTGCCACCTTGGCATCGAGGTTGATGCCATAGACGCGTGCACCGTTGCCGTTGCGGCGCTCTTTAATCATGAATCCCTGGTCGTTGCGCCCGATGTCTTGAAGCACGAAGACGTGATGAAGGTCGGTGTAGAACCCCTCAATCAGAAGATTTCCCTGCCAATGTCCCATCGGGAAGGTCCAGTCAATCGAACCGCTGTAGCTGTTGGATCGCTCCTCCTTCAGTCCATCAGCCAAGGTGATTTGTACACCCTCTCCACCTACGGCCGTTACGTGCAGGTCTTCATCGTAGGCTTGTGGCGCACGGAAGCCTGTAGAATAGGTTAGTCGGCCTTGCAGAGCTTCTGAGGGTTTCCAAAGCAGATTGATGCGCGGACTTACAATCAGATGGTCGATGAGGTTGTGCTTGTCGAAGCGGAGTCCAGCCAGCAGCGAGATGTAGCGCATCTTCCATTCGTTCTGCAGGAAGAGGCTCGCAATGCGCACCTGCTGCTCCATGTCGCGTTGATAGCCGGTCATGACATCATGGAGCGTATTGTCTTGGTACTCTAGGCCTGCAGTCAGCGAGGAGGGGGCAAAGAGACATTGGTGCAGATTGCCCACGTACATGCCACCTGCCACCCAGGTCATGTCCTTGGTCTTGCCGTAGGCATTAGGGTCCTGCTGTGCACCATAATAGCTGTTGCGGTCGGTGTGCTGCATGGAGCCATAAAAGGAGAGTTTGTGCTTGTATTCTTTCCAGAAGAGGTCGTAGCTGATGCCGCCGCTGTTGATGACATGGCGTGTCTGCTCGGTGATGTCAGTCTCGTGGGGCTGCAGGTCGAACTTATTTCCCCCACGGCGCAGTTCGTTGGTGGTGTGGTACTCCAAGTTGATGCGACTAAAGTGGGTGGGTCGATAGTACGCCCTAAAGCCGAAAGTATTCATGTTGAGCTTGCCTAGTTCAGAGAAACCGTCGCCATCGCGGTCGTAGGGGTTACGGTTGCGGTAGGTCTCATAGAGTGCAATGCCGTAGGAGTTGTCTTTTGCCACCAGCGAGACATTGCCGTTCATCACCTGCTCCCAGCTCCATTCATCCGTAGTGGAGAGCGTAGAGCCAAACTGGAAGGAATTGTTGATGGGGTCTTTGGTGATGATGTTGATCGTACCTCCAACGGCATTGGCGCCGAAGAGGGCCGACCCACCTCCGCGCACCACCTCTACGCGTTCAATCATGTTGGTGGGTATCTGCTCCAGTCCATACACCCCGCTCAGAGCGCTGATGATAGGGCGGCTATTGATGAGGATCTGCGAGTAGGGTCCATCCAAGCCATTGATGCGTACCTGTGGAAAACCGCAGTTCTGGCAGTTGTTCTCCACGCGCAGTCCACTCTGGAAGTTGAGTGTCTTGGCCAAGTCGGCGGAGTTGACCATCTCGAAGAGTTTGGCGCTCATTACGTTGACTACTACCGGTGCATCGTGTCGCTTCACTTCGTTGCGGTTAGCCGAGACCACTACCTCGTCGGTCATATAGCTCTCCTCCTCCAGTTGGAAGTGGAGCAGTGTGGTGTATTGGGTATTGACCTCTACGCTCTTCTCTTGTGTTTTGTAGCCGATGGCCGATACACGTAGGGTGTAGCGTCCCGGCTTCAGGTTTCGGAACTCAAACTGCCCCACCTCGTTGGATATGGTTCCCTTGTCGGTACCCACAATCAAGATGGTGGCATAGGGAATATTCTCCTCACTGTGTTTCTCGACCACGTGGCCAGAGATCATGTTGCCCTCCTTGATGGGATTAACGGGCATAGCACTTAAGGTGCCCCACAGCAGGAGCACCAGCGCCGTAATATATTGTTTCATTTGCTCTTGTCG
>CAMCUZ010000060.1 GCA_945879145.1 uncultured Mediterranea sp.
TTTACCGTGGCTTCCTTGTTCGTTAATTGCTTCCAACCAAGACTGCATAAGGATGATTGCTCAATATTCTGACTAAAAAAATTTTTGGAATGATCCTTTCAGTCTGAATATGTTTCATACCTTTGTACCGTAAGAGTTTCCCAAACAAGCAAAGCGATGCAGACCACGGCAATTTGGACGGTTGCCAACTCATTACCTGAAAACGAACGCCTTTGGGCTGTCCGGTACGATGACTGCCTAGATTACGCCTCGACACGCCTCTTGGCTGCGCATCTATGCCATCAAGCTGACACGTACCATGCAGGAACGTGAGCATACGCTGGTAGAGTTGGCCCGGATGGAGAAGGTGCGCCGTTTCCTGCTTGACAATGACATTGCTGATAAGGATTCCTTTGTGGACTATCTAAATGAACTTAAATAGAAAAGGAGGTGACTATGAGAACTGCCAATGAAATCGTTTCAAAACTAAAGGAACACCAGCCTTCCACACCGTCAAAGTGGCATGAGAATGCCGAATGGCGCATGGCTAACAAGCCATGGCTTCGCTATTCGCAGCAGATAGCCATGATGATGCTCGAAAGGATGGAAGAACGGCACATGCCCCAGAAACAGCTTTCAGAACTGATGGGATGCAGCCAGCAGTATGTCTCCAAGGTGCTCAAGGGACAGGAGAACCTATCCCTCGAAACACTCTCCAAGATTGAGCGATGCCTTAATCTCCAGATTATCGCTGAGCCTGAATTGGTCTGACGCTTAATATTTTTCCGTTCTACATGATTGAACCGCTCTTAGTGGGTGGGTATGCTCCGTTTTCGCCAGTAAGTAGTGTACTAATTAACCATTCGCATGCCATTAGCACCTCGTTAATTTTTCAGATAAGTAGTCATATTCGAAGAGTATGAGAGCGTTTTCTAGCTCAATTAAATATTAAAAATATTTAAAGTTTCATTTCAGATTCTGGATAAAACCCGAAAAAAAAGACTGTGCCCTCATTGAGCACAGCCTTTTTGTTGCAGTTATGACTTATTGAAACCTTTATTGCAACCAGCGAGGGTCACCAACGGTCACGTTCTCGTTACCTACCGTGAAGTCGCCTTTGGAAGCATCCTTAAACTTCGGGTCAGCCTCGGTAGCCTTGTCGTCCACCCAAAGGGCATTGGCATTTGCGCCAGCCTTAGAAAGGCCAGTAGCCTCGAAATAGACGTTCTTACCGAAGGTGGGAACAGCGGTGTTCTTCTGATTAGAGAAGTTGGCCAGCGTAGAGGCTACGATGTTGTTGGTGAAGGTGATGCTATTGCCCTTGAAGCGAACGTAGAGGATACGCTTACCAGCGTTATTGCTTACGCCTACCAGGGTGTTGTTGCTGATGGTGATGACAGGAGATACACCGGCAAAGTCGCTTGACTTATCGTCCATACGAACAAAGTCGCGCTCTGCGCAGCTGTTCCATACGGTGCTGTTGGTCAGCATGAAGCTGTTGTAAGCACCCGAGCGGCAGTCGAACATATCGCCACCATCGCACACGATATCGTGGATAAGGGAGTTGTTGATGGTGATGTGGTCGAGCTGAGCGGCTACGTTGATGTAGAATACACCCTTGCCGTAGCTACGGATTTCGCAGTCGTCAAATTCCAAACCGGCATAAGTACCTGCATCCTTGTAGTCGAAGGCCTGGCTACCGTCGGTGCCCGTACCGTCGAGAATCACCTGCTTCAGGTTAATCAGAGAAGCCCCTGCCTTAAGCTGGAACGAACCATTGATTACCGGACGGTCGTTGGGACGAACAGCCTTGATGCTGATGCTCTTGGTCAGAGCCAGCTTGCCTACCTTACCATTCTCATCGAGCGGCATGCTGTACTTACCGGGGAAGAAGGCAAAGATGGTTCCCTCTTCAGCCTCACTCAGGAGCGTTGTCCAGTCGTCTTCTGGGTAAACGCCGATAGCACCACCCAGGTCAATCAAGGTTTCGAAGGTTACCGAACCGCGGCTCTTGCCGTTACTCTTCAGAAGCTTAGCTGCGTACTCAGTTTCAGGAGTAAGACCAGTAATTGTAGCAGCACCTGCAGCAATTTCGTCAGCAGTTACCTGATGCTCGATATCACCCGGAGTGATGACAATCTTCTCTGCAGCTTCTCCAGCAGTCCAGCGGAGTACTACGGAAGTGGCTGTCAACTCTTCGGGAAGCACTTCTGCCATAATCTGCTCAGCGCTCGTCTTGAAACGGGTTCCGCTCCATTTCGAGTCAGTCTTCTCACCCTTGGCCATGACGCGCACCAGGTATTTGGTTTCGCTCTCAAAGCCCTTTACCACGATAGGCAACTGCTCTGCAGTGACGTCGGACAGGCTTTTTACCGGTGTACCGGAATAGTCGAGTACTTCACTATCATTCTCTTCGCTATCAGTCACCTGATCGGTATCTTCGTAAAACTCTACAACGTAGCTGGTTGCTCCATTCACAGCGCTCCAGTTCAGTCGTACATTCACCTGATTGGTCACCTTGGCTTCCAGATTGATGGGCGCAAACAGACGGCTGTAATCGATCTCGGTCACCAAGTCGCTTTGGTCGTCGCATGCGGTAGTTAGGGCCATCGTTGCGAGCCCCAACATGCAGATATATTTATTCAATTTCATAATCTATGCGATATTGTTATGTGTTTAGTATTAATCGTTGGTCAGCATTCCGTTGCTGCTGTCAATAAAGGTCTGCCAGATAGGCCAGAACTGGTTCTGGTCGGGATCCTGAGTATAGAGGGCGTTCACAGTCTTATCTTCCAGCTTGGTTTCGGTAATCCAGTCGGTGCTGTCCCAACCGGTCAGCATGGCACCATTTTCATCAGTATCACCATGGTTCAAGCCGTAGAACTTCAGCGTCTCTCCATCCTCTTCGTAGGTGTAGTAAATCTTCTTGGGCAGGTCAGCATAAGCACCAGTACGGGTACGCAGATCAATCATCTTCTGCTTGGCCTCAGCCAACTTACTGCTCAACAAGTTCCAACGAATCAGGTCAGCCTTGCGCAACATTTCGCCAGCCAGCTCGAATGCACGCTGATCCACAATAGCGTTGAAGAAAGCTGTCTTGCTGGCCGTAGCAGCGCTCATGTAAGCAGTTACCTTGGCTGCGGGCAAGGCACGGTCAAGGATAGGCTTCAGATAGGGAGCCGCGGCAGTTGCACCTTCCAACTCGTTGATAGCCTCTGCTGCCATCAGATAGACATCAGCCAGACGCAAGTACTGCCAGTTCACGCCATCGTCGTTGGTCGAAGTCACGATACGGTTCATCCACTCGTAACGCAGCTTACCAAAGCACCACTTGTTGAGTGAGCGCAGCTGCTGCTTGGCACGGCCGTCCACCAATTCCTTGCTCCAGTCATAAGGTACGCAAGTAATGTCGCGGCGGATATCGTCCACATCATAGTCGTAGAAAAGCGTGGGCAGCGGGCCATTCACACCACCCTGTGCCTGTTGTGTATATTGGTCTTTTGCATTGTGCTTTACGCCAAAAGTATAGAGCACACGGCCACGACCGTCGCTAAAGGGAATCTCGAAGATTGACTCGCCACCAGCCTTTACGATATCCTTGCAGAGGTTGGTGAAGTTGTCCTTGAAGTCACCCAAGGTGTTGCAGCCCTGATTGATGATGCTCAAGCACTCATCCTTGGCAATCTTATACATATTGGCCTGAGAGAGTTCAGGGTCGTTACTCAGACGTACACCATCAGCACGCTGGCTGTAACCACCGGCATAGAGGGCAATACGAGCACGCAGACCCTTTACAAAGGCTTTGCTCACACGCTCCACGCTCTTGGTAACGGCAGAGCCATTTGGCCAAGCACAATAGTTCTCGGCTTCGAGCAGGTCAGCCAGCAACTGCTTGTAAATCTCATCGCGGTCGGTACGGCCCAGATACATGGTTTCCGTAGAAATAGGTTCAAAGCGGGCAGGTACGTCACCCCACCCCTTAATGAGGTCGAGGTAGATGACAGCGCGCAACGTCAGCGCTTCGCCCAGCAGTTGTGCTAATTCAGGGTTGCTCTCCACATTACCATAAGAACGCAGACCGGCAATGGCCTGGTTAGCACGCTCAATACCTTCATAAAACTTTGCATAGGCATTGGTCGTGTTGTTCATCTGGCTGTTGACCGGCGTAGCGGCATACGAGCCTAAGTCGTACTTACCACCATCTGGCATCTTGGTGACGTCCATACCGTTAATCCACTCCAAGTCGGTGTTCAAGCCGTAGTAAGGAATGAAACGTCCACGGTAGGAGTTGGTTTCACCAAAAGATTGGTGGATACCCATCACGGCAGCTTCGGCCAGCGAAGGAGTAGAAAAGATAACCTGCGCGTCGAGTGACGATTTGCTGGGAGCTTCCAGGTCGCAGCTGGTCAGTCCGCCAACCATCGACATGGAGAGAAGGGATATATAGATTAATTTTTTCATATCTGTTATTTGTATTATAGAAGATTAGAAATTCAAGTTAACACCTACTACGAACTGACGGCTCTTAGGATAAGCAGAGTAGTCCACACCCGGAGTCAAGTTGGTTCTGCGAATAGAAGATACTTCAGGATCGTAGCCGGAGTAGCTCGTGAGGCAAAATACGTTGTAAGCAGTCACATAGAAGCGCAGGCTCTTGATCATAGCCTTCTTCAACAGCTCAGTGGGCAGGGTGTAGCCCAGGGTCAACGTGTTCAGACGGAGGAATGAACCATCTTCTACAGCCCAATCAGTGAAGACCATACGGTCGGTATAGGGTGACCACATCGTGGTGTTGGCATTCATCTCAGCCAGCTTGACTGGGTCGTTGCAGAGGGTACCATCAGCATTGAGGTTAGTCCAACGGCTACCATCAGCCATGTCGGCAATCATGTTGCGGTACTGGTACTTACCCGTTGAGGTGAACTCAATCTTGTTGGCGTTATACACATCGTTGCCGATACTGAAGTTAAAGTTTGCACTCAGGTCGAAGCCGTAGGCGCGAGCGTTGATGCTGAAACCACCCGTTGCATCGGGATTAGCATCACCAATAATGGTTTTATCGTTGGCGTCAATTACACCGTCGGGCGTACCATCCTTACCGCTGAGATCTTGGATTTTCATCGTACCAGGACGTACACGACCAACAGCTGCTGTAGCATCAGCCACCCCCTCTTTCAGAATCCAAGTATTCGTGTTTGCATCGTAACCCTCGAAATCGCTGACTTCGTAGCGACCAGCTGATTTGTAACCATACATCTGGCCTACAGAACCACCACGGGCAATCCAGAAGTCGTTACCAATTTCAGATGATGCCCAGTAGGTTTCTGCACCAAAGTCGTCCATGATGCCAAGGTCCTTAATCTTATTCTTGTTGAAACCGATGTTGGCGCTGAAGTTCAAGCCCCAGTTCTTCTTATTGACAGCCGTCCAGTTGATGGTGGCCTCGATACCCTTATTCTCCGTCTTACCCATGTTGCGATACTGGTTATCGTAACCGGTACCACCTACAGGGAACTGGATGAGCAGGTCCTTCGTGGTATTCAGGTAGGCTTCGATACTACCGTTCAGCTTGCCGCCGAGGATAGTGAAATCCAAACCGAGGTTACGCGTGATGGTGGTCTCCCACTTCAGGTCGGGGTTGGCCATGGTCTTTGAGGGAGCCCAGTAGTTGCTGAAGCCGTTAATCCAAGTGGTAGCCGAGTTGGCGTAGGTCTGTACCATCTGTCCCGAGGGGATGTTGTTGTTACCGGCAGTACCATAGCTCAAACGCAGCTTCAGGTCATCCAGCCATTCGCTCGTAGATTCCATAAAGGGTTCTGAAGAAATACGCCATGCCAGAGCAGCTGAGGGGAAGTAACCCCACTGATTGCCTTCGGAGAACTTCGATGAACCGTCGGCACGGAACGTAGCGCTCAGCAAGTATTTGCTCTCGAAGTCGTAGTTCACACGACCAAAGAAAGAGAGCAGCTTGTCATCGGGGTTGAGATAGTTGTCAATATTATAAGGAGTACCCATCGAGGTAAGCTTCCAAGCCTGATCGGCAGTGAAGCTTTCAGGGAAGCCGTGTACGATGTTGGTCAGTTTAGAGCTCTTGGTTACAATCCACTCATGACCAATCAAGGCGTTGAGGTGGTGCTTATCGTTATTTAATACCTTTGAAAAATCGTAGCTTACCGTATTCGTGCTACGGAATTTGTGACGTTTAGTATCCTGCAGTTGGATAGCGGGCAGACCCTGATTCTCTGCTGAGGGCACGTTCTTAATGTAATAGGTGGTTGTACCCCAGAAGCGTTGGTCGTTGTTACGGTAATCATCGTAACCCAGTTCGGCCTTCACCTTGAAGTTCTTGAAGATTTCCCAACCAAAGCTACCAGCCATATTGAAGGTCTTGCGCTCCTGTGTACGGTCATTGTCTGTGATAGATACCAAGGGATCGTAGAGGTTACCCAAGTCATCGTCAGCTGAGCCGGCTGAAGAATCAAGGTTCTTCAAGGGGATGGGAGTATAGATCACAGAGTACTTCAGACGTTTATCTGAATCGTAGGTTGAACTTACGTCGTTGGCACCACCACCGCGTACGTCGGTTTCAGCGTAACGAATGGTGAAATCCACCGTCGTGTTCTTAGTGGGTTTGGTATTCAGCTTCAAGCTGAAGTTGTCACGTTTATAGCTCGATCCCTCCATGATGGCCTTGTCGTTCATGTGGGCATAGTTGAACGAGTATTTCACCTTGTCTGAACCACCGGTGATGCTGAGGTTATGGTTGAAAGTATGACCCGTACGGCCAAAGGTGAGGTCCTGCCAGTCGTTCTGAGCGATTCCATTATAAAGGTCGATGTCAGCATACTTACCGAAGTAATCCTCGTACGAACTGAGATCCTTGCCGTTGCTCTTCAGCAGCGCCAACTCATACTGCCACTTGGCGTAGTCGCTTGCGCTGAGCACGTCGAGGGTCTTGGCAATTTTCTTCCAGCTGTAGTAGGCATTGTAGCTTACGTTCACCTTACCCTCTTTACCACTCTTGGTGGTCACGAGGATTACACCGTTGGCACCGCGGCTACCGTAGATGGCCGTTGAAGAGGCATCCTTCAGTACGGTCATGTCTTCGATGTCGCTGGCGGGGATATCGCTGATAGACTCAACGGGGAAACCATCGACGATGAAGAGAGGCGTGTTGTCGCCGGTGATTGAACCACCACCACGCACACGAATCTTCATTTCAGCATCGGGGCTACCTTCGGTGGTCGTAATCTGCACACCAGCCATCTTACCGGTCAATGCCTCGGTGGCGCTGGCTACAGGTACAGCGGCCAGCACTTCAGAGTTGACGGTGGCTACCGAACCGGTCAAGTCTTTCTTCTTCACCGAGCCGTAACCGATGACCACAACCTCTTCCAGAGCCTGTGAATCTTCGCTCATCACGATGTTAATCACTGTCTGCCCCTTGACGGCGGCCTCTTGCGTAGTCATACCAACGTACGAGAAGACCAAGGTGGCTTTCGACGGAACGCTCAGCGTATAGTTACCATCGATGTCGGTGATGGTTCCATTACTGGTATTCCCTTTCTCTACTACAGAAGCACCGATTACGGTCTCTCCTGTCTTGTCTGTCACGGTACCTTTTACGGTTACATTCTGCGCTGATACGCTGAGCGATATCATCGTTACTAAGAAGAATAGTAACGCATGGCGCATGTTTTTCATCTTTTTAGACATTCTTTGCATATCTATTTTAAATTATTAAAGTGTTTTCATGAGAATGCTTAATTGTGTACGAACACAATGTTAATTTCCACGCTGCAAAAGTATTGTAATATACTTACTGCAATGTGGAATATTTGTTTTAAGGTGTGTGATTTTTGATGAAAGGGCTGATTTTTCTACTGTTGGAGTGCGATTTTGCCGATTTCATCGGGAAAATCGACAAGATGCTGCGGCGTGAACTGTTCCAGCTCGGCACGGGGACGAAAGCCCCACGTCACTCCGCAAGCCGTCACTCCGGCATTGGCTGCTGTCTGCATATCCACTCCTGAGTCACCTACATAGAGCACATCAGCAGCCTCAACGCCTGTGGTTGCCAGGATTTGATGGACTATGGAAGGGTCGGGCTTGGTAGGAATACCTTCGCGCTGGCCTAACACAAGCGAAAAATGGATGGTGGGAAAATAGTGGGCAATGAGTTGCTCGGTGGCAGCTTGATACTTGTTGGACGCTACGGCCAACAGCAGACCATGTTGCTGCAACGTGTCGAGCAGTTGGGGAATGCCTTCGTAAGGGGTGCTTAAGTCGGCATTGTGCTGGTTATAATAAGGTATAAAGGCGGTCCGTACACGGAGCACATTGGCCTCGTTCTTCTCTCCCTCGGGAAGGGCGCGCTCAAAGAGTTTGTTGATGCCATTACCCACCATGAAGCGATAGGCTGCCGTATCATGGGTAGGATAACCCAGAGTTTGGAGGGCATAGTTCGTACTTTGTGCTAAGTCGGCAATGGTGTTGAGCAGGGTGCCATCGAGATCGAAAATAACGAGTTTCTTCATTTGAATAAAGTATTTGTTTCGACCGACAAAGGTAGTTGTTTTTTTCGATTCAGACAAGTAGAGGCGGAATTTTACTCCGCCTCTAGCTGATCTGTAGTCGTTATTTGCTGATGCGGAACCAATCCACATCGGCCCAACCTCCATCGTTGCGTTTGATAGCGGGACGGGTACAGAAGGTACCTACCTTGGCGCCAATCCATTGTCCCTCGCGCACCTGGAAGGGCTCGCCCAGAGGCTGGTATTTCTTACCATCCAAGCTATAACTGAAATGACAAAGAATCATCTGATCATGGCTACCTTCGCTCTTTTGGATTTTCTTGCCCGTATCGGTGAAACGAGCTCGAAGCCAGACGGTGGTGCGGTCGGTATCGGTGGCTTTGGCCACCTTGGCAGCTTCTGAGGCTGGCATATCGGTGAGTTGGACGGTGGCATGAGAGATCTCGGGGGTGCCAAGCTTCGCTTCTTTGCAACTTACTTGCATGAGGTGGATACCGTTGTCGCTCTTCTCCAGTATAAGTCCTGCATAGTCTAATCCCATGACCAACAAGCCTGTACGTTCGCCTATATAGCGCTTATCAGGCGTAAAGGTGAGCTTCATCGTGGCCGTGAAATGAGGAGCAGGACTCTTCTGCAACAGGATATTGGCTACATCCCACAGGTTTTTGTAATCGGCCGGAACCGGATAAGAGTAGAGGCGCACGAAGCCTTTATCTCCAGCATACCAAGCCCACTTCTCGTTGATGTTGGCCTGCCATTGCCATTGGGGCTGCAGAGTGAAGTGGTCGAACTCGTCACTCTCTTGGGGCGTGCAGCGGGGGTAGGTGGCTCCTACATTGGGCTTACGATAGGTCTGCACAGGTTCTCCACAGCCGTCACCATCTTTATCTACTCCCATCACAGGCCAGTCTTCATTCCACGTCATAGGCTGCAGGTGCACCAGACGACCATAAGCTCCTACATCCTGGAAATGGAGGAACCAATCTTCGCCCGTCTGCGTGGTCACCCAAGCGCCCTGGTGCGGGCCGTTGACGTTGCTCTTGCCCTGAGCCAGCACGGTACGCCATTCGTAGGGGCCATAGACGTTCTTGGAGCGTTGCACCACCTGCCAACCGGTGGGTACACCGCCTGCGGGATGGAAGATGTAGTAGTAGCCGTTGCGCTTATAGAACTTGGGGCCTTCGCAAGTCTCGTGCTCCTCATGGCCGTCGAATACAATGCGTGAGGGAGTAAGGGCACGGGTACAAGCGGAGTCGAGCTCGCAGATGGCAATGACACTCTTCAGCTGTGCACGACTACCGGCGTAGGCATGAACAAGATAGACACAGCCGTCATCGTCCCACAGCGGACAGGCATCGATAAGGCCTTTGCCCTCTTTAATAAGCAGGGGTTCACTCCAAGGCCCTTCGGGATGAGCGGCACGAACTACAAAGACGCCTTGGTCAGGGTCGCCCCAGAAAATGTAATAGGTACCGTTGTGAAAGCGGATGGAGGGTGCCCATACGCGGTTACCATGCTCCGGACGTTCAGGGGTCTCAACAGGAGGAACCGTCGTGGGGATAGCGGCACCAAGGATATGCCAGTTGACCAAATCCTTACTGTGGAGGATCTGCAATCCGGGCAGACAGCCGAAACTACTGGAGGTAAGATAGTAATCATCCCCCACACGAATGGCGTCGGGGTCGCTGTAGTCGGCGTAAAGCACAGGGTTCTTGTACTTACCATTGCCCAGGTCGGGACACCAGACCTCAGAGACATAGTTGTTTTCTTGCGCCAGAACACCCAGGGAGGTGCAGGCAAGCAGGATAATAAGCAGTGAATGTTTCATAAATAGACGTTTTTTTTTCTTTGATACGATTGAAACGGCTTATCTACCTAAGCCACATCAACGTTTTCTCTTGACCTGCAGCGGATGCTGCAACTGCGCCTTCCACTCCTTCATGTAGGCAAACCAGGAGGCTGCATCGGGGTAACCAAACTCCTCCTTGCGCGAAGTAAACATCGTGTAGTAATGGAAATGCTGTGCCTGAGGTGCGGCCATCAAGTAGAGGTAGTTGTCCTTGTCGCTCACCTCCTTACGGATATAGGACTGAGGGATATAGGTGGCTATGCCAATGGTCTCTTTGGCATACTTCACGGTGTCGGTCACCGGCCAATGACGTCCCCAGCTACCTACCAATCCTTCGTGGTCGCTCTCCATCACGGTCTCTGTGCCCATAATGCGTTGCACACCGGTGGCAAAGGTCTGTTCTTGCAGCGGAGTGGCGAAGAAGCACTCTATCTGAAGGTCACGGTGTCCGGCATAGAGGGTGTAGCGCTGAATCATGTCGATGGGGTCACCTTGATAGTTCCACTGCTTGACCTCCACCTCCAAGATGGCACGCACCGGTCCATAGGTTACTACACGTTCGGTACGCGAAGCAATGGGTTCAATATGGGTGGCCTGCGTACCATCCCAACCCTTGAGAGCTCCTATACCACAGCTGTTGCCTACCATCAACACATCGTCACCAAAGCCTGCGGCCAGCTGTTTGTCTGAAGGATAGAAGCTGCAGGCCTCCAGTTCGAGCCGTTTACGGAACTTGCCGTAGGGGTCAAGGGTCTGTTTCTGGTTGAAGTAGATACGGTAGCCTACCCATTCCGACTCCATCATGGGGCCGTGACCATAAATCAGGTTATAGACATTGGCTGTACCAGGCACGGTGATACTCTCAGCCTGAGCGTGCTTGTTCTTCTTGCCATCGCGTATCAGCATCTGCGCAAAGGTGCGCGCAGGATAATGGGGCTGCTTCTGCTCGGAGGAGAAGCTGACGGTCAGCTGCTTAGTATGCTGAGCCGGAATATCCATGACCCAAGCCAGTTCATCGACCACTCCATCGCGATTCAAGTCGTCGAGCTGTGAAGGGATCTCTTCCCCATCACAGGTCACCACAGCACTTGCAGGATGAAACTTCAGCTTCAGCGTATGCAGGTTGATGACCACCGGCGCATCGGTCTGCGGCTGATGATATGGATTCGTCACCTCGAAGGTGACCTCTCTATGTGCAACCTGCTGTGCCATGAGCAGTGAAGTCATGACACAGCAGAGAGAAAGCAAAGCTCTTCTTTTCATGGGTTAATTCATCATCCTTTCTATACTTCGTCTGTTGGCGAGTGTATTGGACTACAATGCTATAGGTTGCGATTTTGAGGTTTCGTTGTTGTATTCCTGTCCGTTCACCATCACGTTGTAGGCATTGCGAATGACGAGGTTCTCACCCTTCTTGGCCTCAATGCGCACGTTGTCAATGGTCACGTCCTTGGCTTGGCTGATGACAATACCCTCTTTGGCCTGGCTAATGACCACATCCTTCACACTGACGTTGTCAATCGGCATCTCAGGCAATCCGTTGAAGAACATGGCGCGCCCGGCACCTTTGCAGACCACATCGCTGATGTGGATGTTGCGGAAGGCAGGGGTCTCTTCGGTTACGGGAGGGATATTGGCCTTCATACGCTCTGCAATCTCCTCTTCGGTCTCTTCTCCTGCACCCTTTCCACCATAGAAAAGGTCGAAAAGCAGGGGTTCGTGGGGAATGTCAATCATGTTGATGCGATTGATGTAGATGTTTTCTACCACGCCACCACGACCACGGGTACTCTTGAAGCGAAGACCTACATCGGTACCGAGGAAGGTGCAGTTGGATACGTAGATATTCTTCACACCACCCGACATCTCACTACCTACTACAAAACCTCCATGACCATGGAGTACGATGTTGTCGGTTACAATCACGTTCTGGCAGGGCTCACCACGACGGCGACCGTCAGCATCCTTACCCGACTTGATACAGATGGCATCGTCGCCCGCATCAAAGATGCAACGGGTAATCAAGGCATTACTGCACGACTCCAGGTCGAGGGCATCGCCGTTCTGAGAATACCAGGGATTGAAGACCTTGACATTGTCGAGCGTGATGTGGTCGCACGACAGGGGATGCAGACACCAGCAGGGCGAATTCTTGAACGTAACACCCTGAAGCAACACCTTCTTGCACTTGACGAAGCTGAGTAGCACAGGGCGCAGCCATGCACGAATCTCGTTCCACTCTTCGTCGGTCTCGATGCCTTCGGGCACATTGAAGTTCTTGCAGGCATTGGCACCCTTCAGAGAACCAGCATTGGGGTACCAAACATCGTTTTCTACCACACCGCCTTTCTTGAGCTGACTCTTCCACTGAGCCTCAGTGAGTTTGCTCTTCTTGACAGGACGCCAGCTGTCACCACGTCCGTCGAAGATTCCCTCGCCCGTGATGGCAATATTCTCTTGGCCACGTGCCCAAAGAGGAGATTGGCAACGGCGGGTTTCCAGTCCCTCGAACGAGGTCTCTATGATAGGATATGCACTAAAATCGTCGGTAAAGACCACCAAGGCATTCTTTTCGGTATGCAGATTGACGTTACTCAAGAGTTGGATAGGTCCAGTCAGCCAGACTCCGGCAGGGACAACTACACGTCCTCCACCCTTCTCGTTCACAGCCTTGATGGCATTGTTGAAGGCTTCTGTATTGAGCGTTACGCCATCTCCCTTAGCTCCAAAGTCAACGATAGAGGCTTGGTTGTCAGCAAAGGAGGGTTGAATAACCTTGGGCATGTCGAAAGGCAGCGCCTCATAGACTGCAGCATCGAGCAGTTCTTCTTGTGCCTGAGGAGCAGGCGTTGTACACGAGAGAAGCGGCAACGTGGCTGCTGCCAGCATCATCATCTTTTTGCAGATTGTCTTCATGATATAATTTTCTTATATAAAATCTCAGCCGTAAAGGCGG
>CAMCUZ010000061.1 GCA_945879145.1 uncultured Mediterranea sp.
GCCTCGATGCCCTTTACACAGTAGTGAATGATTTGTGCCGTAATTTCCAGGTCGTCAATCTGGAACACTCCGCTGTCCACCCCTTCCTGCAGCACCGACTTGAAGAGTTGAATCTCTGTGTTGTCGAACTGCTTGCGTACCTTCTCTACTTGCCAGATGTCGCGGAAGAAGTTGGCTCTCATCGTGCCGTTACGATAGACAATCTCTTTCACCGTGTCCAGGTGGGTATAGATCATTTCCATCAGCTTGGGACCCGGCTCCGCCTTTTTTGCGGCCACGCTCTTCATCGTTTCTGAGAGGAGGTCGAGCTCCGATTCCACCACAGCTTCGTAAATCTCTTCCTTGCTGTTGAAATAGGTGTAGAGGGTCCGTCGGCCCTTTTTTGAGGCTAGGGCAATGTCGTTCATGGTCGTGTTTTCCACGCCCATTTTGGCGAACAGTTGCCGGGCTACGTCCACCAGTTTGGCTCTTGTTTTGGATACTGTCATTGCACAATCGCTAATAATTTGAGCAAAAGTAGTGTTTTTTTGCGGTATGGCCAAGAAAAAACAAAAAAATATCGCAAAAAATTTGCAGAATCAAAAAATAGCCGTACCTTTGCACCCGCAAACAAGAAACATCGCGGAGTGGAGCAGTTGGTAGCTCGTTGGGCTCATAACCCAAAGGTCGTCTGTTCGAGTCAGGCCTCCGCAACAACTAGAGCGAGGAAATTCCTTTCAAATCAAGGAGTTTCCTCGCTCTCTTTTTTGTGCCGTTGAAAGGCTAACTTCACTCCATCTATCTTGAGCGCCGGGTCAGATTCTCACTCCAGATGGTCGAAATGTGTGCATCCACATCAGTAACTGTTAATTGTTGCATGAAGGAAAATTCCCAACAAGTAGGATTTTCTCCTTCCCAAGCTGCTTCGTTCAACCTCTAATCAATCTCTAATCATTCTCTAATCAAACTCTAATCAAACTCTAATTCCAGATTAGAGTCAGATTAGTGTTACTTTAGACTTACTATTGAGTTACTTTAGACTTACCTTAGAGTTACTATAGCGTGGCTGTTGACCCAGTAATCGCTCAAATAGAACAAAAACCGCCGGAATTTGTTCTATACCTCGCATTTTCCACTGATCAGCCCGCTTGAAATAAAAAAGTAAAGCTTTTGAACAGCCCCAAGATACAGCAAAGATTAGGAGTGGTTTGGTCACTATAACCTCATGGCTCTCTCTTGCTCAGCGCCCCTACAGGTAATTGTTCACATCATTCACCTGTAGGGGCGGAATATTTTCCGCCCGAATACACCCACTTGACGCGGGTTACGTTGCGGTATGCCGGGCGCAAAATATTGCGCCCGGCATGCCGTTTTAAATTTTTAATTGACCGCTGCGCTCACTTCGTCAGGTACTTCAGGTCGAACTGCTGTGCTTCGTCAATCAAGCTGGCCACGGGGATGGCTTTCTTGAGGGCATCGGGCAGTTGGTTATTCTCCATGGTGTAGAGCTTGGTGCGATCGGCGTAGTTGTTGGGGCTGAAAAGCAGGTACTTATTCTGGGGAGCTAACAGGTCTCTATTCCATGTTTCTCTGGCTTGAACGAAGAAGCTTTTACCATCCCACTGGGTGTAGGTGTGCGTCACAAAGTCACTGGTGGTTTCGTAGCCGTCCTCATTCATCCACTCTTCTGTGCTCAGTAGCAGCAGGAGGTTGTTGCAGAAGTCGGCGTACTCTTTTTCACTGTATTTCTCAACCACATCTATCAATGCTGAGCTGTCTCCGATGTCGCTTAAGGTCAGTTCTCTCCACGTGGTGGGTTTGGTGTAGCGGATGATGTAGGGCGTCATGAGCAAGATGTCGCTCTCCCCCGACCGATTGCTCCATCTGCCTAAGGTAATCATGTAGGCCGGGTCCCATTTGTCTTGGTAATAGACCAGCGTACCCGGAGTGAGGCTGTTGTTGTCAAGGCTGTTGACGCCCTTTTGGTTGACATCGATAAAGTAGATTTTGGTCACCAGGCCTTTCAGACCGGGTACATTGAAGGTGGCAGTGGCCAAGAGTCCGTTCTGCCCGTTGCCTTCGGCGAACGTGGCACTGCCTTGCTTATTATGGAGGGTGTAGGTGTTGCCGTCGGCAGAGCAGGGGGTGGAGCTGGAAAAGAGCAGCTTAAAGCGGCTCTTGGCGGAGGATACACTCCGGGTGTAATAGACACGTTCCGAGGGGTTAGAGGCGTTGTAGGGCTTGCCGAAGGATGCTTCCACGGGCTCGCCCTTCTCGTTGAGCCGGCAGAGGTTTAGCTTTAGGTTGAGCAGCTCCACCATGCCATCCAGCTCTTCTTGCGTCAGTCCTTCTTCATTAGGGTCATCGTTGCTGCTGCTACATGCAGCCAGGCCCATACACATCACAAACGTCAGCAGACCCAAGGTCCATGATTTCATTGTTTTCATCGTTGTTGTTTTTTTATTTAGTTAGTACAAAATCTATTCATCCAGTGGGGGACGATTCCTTGTACAAATGTAGCGATTCTGCTGCGTGCTTGCAACGCAAAGAAGACGAAACCACAGGCTAAAGGTGAAAAATTGAATCATTGACCGAAAATGCAGGCTAGATTCTGGTGTAACATGCTAGTACATGCTCTTTCTCTGTGCTGTAGATATTCGGAGCTGTATCAAAATCTCTTTTCTGTAAAATCGGTCAGAAAAAATAAAAATCAGTCAATGCTTTAAATTTTTGTTCAAAGCGCTGTTTTTACCCTCTTATTGTTTTGGACTATTTGGGGCTTTTAACTACTTTTGCAACAAACGTACGCTATTTTAAAGATTACTACTCACTGAACCGAAGCGATTCCTTATGGACGATTTTATGCTGACAATCGAAGCTTTTGCCCACTATATGCGGGGAGCGGTGACGCTCTTCTTTATTTTTTGGTGCTTTATACTGTACCCCTTTGTGCGCCGCAACCGGATGATGAAATTACTCTTCGCATCCACCCTTTACCTTACCTTCAGCTTCTTGAAAGATGCCATTTTCTTAGTCAATCCCTGGAAGAACTCCGAGTATCTCGATAACCTGGTCAATGTGGCCGACCTGCTTGTTTATCCTCTGGTTTGTGCCTATTTCTTAGAGGCTGTTCGCCCAGGATTCTCCACGACGACCAAGATAGTGGGAGCCTTCTGCGTTCAAGCGCTCTTTGTGCCGCTTTTCCTGATTTACCCCTCTGATTGGGTGATGGGGTGTGCTTTTACCGTGTCCAACGTGATGATACTCTATACCCTCATCGCGGTGATGCTCTTTGCGTTCCGCTATCAGCACATGCTCTTCCTCAACTACTCCTACCAGAACCGTATTGACGTGGTATGGGTGGCCATAGCGTGCCTGGTCTATTTCTTGACCCACTATATTTATATGTATGCCTTCGACCATACCACTTGGCTAAGTGAAGCGCTCTTTGACCTCTATAGCATCTTGATATGGACTGCGCTCTTTTTGCTTTCGCGGCGTCATAAGGTGGTACTTGCAGCGGACTTGTTTAAGCAGCGCATGTCAGGGACCCACGCCCAGAGGATGGAGGCAGCGCATGAGACCGAAACAGCGCCTGTAGAAGGAACAGGGAATGACCTGGATGCCGAGACAGACCATGAAGCGCTATGCGCCGTTGAGGTGCAGTCCGCCGCGGAGCAAGGCCACCCGCAGATGGAGCCTGCTGCAGAGGGACAAACGGACAGCCAGGAGCCGGCAGGCAGAGAACACAACCGCGATACGCTGTTGGCTCAGCGACTGAACCACTGCATGGTGCATGACAAGCCCTACCTGATTCCCAAACTCTCGTTGGGCGACCTGGCCTTAGCGATTGGCACCAACAAGACCTACCTCTCCGACTACTTCAACAACAACCTGCATATCACTTTTTATGAATACATCAACAGATACCGCGTGATGGCGGCTAGACGAATGATCTATTCGATGGCGCTCTCTAACCGGGTGAACATGGACGCGGTGGCCGAACAGAGTGGCTTCAACTCGCTCTCCTCCTTCAACCGCTACTTTGTTAAGTCCATGGGCGTTACGCCCAAACAATACTACTTCTCCTGCCTCAAGGGGGAGGTGACTCCCATCATAAATCTCTAATTCCTTTGACGATATGAAACGATTTCCACCCATTCTATGGCTTGTCTGCCTGGTATGCATCGCCTGTTCCGATAGTGACGAGCAACCCGTAGAGCAGCCCGTACGCGATGCCATTTTCCTCTTCACCTCCACCAGCGGTGTGGGCGACAATGGGTACAACGACATGATTCTCAACGCCACTTCGGCATTTGCTTACGGTCATGACCTCGACCTCTACATCATACTGAGTGCCACGGTCGGTGAGGCTGAGTCGCAGTATAAACTGATGGCCGAGATGCTGGATGCTGAGGCCGCTGGCCGGATGCTTATCCTGCTGGCCTCATCAGAATATGCAGCCATTGCCTCCACACTGCCACACCCGGGTGAGGGGGGCAGCGTGCTGCTGCTGGAGAGCGATGGGCAGCAGGTGCCTGAATGGATGGCCACAGCCAAGCTCAACCGCTACGGCGCAGGCTACCTGACCGGAGCCATGGTGAGCGACCAACCGGCAGAATTGATCATGGCCATGCCGGGCGAGCCCTTGACCGAGGAGGCTGCTGCGGGCTTCGAAGCGGGCTTTGCCGCCCATGCCGATGGCAAACGGGTGACTCGTCACTACCTCTCAGAGGGGTATCAAGGCTTCAATATGCAGGTGGCTGCACGGAAACTCACCTCCTCCATCATGAAGAGCTATCAGACGGAGGAGATCCCCTATTGCACCTTCTACCCGTTGGCTGGCGGTTCCAACTTGGGCGTCTATAACGCCTTTACCGATTATTTTCACGTGCAGCAAGCCATTGGCATGGACATTGACTGCAACGACCAGAACGACTATATTCCCTTCTCCGTCGTCTTGCACATGGATAATCTGGTGCAGCACTGCTTAGAGCTATGGTATGATAAAGAGAGAGAGCTCCCCCTTCGCAGCAGCTATGGCTTGGACTCGGAGTTTGTCGAGATAACCTTCAGTCAGAGCTGGGACCCCATGGGAATCTTTGCGGCTTGGTGTGATCCTACGGCTACAGAGCTGCCTCGTGATTTCTGGAACAATAACTATTTACGTTACTTGGCTGAAGCCATCAATAAAGAGAAAGCGTATGAAAATCAATAAGTTTACATCCTGGATTTATGCCCTCTGCCTGTTGGCTGTAGGGTTTGGCTGTTCAGATGATGAATCCTTTTCGGCTTCGTCAAAACAGACCATTCATTCGTATAAGGTGGCAGTCTGCTATGCCCCTCAGAAGGTAACGCAGTGGAAACGCTTGGCTGAGTGGTCTGAGGCCATCATGACTCAGGCTCAACAGATGTTGGACAAGGCCGTTCGTTTGGAATTGGAGTGGATCAATGAGGAATCTGCCGACCTGGAGACACAACTGAGACGAGTGACCGATGATGAGCAATATGTCGCTATCATTGGTCCGGCAGACGCCCGGAAGGCCTCTATGGCCGCCCAGTACTGCATGGACAGCCAGAAAACGTTGATTCTGCCTGAGACCGCCAATGCCGAGTTCCAACGCATCTATGCCAGCAAAAACTATGTTTACTGCCTGACGCAAAACGACGTGATGCAGGCTGAGGTGATGTTCTCCCTTTTACGCAATGGCGATCTGATGGGTGATAGCCAGTTCAATCGCGTCGCTTTCATTGCTTCGGACGATAGTTATGGCGACACCTTCCGCCAATGGTTTGGTTACCTGGCTACGGAGCGTTACCTCTCCACCGACTACGTGGGCATACTGAACGGTCAGCTCTCCGTGGAGGAGGCCATCCGTCGTTGGATTGAGGGCGAAACCTCCAACGATGCTACTGCCGAAAGCTACGCTCCCTACCTCTTCTTCGCCTCCTCAAGGGCTGATGACCTGTTAAAGGCCGACGCTGAGTTGTCGAGGCTGAAGGAGGCGAGCGGATTGCCCGCATTCTTGTATTTCTACCGTGTGTTCAGTGCCGGTCTGTTCCTTACCGACGAGGAGATTGCCCAGATTAAAAACACCTATGAAGGGGTGGAGGTGGCCCCCAATCCGTCGTCGGGCTTTGCCCCCTGTTACCAAGCTAAGTTTGGTGAAGAGCCCCTCCAAGGCGAGGCGCAGTTCTTTGACGCCATCACGCTGCTCTACTATGCGCTGACCGCCATGGAGGCCGACGGGGCAGCTGTTTTTGCCGATTCTACCGATGATTTGGGACTTCCGGCCCGTCACTCTACACTCAACGGTTACCTGGAGAAGGTGGTGGATGGCCGCGAGAGTGCCCCCCTAGGATGGCTGCAGGGTAATGCCGGACTGCTCTTCTCTCTGCTGCAAGCCGGCCATTACCCTGACATCGAGGGGGTATCAAGCGACCTCACCTTCGACTCGCGTTTCCACTGTGCTGTGACCCGCTCCATCTACCGCCACTGGCGCATACACAATGGTCGGTGCGTAACGCTGGAGTACCTCTCAGCCGATGGCTCAGACCGCACCGTGTCGAGTATCGAGGAGTGGTCCACACAGGTGGAGGTAATTCAGCAGCTCAAGGATGAAGAGACCCACATCACCTATCCCCCCTTGACAGACCATTACGCCGTGGTGGTAGCGGCCAGTAGCGGATGGAGCAACTACCGCCATCAGGCCGATGCCTTAGCTATGTACCGCCTCTTGAAGCAGCAGGGGTATGACGACGACCATATTCTCCTCATTATGGAGGACGACATTGCCTACCATGACTATAATAGCTACCCAGGAGTGATTAAGGTGACCCCCGATGGCAATAACCTCTATGGTGACGATGTAAAGGTTGATTACAAGATGAGCGACCTCAGTGCCTATGACCTGAAGAATATCCTCTCAGGCACCTCCACGAGCCACACCCCCAAGGTGCTTCCAACCACCGCAGGAGATAACGTCTTGCTCTTCTGGAGCGGCCATGGCGACTACGGCCTGCTCAACTACGGCAATTATAACGTGACCGCTCAGCAGCTGTTAGAGACCATCCACGAGATGAAAGCCAACCAGAAATTCCGCAAACTCTTCTGCGTCATCGAGGCCTGTTACTCCGGCTCCGTGGCCTCGTATTGCGAAGGGACCGACGGGGTACTCTTCATGACAGCGGCCAACGGTGCAGAGACCAGCAAGGCCGATATGAAGGATCCGCAGCTTAATGTCTATCTGAGCAACGGCTTCACCCGCGCCTTCCAGTCGAAGATTACGGAGAACCCCTCCGTCACGCTGCACGACCTCTTCTACCACGTGGCTACGCAGACCGTGGGCAGCCATGCCTGCATCTACAACCAGTCCCATTACGGCAACCTCTTTACCGAGCGGATGGATGAATACATGCTCATCAAGTGATTATCGGCTAAAAAAACGGTCAATAAAGATAAAATGAGGCTCAATGCCGCTTTTCGGAACGTTTGAAAGACGAGAAAAGGGCATTTAGCCTACCTTTGCCGTTGCCAAATAAAACGAATATTAATTTTTAATAAAGCATAGACATATGAAAAAAAGCGTGTTTAAAAACTCTACCGGACCTATCCATCTGCTGGGTATGGCCTTTTGTTTAGTTCTCACCCTCTGCTGCACGGCCTGCTCAGACGATGAGATTATTGCCGAAGTTGAAATCCCCAAGGAGAGTGGCTTGCAATCTGTCATGGAGTGCTCCGGCCAAACCATCGAAATCTCCATCAAGAGCGACTCGGAGTGGGAGGTTCTCTACGACTTCAATGCGGAGGATATGGCCTACGCCTATCCCGAAAAAGGATCTGGCGATGCCAAAATCAACCTTTACGTGATGGAGAACACCGACGACCGTCGCCGCAGCGGAGTGGTCACCATCCACTTCCCCAAGGACAGCAAGCGGGACAAGCAGATTACCCTGGAGCAGAAGTCGCGGGCAGAGAGCGGCGAGAACTTCGATGATGACTACCTCGGTTCGCAGAGCTATGGCTTAGGCTACGGCTTCTACGGAGGCAACGGCATGGAACCTTCTAAGTCTGTAAAGAAGCGTATTATCAAGGCCGAGGCCCTACAAGCGAAGGGACAGGTCAGCAAGAAGGCCGGAGGCAAGTTCCAGCTCACGGCACACACCTTTACCGGCTCGACGATCTCCGAGCTGAGCAACGACTTCAGCACCAGTGCAGAGTTTGAGGGAGGGGCCTGCGGCTTCAACGCTGAAATCAACGCCTCGTTCAACATAAAGGACTTCTCGAACGAGCAGTATGAGTATGCCATGACCTACATCGACGTGGAGGAGGAGAGTATCACCATCACCTCCGCATCCGACGAGTGGTTAGAGGAGGACATGATTGTGGCATCGGCCTATCGTGCCATCAACGACGACTACTCGGATTGCAATGTGAAACTCGAGGACTACCACTCCACCGACGAGGGATTCAAGAACCTGGTGAAGAAATATGGTACGCACGTCATCGCTTCGGCCACGCTGGGCGGCCGTCTGCGCTCCAGCACCACCATCGACGTGTCGAAGGTGACCAAGGAGTACGACCTCGATGCCTTTGCCAAGATGTCGTACAGCGGCATTGTGGATGCCTCAGCCAGCGTGGAAGACAGCTATAAGAATTCCTATGAGCAGAACAAGAGTGCTTGCAGCACTACGGTGACCGCCTGGGGTGGATCCCGCTCGCTGGCTACCGATGTGGCCTTTGCCCGTGGCGATGAGGAAATCAACAATGCGGTAAAGGCATGGATCAATGATCTCAACGATAATGAGCCCTCCTGGGAATATATCGGTCCGGCTGACCAACTCGACCTGATTCCCATCTGGGAGCTCTGCGTGGACGACGAGCGCAAGAAAGCGCTTAAGGAGTTTATTGAAGAGAAACGCTATTTGGATAATACCACCTCGTACGATCTGGGTGTCGTTGGCCACCTGAACGACGTGGATGGCATTGCCGAAGAAATGAACGACCCCGACTACAAGGGCACCCTGATACGCGACATCAACATCGGCGAGGAGGGCAACAAGACCATTGCCAAGCTCTGCAGCGAATTCATCCCCGAGCTGAACAAGAAAGGCCGCTTATTGGTGTTCTACCCCGTGCTGAATGGCGCTGTCAAGTGGAATCTGGGCTACTTCCCCGGTAATGAATACCTCAAACCGGCCCGTATCTCGAACTATGGCGGCGAAATCAAGGTGGTGACCCGCACCAATGACGAGGTAGGCTGTCCGCGCGAAATCTATCTGCGTGGTGCCAGCATCACGGCTAAGGAAATTGACGGCGAAACGGAAGTTGTGGAAGCCTCGGCCAACGACTTCTTCCTCCACACCTATAAAATCGATAACTCGGGGATGGGTGGCGACAAGGAGCCCGGCGACCGGCTGGGCGATTACCCCGTAGTGAAGGTGTTCAACAACATCTGGATGCGTGAGAACTTCAGCGGTTCAAGAACAGGAGGCGATAACCAATATTTAAACAGCATAACATCTTCCCCCTATGCCCATCCGGAAGGTGACAACATGCTCTATAAGGTTTCCTTTGCAACCAGTTATACGTTGATGGCACCGCCCAACTGGAGTCTTATCAAGTACAGCGATATGGAGCACATCATGGAGGGGCTGAACAAGTATGAGATTGACAAGACCGCTGCCTTCCTCGACGGTGGGGTATTGGGCACGGATATTCCCCTTAATGGATATTCCTATTTCTATAATATGAGTTCATCGTTTCTCAATTACGCGAACCAGGGTATAGCCGGATATCTCATGGTTTCGAATCCCTCTCTTGGGCCTTCAGGACGTCCCGGCTACAAGTTTGATAAGGAGGGAATCACCTATAGAAATTTCTACAATAGCTACTATGATTACTACTTCAGCATGCGTTTTGTACAACCCATTGAATAACTCATCTTACGCATAACCTGATGAACAGATATGAAGTTACCTTCTGGGCATGGCTGCTGATGGCGGCCATGGCCCTCTGCACCATCTCGTGCAGCGACGACGACATGCCGAAGGAAGGAGACGATGAACCCCAACTGAGTGAAGAGGAGCTGGCCGAACTGGCAGCTGCCGACCGCTACGAGGCGGCCAACTACGTGATTCGTGCCTTTGCCGGACTGGACGAGCTGCCCGACAACTGGGAAAGCACCACCTTTGCCCCCACAGAGGGCGTGGTGGTGGATGAGGCCAAGCCGGGCGTGCGCTACGTCATCGTGGAGAATCAGGCGGAGGCCGACCAGTATTTCCTCAACATCACCCCCGACGAGACCCGCGAGGAGACCGCCAACGGCTATCAGCTCGTGGTGAATGGCTTCGGCTCGCTCTCCTACCAACGCACGGCTACAGCCACCTGCTATGGAGTGGTTAAGTGTGGCCTGATGCAGATGCCTACGTTGCAGGAGATTCGCCTGGTGCCCGAGAGCGAGGTGCCCACCAACGCCAAGTATGACGGCAATCCCTACTACGGCTTCGGCAGCTTGGTGCGCGAGAAGAGCACCGAGCGCCTCTACATCTGCGTGCGCCCCTCGGGCGGGCCTAACCGCAAGGAGTACGCCTACTTCGTCTCCTTCGACCCCAAGGCCATCTCCACCGTCACCAAGAAGATGAACCTTT
Organism: uncultured Mediterranea sp.; assembly: GCA_945879145.1. GTDB lineage: Bacteria > Bacteroidota > Bacteroidia > Bacteroidales > Bacteroidaceae > Bacteroides. The sequence goes on from CAMCUZ010000061.1 coordinate 10,630, forward strand.
ACGAGATAGACGAAAAGGGTAAGAAAACCAAGACACTCGCCACCACCGCAGGCAACTGGACCTTTGCCAAGAACCTGGTGGAGAAGCGCATCGCCATAGCCGCAGCCGTAGCGATGCGTCACCTCGCCATTAATTGGGAAGAAAGGCCCGAAGAAGGTACAAATCCCTGGGCAGAAATCTCCTGGGCCTATAAGGATAACGGCCTTCAAATCCCTCAAAGCTATCACTACTTCGTACCCTACGGCAGTTATAAATCCTCTTCAGCCGGCTCGAACCGCCAAGCCAAATATGAGCAGCCCGGACTGTGCTGGACCTTAGCAAGGACGCTTGGTCTTGATGCACGAGTCGGGGACTATGCCGCCGTCTCTTTTGTATGTCAGCGGCCCGATGCCAAGTCGCACCTGCTTACCCTGACCGATGATTACGACCCCTCCTACTACTACAACTGGTCCAAGGCCGTCGATCCCGAGGATATCATCCGTTGGGACGGCAAAACGATAGGGTATCAAAAGTGTTTCAACATCCTGGACTACGCACTCAATGGCGAGAATACGAAATGCTTTTATCCCGGAATCTCGTATCTGAAGAATTGGGGTGACTCAGGCTCCTGCATACCGGTGCTGCTGATGACTCAGAAGAAGATTACCGACAAAGGGCAGGCCAGCAGCAAGTTTGTAGATGTGAAAATCATCGACCAATCCCGCGAACAATATGACAATGCACTTGCATCGATCCGTTATTATGAGGTAACGGATGGACGCATTACTTCATACGATAGAGACGACGAGAAGTTGATGAAAGACAATCCGGATATGTAATAATTATTTATACACATGATAAGATGTTTCAAACCCACTTGGGCCTGGCTGCTGATGGCGGCCATGGCCCTCTGCACCTCCTCGTGCAGCGACGACGACATGCCGAAGGAAGGAGACGATGAACCCCAACTGAGCGAAGAGGAGCTGGCCGAACTGGCAGCTGCCGACCGCTACGAGGCGGCCAACTACGTGATTCGTGCCTTTGCCGGACTGGACGAGCTGCCCGACAACTGGGAAAGCACCACCTTTGCCCCCACAGAGGGCGTGGTGGTGGATGAAGCTACCCCGGGAATCCGCTACGTGATTGTGGAGAACCAGGACGCTGCCGACCAGTACTTCCGGAACATCACGCCCGACGAACTCCGCGAAGAAAGCGGCAACGGCTACCGCCTGTACGTGGAGGACTTCGGCTCGCTCACCTACCAGCGTACGGCTACGGCCACCTGCTACGGCGTGGTGAAGGTGAACCTGCCCCAGATGCCCACACTGACGGAAATCCGGTTAGTGCCCGAAAGCGAAGTGCCCACCAACGCCAAGTATGACGGAAAGCCCTACTACGGCATCGGCAGCTTAGTACGCGACAATGTCACCAAGAGCCTCTACATCTGCGTGCGCCCCTCTGGAGGACCCAACCGCAAGGAATACGCCTACTTCGTCTCCTTCGACCCCAAGACCATCACTACCACTACGAAGAAGATGAGCCTCTACGAATTAGACGAAAAGGGCAAGAAGACCAAGAAATCTGCCACCACCTCGGGCGACTGGATTTTTGCCAAGAATCTGGTGGAGAAGCGCATCGCCTTAGCCGCTGCCATGGCCTTCTCAAACATTGCTCCCCTGACTGAAAGTGACGCGACATATCATAATTACAAAGGCCCTTTGTACGAGGTGTCTAAGGCCTTTAAAGAAAATGGTATCCATATCCCAGAAAGCAAAGAATTCTTTGTACCCTATGGCAGCTTTAAATCCTCTTCGGCCGGTTCTAACCGTCAGGCCAAGTATGAACAACCCGGACTATGCTGGGCGTTTATCAGCCGGTTTGACATGAAATACGATGAAAAACACAAGCTTGATTATGTGTTGTCCTATGTGCGCCAGCGCCCCGATGCCAAGTCGCACCTGCTCACCCTGACCGACGATTACGACCCTTCGTACTACTACACCCAGTCGGAAGCGGTGGATGGGGATGATTTCGTCTTTTGGAACGGCAAAACGGTGGGGTATCAAAAGTGCTTCAATATTCTGGACTACGCACTCAATGGTGATAAGACGAAACGCTTTTATCCCAACCTCAAAAGTCTGACTCATTGGGGCGATCCAGAGTACTCCATACCCGTGCTGCTGATGACGCAAAAGAAGATTACCGACAAAGGACAGCCCAGCAGCAAGTTTGAAGATGTGAATATTGTGGATCAAAACTGTGTAACCTCTCCCAACCTCTACAGATGGATGTGGGCTTTTCTCGAATATTTTGAACTATCGGACGGACGAACCACCACCTATGATCATGATGATGGCATGACGAGTATGAGTAATAACCCTGATATTTAATTGTTTACTATATGGCAAGAGTATATAAACCTAACTGGTCATGGCTGCTGATGGCAGCCATGACACTCCTTCTCTCCTGTTCGGACAATGACCACCTGTCGGCTGACGACATCGAGCCCGAACCCACAGAGGAAGAACTGGCCGAACTGGCCGCTGCCGACCGCCTGGAGGCAGCCAACTATGTGATCCGTGCCTTTGCCGGACTGGATGCCCTGCCCGACAACTGGGAAACCTCCACCTTCGAACCCCAGGAGGGCGTAGTAGTCGATGAGGCGAAGCCCACCGTGCGCTACGTCATCGTGGAGAACCAAGAGGAGG
>CAMCUZ010000062.1 GCA_945879145.1 uncultured Mediterranea sp.
GCCCGTAAGCAACTGCCAGGGCGGACAGATAGACATCGGTCGCTTCTCCCTCGACAACATCGAGATGCTCTCCCTGGCCGTAGGCCAGCAGGAGGAGATGCTCCAGTCGGCCCGTCTCTACGCCTCAGCCGGTGTGCTGAGCATCGAGACCGAGAAGCCCCACTTCAACGAAGGGTGCAGCGCCTCGCTGAGGGCACGGGTCAAGGCCGGCTCCTTTGGTTACGTCACCCCCTCCTTGCGCTACTGGCAGCAGCTGGGCAGCCGCACCTCCCTCGCCCTGGATGGCTCCTACATGAGGGCCGATGGCAACTACCCCTTCACCCTGGTCAACGGCAAGTACGTCACCCACGAGAAGCGTAACAACTCCGCCATCTACTCCTGGCAAGGTGAGGCCAACCTCTACCACACCCTGCGTGACAGCAGCCAGCTCTTCGTGAAGGGCTACTACTACAGCTCCAAGCGGGGCCTGCCCGGGGCAGTGACCCTCTATAACCCCCTCTCCACCGAGACGCTGTGGGACGAGAACTCCTTTGCTCAGGCCCAGTACCGCAAGCGCTTCAACAGCCGCTGGAGCCTCCTGGCCCAGGCCAAGTACACCTACGGCTGGAACAAGATGAGCGATGCGGGCATCCCCGTGGATGGAGGCATCTATACCGAGCGCTATAGTCAGGATGAGTACTACCTCTCCGCCTCCGTGCTCTACCGGCCCACGGCAGCCTTTGCCCTCTCGCTGGCCCAGGACGGAGCGGTCAACACCCTGGAGAGCACCCTCAAGGAGTGCCCTTTCCCCACGCGCTACACTTCGACCACGGCGCTCCGTGCCCGCTACCTCCGGCAGTGGCTCCGCGTGGATGCCTCGCTGGTAGGTACCGTCACCTCTGAAAAGGTGAAGGAGGGCGAGGCTCCGGACAATGTACACCGCCTCTCACCGGCACTCGCCTTCAGCTTCAAGCCCTGGCCGGAGGAGGAGCTCTACCTGCGGCTGATGTACAAGAGCACCTTTCGTCTGCCCACCTTCAACGACCTCTACTACTACCGCCTGGGCAACCGCTCCCTCCAGCCCGAGAAGGCTGACGAGTACAACCTGGGTGTGACCTGGAGCAAGAGCGGGGTGGGGGTCCTGAGCCGTCTGAGCCTCACCGTGGATGGCTATTACAACGACGTGGACGACAAGATAGTGGCCTTCCCCGGTACCTTCACCTGGCGCATGGTCAACTACGGCAAGGTGCGTGCTACCGGTGTGGATGCCACCGCTTCGGCCTCCATCTCCCTGGCCCGACGCATCAATCTGATTCTGAGCGGAGCCTACATGTGGCAGAAGGCCATCGACCTCACTGACAAGGGCTCCAAGCTGTACAAGAACCAGCTTCCCTATACCCCCCTGCATAGTGGCAACGCCTCTGCGCTCGTGGAGACCCCCTGGGTCAACGTGGGCTACTCGCTGATAGGGGTGGGCAAGCGCTACTACCTGGAGCAGAACCTGCCCGAGAACGAGATAGCGGGCTACGTGGAGCATACGCTGACCCTCTCCCGACAGCTCCGTCTGAAGCACGGTAGCTGCACCCTGCGTGCCGAGTGCATCAACCTCACCGACGAGCAGTATGATGTCATCAAGTACTATCCCATGCCCGGACGCTCCTGGCGCATCAGCATAGATTACACATTCTAAAGTATAAGATAATAGCAATTCAATAACAATTTAAAAACAAAGAAGACAATGAAAATCAGAAGTTTATTCTATGGCATACTCTGTATGCTGGCTATCGGCGGAACGATGGCCTCGTGTAGTGACGACGATGAAGGTTGGGACGATGAAGGCACCAAGGTGGAGCTGCCTCACCAGCGCGCCTACATCCTGAACGAAGGTAAGTTAAAATCCAACAATGCCGGCATCGCCTTCTACGACCCCAACGGTAGCGCTGCCTTCATCAACGACATCTTCTTCACCCAGAATAGTGCCAAGCTGGGCGATACGGGTCAGGACATCATCGAGTATGATGGCGAAATCTTCGTATCAGTCTATGGCTCCAACTACCTGCTGAAGCTCAATGCCGCTGGTGTGGAGGAGGGACGTGTATCGTTCGTCAGCGACCCCGACCTCGCTGCAGGTATCCGCTACCTGGCTGCTGAGGATGGCTACATCTACGCTTCGTTCTACTACGGTGCCGTGGCCAAGATCAATGCTCGCACCCTCCAGGTAGAGAAGAAGCTCACCGGCCTGGGCGGTTGCATGGAGGCAGTGGTCATCGAGGACGACCTGCTCTACGTAACCAACGCCTGCGCTGCCGACTGGACACCCAACAACGAAATCAAGGTCATCGACCTCAGCACCTTCACCCTGAAGGAGACCATCACCACCCTGGTGCCCAACCCCTATAACCAGATGGTGGAAGAGGAGGGCAAAATCTTCTTCATCAGCAATGTCTATACCGCACCGGGCTCTGTGCTCCAGATGATTGACACCAAGAACGGCAACAAGGTGACTGAGCTGGGCAACGCCTCTCACCTGGCCACTTACAACGATGTGGTCTATGTAGTCAACTCCTTCACCGACTGGTATGGCACGGGTGAAACCACCACGACTTTCTACACCTACGATGCGAAGGCTGGCAAGCTCAACAACTCCTCCTTCCTCAAGAACGCCCCCTCGGAACTGACCTCTACGAGCATCAACATGCTGGAGATCAATCCGGGCAATGGCGATATCTACCTCGCTGTGTCCGACTACAATGCCAACGGCACCATCTACCGCTTCAGGAAGGATGGCAGCTTCGTGGAGAAGTTTGATGCCGGTGGCATGAACCCCTCGGGCATGGTGTTCTTCAATTAATATTAGGCCATAGTTCATGATAGTTATGAAGTGTTATTCATTACTGTCCATCTGCTGTTTGACACTCTTGTTCCTCACCGCTTGCCAGGGTGGGGGCAAGAGTGCCTCTCGCTATGTAGATGGCAATCCACTGGATCTGCGCTATGCCCAACGTCTGTCCATCGTGGAGCATGACTCATTTACGTTGGCCACCTTGCGAGACCCTTGGGACACCACCCGCATTCTCCATCGTTATCTGCTCTTGCCTGCTGGTTGGCCTGTTCCTTCTCATCTGCCAGAGGGTACTTTGTTGCGTACACCCCTCAACCGTTCGTTGGTCTATACCTCTGTTCATTGCAGTCTGCTCCGCGATCTGAAGGCCGACCACGCTATTGCAGGTGTGTGTGACCTCAGCTACATCGACCTTCCCTCCATTCATCAAGGGGTTTCGCAGGGGCGCATCATGGATTGTGGCAGCGGCATGAATCCCGACATTGAGCGCATCATAGCCCTTCATCCCGATGCAATTCTCCTTTCCCCCTTTGAGAACAGTGGCGGTTATGGTCGGTTGGAACAGCTTGGTATCCCCTTGATTGAGTGTGCCGACTATATGGAGACCTCTCCGTTGGGTCGTGCTGAATGGATGCGCTTCTATGGCCGTCTCTTTGGATGTGCCCGTCGGGCCGATTCCCTGTTTGCAGCAGTAGAAGCCCGTTACCTGGCCCTCAAAGCTCGTGCGGATTCCACTACGCAGCGCCCGCTGGTGATGATGGAGCTCAAGAGCAGTTCAGCCTGGTATGTACCTGGTGGACAGAGTACGACGGGTATTTTGTGTCGCGATGCAGGAGCTCGTTATGTCTTTGCCAATGATACCCATAGCGGTTCAATACCACTCTCGTTCGAGACGGTTTTTTCCCGAGCTTGTGATGCCGATTACTGGCTCTTCAAGTACAACCGTCCTCAAGCAATGACCTACGATGCCCTTGAGGCCGATTTTGCTGGCTATGCAGCCTTCCGTCCCTTCCGTCAGCGGCAGATCTATGCTTGTCATACCGGCCAGGTGCCCTTTTACGAAGAGACTCCCTTCAGTCCCGACCTCCTTTTGTCTGACATGCTGCATATTTTCCATCCCGAAATTGTAGCATCCGATACTTTGCACTATTTTTGCAGACTTAAATAGTAGAGGAGCTAACACCTCGACATAGGCAAGCTACACTGGAATCAACAACAGCATACAATGAAAAAATACCTGCTCCCCCTTACGCTGCTTCTTTTTGCAGCCAATCTCCTCTTCGGCTCCGTCACGATACCGGTGGCCGAAGTGGTGCGTATCCTATGTGGGGAAGTGGGTGGTCACCCTGCATGGAATTATATTGTGTGGGAGTCGCGCTTGCCTTCGGCCCTTACCGCTTGGTTCTGCGGCAGTGCGCTGGCTGTATGTGGCCTGCTGTTGCAGACCGCTTTCCGCAATCCGTTGGCCGGGCCCTCCATCTTGGGTATCAACAGTGGAGCCTCGCTCGGTGTGGCCTTGGTGATGCTTTGTGGCAGCAGTTGGAGTGTCACTACCTTTAATTGGGGCAGCTTTGCCTCGATCTTGGCAGGTGCTTTTGCCGGTTCCATGAGCGTCATGGCCTTGATACTCTTTCTCTCCACCTTGGTGCGTAGCAATGTCTTGCTTCTTATTGCCGGCATCATGATTGGTTATGTCACCTCCTCTGCCATCTCTCTGCTCAACTTCTTTGCCACGGCCGAGGGGGTCCAATCCTATATGGTGTGGGGCATGGGCCACTTCGGAGGCGTCTCTCTCCGTCAGTTGCCAGCCTTTGCCCTGGTGACAGGTCTTGGTTTGGTCTGCGCATTGTTGCTGGTCAAGCCACTCAATGCCTTGCTGCTTGGCGACCGCTATGCCGAGAATCTGGGTGTGCATCTCCGTCGGGTGCGGTATGCGCTGTTACTTGTCACTGGTCTGTTGACAGCCGTTACCACCGCCTACTGCGGTCCTGTATCATTTATTGGCCTGGCTGTACCCCACGTAGCCCGTTTGCTGATAGGAACGGCCAACCACCGTACGCTGCTTCCCGTCACCCTGTTGGTGGGCGGCATCATTGCCTTGCTCTGTAACCTGCTTTGCATTCTCCCTGGCGAGCGAGGCATCATTCCCCTTAATGCCATCACCCCTCTGATTGGCGCTCCCGTTATTCTTTACGTCATCCTCCGCGGTCGTAGTCGTCACGATTTTCGCTGATTTTTCTTGCTTAACCAGGAAGAGTGTATGGTTTTCATACAGAAAGGTGTATGATTATCATACAATCTGCTCTGTGTGGAGCAATAAGGTATGGTTGTTTCGTTGCAAGCACCTATCTTTGCATCAAAAGTTATTCGTATGATGAAAAAGATACTATGCATACTCTCGGTGCTTGCAGTAGGCAAGGTGGCTGGAGCAACTCAGACAGACACGCTGGTGCTCTCGCTTCCTGAGGCCATCCAGTTGGCTCAAAGCCAGTCGCCCTCGGCACAGAGTGCGCGCAACACCTTCTTGGCAGCTTACTGGAACTACCGCTATTTCCGGGCTAACTACCTCCCCTCATTGACGCTTACCTCTTCTCCTTTTATCAATAAGGAGGTGAACCGCATCACCCAGTCGGATGGTACGGCCAGCTTTGTCCGTCAGGATCAGTTTAGTGCCGATTTGTCGTTGCGCATCAACCAGAATATCAGCTGGACCGGAGGTAGCCTCTTCCTGAAGAGCAGCCTGAACCGGCTGGAGGAGTTTCAGAAGGATGTAACGGCCTACAGCAGCAAGCCCCTGGTATTGGGCTACGAACAGAGTCTTTTTGGCTATAACGCCCTGAAGTGGGACAGGCGCATCGAGCCCATCCGCTACCGCGAAGCCAAGAAGCAGTATGCCGAGACACTCGAAATCATCTCCGCTACGACCTGCACGCACTTCTTTAAATTGGCTGCTGCACAGACTGAGCTGGAGATGGCACGTCAGAACTTTGCCTCGGCCGATACACTCTACAGCATGGCCCAGGGGCGATACAAGATTGGTACCATCACCGAGAATGAGATGCTTCAGCTCGAAATCAACCGACTGAACGAAGAGACCAACGTGATGGATGCCGAAATCAACCTGCGTGAGGTGGAGCAGAGTGTACGCTCCTTCCTCGGGTTGGAACAGACGGTGGCCTTGCATTTAGTGATGCCCGACAGCGTGCCGCAGTTCGAAGTGCCACTGTCCGAAGCCATGGAGTTGGCTTTGCAGAATAGCCCCGACCCCGAATACTACCGACGCATTGTGAAGGAGAGTGAGAGTAATCTCTCCAATGCCAAGGCCAACAGTGGACTGCGAGCCGACCTCTATATGCAGTTTGGTCTTTCGCAGACAGGGCGCGACCTGCGTAGCGCTTACAGTCACCTGGTGCATCAGGAATATGCCAGCATCTCGCTTTCGCTCCCCATCCTGGATTGGGGTAGGGGACGAGGCAAGGTGCGTGTGGCCAAGTCGCAGCTGGCCCTTACCCAGACCCAAGCCGAACAGGGTATGAACGACTTTAGTCAGAATGTTGAGAAGTTGGTGCTGCAGTTTAATATGCAGGCCCGAAAGGTGCATATTGCCGCTTTGACTGACAAGCGGGCAGAGAAACGTCATGCCGTAGCCCGCAAGCTCTACGTCATGGGACGCAGTAGCATCCTCGACCTCAATGCAGCTATCAGCGAGAAGAATGCCGCCCGCCGCAGTCGCATCAGTACCTTGAGCACCTACTGGAGCCTCTACTATACCCTGCGCAGCATGACGGCTTACGACTTTGAGCACGATACCCCCCTAACCGAACAATTACCGATTCATTAATCAGATACACAATGGATATACAGCTTACACCCCGTCCCTGGTACATCAAGTACCGTTACCATATCCTGGCCGGCATCCTTTTCCTGGTCTTGGTCGTCTATCTCATTTCCCTCTCTCTGGGTCCGCGCCAGCTGAAGATTGAAGCTGGAGCGTACCGGATAGCCGAAGTGGCCGAAGCTCCTTTTCGTGAGTATGTCGATGTAGAAGGATTGGTGCAACCCATTCAGACCATTTGGATTAATGCGCAGGAGAGTGGCTCCGTAGAGCGCATCGTGGCCGAAGAGGGTGCCATGCTCCAGGTGGGCGACACCATCCTGGTACTCTCAAATCCCGAACTGATTCGTACCATCGAAGAGGAAGAGGCCGATTGGGAAAACCAGCAGCGCAACTTCCGCGAGCAGGAGATTGAGATGGAGCAACGCTCCCTCACGTTGCGACAGCAGACGCTGGATGCAGCTCATCAGATGGAAGCACTCGAAAAGTCGTTGATGCAGAGCCGTGAAGAGTACCGAATGGGTATTAAGAGCAAGGCCGAACTCGACGTGCAGGAGGAGGAGTACAATTATCAGCGCAAGAAGGCAGCCCTGCAGCTGCAGAGCCTGCAACACGACTCGGTCTGCACGTTGATTAAGCGAGAGATGGTCGCTGCGAATCGCAAAGCCTCTACCCGCAAGCTCTCTCGCACCTCAGACCGCATCGACCGTCTGGTGGTGCGGGCTACAGTGGCTGGTCAGCTGAGCTTTCTTGATGTGACCCTGGGGCAACAGGTGGCTGCCGGCTCCAGCGTAGGGCAAATCAAGGTACTTACGGAGTACAAAGTATCCACTTCGCTCTCAGAATACTATATCGACCGCATCACCACAGGCCTTCCAGCACACATTCAGTACCAGAACCAGCAGTTCCCCCTGCGTATCAGTAAGGTGGTACCCGAGGTGAAGAACCGTGCCTTTGCCTGCGACCTGCTCTTTACGGCCGAGAAGCCTTCAAACATTCGCCTGGGTAAGAGCTACCGTGTGCAGATAGAATTGGGCATGCCCGAGACTGCTTTGGTTATTCCCAAAGGCAATTTCTACCAGCAGACCGTTGGCCGTTGGATTTATCGCCTTTCGCCCGATGGCAAGAGGGCACGCAAGGTAGAGGTGGAGCTTGGCCGGCAGAATCCGCAGCAATACGAGGTGCTCTCGGGATTGCAACCAGGCGACAAGGTACTGGTAACAGGCTACGAGCAGTTTGGCGACATCGACGAACTGGTCATCAAATAAGCGATATGCAGTCTATATATAATAAGGTATAAAGCAGAATAAGGAATAAACAAATAACAAAAAACAATATGATTTACCACAATCTGAAGGTGGCCTTGCGCAACCTATTGAAGTACAAGCTTCAGACCTTTATCTCGGTGCTGAGCATTGCCGTCGGCATCGTGACGTTGGCCTTTACCCATGCGGCCCTGTCGCGGGTCAAGTTCCCCCTCATCTACAGTCAGCCCTATTACGACCGGACCTACGATGTCAGACTCTCCAAGCTCCATGCAGACTCGGACACGCCGGCTACCGATGACGCTGGGCGCGACAGGCAGCATGATTTGCCCGTCACCCCCGACATCCTCCGTGCCCTCAAGCGCGATGGCGGATTGCCAGGCGTGGAGCAGCTGGCCATCCCCAACGGGGTGATATACGGCGACATGATGGAGTGGCACCTGTGCGACTCCACCAAGCGCAGGTATCTGCTCTTCTACACGCTCATGGACCCCGACTACATGCGGCTCATCGGATTCCGTTCGGCCCTGACGGGACAGCTCATCAAGCGCCTGGAGCCTGGTGAAGCCGTCATCAGTCGCCACATGGCTTCGGTGGTGTTTGGCGAGGCCAATCCCGTGGGCGCCGTCTGGCGTGAGACCGCCACCATGCACCCCTTGCCGCTCACCATCGTCGATGTCTATGAAGACCTCTCCACCTTTGAGGGTCCGCTCAACAACAGGGCAATCTACCACTGTCTTGGCGATATAGAGGGTGACCTCTGTGGCGCCCAGAGTGAGGGGCAGATCACCTATGCCATCAGCATCGATGTGGTGCTGAAGGAGGGCTTCACCCCGCAGCAGCTCAAGCAGGAGATGGACAAGCGGCTGGAGCCTTTCGGGCTGGAGGCCAATGTGAAGAGGATAGAGGAGCGGCTGGGTCTGGGGGTGATTGTGATGATCAATTCGCTGGCCTATCTGGTCGGTTCGCTCATCCTGCTGGCTGCCCTCATCGGCTTCCTGCGCATGGAGGTGCAGCTCTTCTGGATGCGCCGGCGCGAGCTGTCGCTGCGTATCACCCATGGCGCCAAGCGGATACAGCTGTTTGCGCTGCTCTTCACCGAGGTGGCCCTGGTGGTAGGTGTGGCGGTGATGATGGCCATGCTGATGGGCGACTGGGTGGAGCACTTCATCTACGAGCGGCTCCCCAAGCTGGTAGAATCCGGAGAATTCTCCCTGCGGCACCTGCCATCTTACAGCCTCTGCATCGGTGGAGGACTGCTCCTGCTCTGCTCCCTGATTATCTGTTCGGTACTGCGCAGAATCTGCCAATCCACACAGGGATTGGCTGCCACGATGCGCCGGAGCCGTACCCACCTCTTCCGCAACGTCATGCTGGGCCTGCAGATTATCATCGCCCTGGTCTTCGTATGCGGTACCTTCTGTGTGGCCCGCTGGGAGGTGAAGATAATGGAGTCCATCAACCTCTCCGACCATCTGGATACCTATCAGAATAGCCTGCTGCTGCGGGCCGGTGATGCCCAGGATGCCCAGCGCCTGCTGGAGGAGATTCCCCATCTGCCTAGCCTGGATAAGCTGATAGCTCACGATGCCACCTACCTCTGCGTCAATGAAATCGAAGAGACACCCAAGGCAAAACAGTTATTCTTTGGTCCCTATCAGCACTTCTATTGCGTTACGGACACCGCGTTGCTGGAGTACTATCACCTGCCTGTGCGGTGGTTTAAGAAGCCCTCAGGTCCCGTAGAGGGAATACTGCTCAACGACACCCTTTATAGCCAACTGCGCTCCGTGGAGCTGGCTGCCAACAATACGCTCACCCTGAAGTGGAACTCCACGCTGCATACGCTGCCCATCCTGGGTACGATACCTGGCGTGCCCTACCAACATCCGCGGGCCTCTCTGCTGGTGCATCCAGAGATTTTCTCACCCGATGAGTACCTGCTCATTCCCAAGGCAGGTCAGTACCAGTCGCTCCTGCGTGAGGTCACGGCTGTCCTCGACCAGTTGGAGCCCAACCATGTGCCGCACATGGTACAGAATTTCCACGAAGCCCACACCGAGGTGCTGATGCTGGAGAGTAGTTGCAAAGCCGTATGGATATTGTGTGCCATCAGCATCCTTATCTGCGCCATGGGCATCTACAGCACCATCGCCCTCGACACCCGTTCGCGCCGCAAGGAGATGGCCATCCGTAAGATCAATGGAGCCAAGAGCCGTGACATCTACTGCCTCTTTGGCCGCCTCTATCTGCTGCTCATCGTGCTCTCGCTCCTCATCGCCATGCCCGTGACCGTCATTTTCCACCGCATCATCTTCTCCCCGGAAGGCGGTCTGCAGGATGCCTCAGGCGAGACCCCGCTATGGGCCTGCATCGGCGGTGCGCTCCTGGTCATCGTCATGATAGCCGCCATCGTGCTCAGCAACGTCCGCAGCCTCATGCGCACCAACCCAGCAGAGATTATCGCCAAAGAATAATAATAATAGAGTAAGAAAACTATAAAAACAAAAGATTATGATACAATTAGACCATATCAAGAAAGTATTCCGTACGGAAGAAGTAGAGACCTGGGCACTCCGCGGAGTAAGCCTGGAAGTGAAAGAGGGTGAGTTTGTAGCCATCATGGGCCCTTCGGGTTGCGGTAAATCTACGTTGCTCAACATCCTGGGCCTGCTCGATAATCCTACCGAAGGTACCTATCTGCTGAATGGCAAGGAGGTGAGCAAGCTGAAGGAGAACGAGCGCACCGACCTCCGCAAGGGGGTGATAGGTTTTGTGTTCCAGAGCTTCAACCTCATCGACGAGCTCAACGTCTATGAGAATATTGAGTTGCCGCTGCTTTACATGGGTATCTCGGCCAAGGAACGCAAGGAGCGGGTAGAGGCTGTGATGAAACGCATGGCTATTTCCCATCGGTGCAAGCACTTCCCCAGTCAACTGTCGGGTGGTCAGCAGCAACGTGTAGCAATAGCCCGTGCCGTGCTCTCCAATCCCAAGATTATCCTGGCCGACGAGCCCACAGGTAACCTTGACTCGAAGAATGGTCAGGAGGTGATGAATCTTTTGAGCGAGCTCCACAACGAGGGTACTACCATCATCATGGTAACCCACTCGCACCACGATGCCTCGTATGCCGACCGCATCATCCGCTTATACGACGGTGAAATCGTCAATCAGGTAGAACTGTAATTTTGATTAACCTATAGGGGTGGAATATTCTCCGCCCCTATAGAATAACCACCTCCTACATGCAGTAGAGGCAGCACTTCACCTGGTCAAACCTTAGATGCTGCAGGTCATCCGGCTTGATGAGGAAGAAGAGGCAACCGCAGTCGTAGAAGCGTAGGTTGTGGCGGTCGCTTTCATCTAGTTGCACCAGAGTGATGTAGTCGGGATGCTCCTGCTCAATCTCATCTTCATACAAGGTGGGTCCTTTCAGCATGTAGCTCTCTTCGTGGTGCTCTGCAGGCACCTGTTCCGCCTCTGCGGGGATGGAGCATTCGTGGCCATCCTCATCCATAATCTCATGCAACCGCAGATTAGACGTGTCTGGCGAATAGATGACCTGGAAAGTGTGCTCATCCCAGTCACCTAGATGAATTCCAGTAGAGTCGGCATCCAGGTCACCGAAGAAATAATCCAAATAGGCAAAACAGGAAATCAGTCCCTTGTCGGGAAGCAGTTGGGCCATCTGATGGTCTGGATGCTCCTGTTTGAACTCTGCACAGTTAATCTGGCAAACAAGCGTCATCGGTGTAGCAAAAGTTCCCTCAACAAAATAGGGCATTTCTACACTTTCCGGCAGCGCTGGCTGTCCCCACCAGCGACTGCTTCCCATGGTATGGATAGGATAAATAGTTTTCATAGATTATAATTAATTTTTTATCGTCCATCTCAACAAGCAATTTGCCTACTATGCGTAGTTGCTTTTCATATAGTTCATTAATTCATCAACGGAGATGCCAGTACCGTTTTCAGTATATGTTATCTGGTACTGGAGTATCATACAGCTGGTACTGGAGTTTATTATAGCTTCTACTGCCTTTGAAGTTGACTTTCATTTGATTTTGCTTTGACAATTTGTAGTCAACCTTCTGGGAGGTATAGCTGCATGTCATCCCCTTCTTTTCAAGAATTTCTTTAAAACAATACCTCACACCTCACAATATCCATCTATCAGATTGATATACAACAATTTATAATGTGATGTTAGTGTGAGGTTTAAAAGCTGACACCTCACACTATATCTCCGTGATAATCAATAATATACAAGAGAATGTGAGGTGTGAGGTATTCACGAGTGTCAACCACAATCGTGACTAAGCCGCAAACGTATCAACCAAATATAAAAGTAATGTTTAACCAGGTCAACCAACATTAAAAGTAAGGCTTGAAGTAGTCAACCAAAAGCGTTAAACTACAGCCTCTTATTCGCTAAACAACAGGTTTCCATTGCTTTCATTGTGATGAAAAATGTTTTTCATCGCAATGAAAAAAGATTTTCAACTAGCTGATAAAAAAATACCTGCAAGATAAAAACGATTAAGTTCTTTGCGACCAATAATTGAGTTTTGCATATATTCCTGTTTTTGCCGCTAAGTTACAACTTTTTCATGAAAAATCACCGATAGTGGGCGAAAATGTATATAAAAACATTAACTTTCGCCCAGTATCGTGATATTCTTCCACGATTCGTTCATTTTGTGCTTATTCCTTTTATATTATACGTCTAACAACAGAATAAGATCCCATCTGTCCCCCTCTTTTCCCAATTATTTCATGTTGATATCTATCGTATCTTGGGCGGAAACATGAGAATTATCGCAGCTTCCGCCCGCATTTCATGATTAACGCCCCATGCTATGGGTTCATTTAAAAGCTAGCTGCAAGTCCAAAGCACATGACCTTTGAATTATTACTTAAAATTCAAAGGTAAATAAGATGATGAAAGAAATATAAATGTTACTTTTGAGGTCTTATTTCGGGCGGTAACATTAAAAAAAATCAAGTTTCCGCCCGAAATATTTTTGATTCCAATTATTATT
>CAMCUZ010000063.1 GCA_945879145.1 uncultured Mediterranea sp.
GGGCGTTTAGCTCAGCTGGTTCAGAGCATCTGCCTTACAAGCAGAGGGTCGGGGGTTCGAATCCCTCAACGCCCACAATAAAACTCCTTTTCATAATTATAAGTTTTAAAACTGGATTTAGCTGTGAAGCTGAATCCTTTTTTGTTTCCTGCCCCCCATGTCTGCGGGCGACGCGTCTGATCTTTTAGCCATTCATCTCCATCTTTTATCTTTTATTTTTGTGTATGTGGAAAAAAGTGTGTACTTTTGCGGCTTGAAACTTAATATATTGCAATATATGGATTTGGATTTGCTGACGGCCATCTCACCGATTGATGGTCGATACAGAACGAAGGCCGAACCGCTGGCCGGCTATTTTTCGGAATATGCGCTCATGAGGTATCGCGTACGGGTGGAAGTGGAGTACTTTATTACGCTCTGCGAACTGCCGTTGCCCCAACTTAAAGGGGTGGACCATGCGCTGTTTGACACCTTCAGAGCGATCTATACCAACTTCTCGGAACAGGATGCCGCTCGCATCAAGGAGATTGAGAGCGTAACCAACCACGACGTCAAGGCCGTGGAATACTTTATCAAGGAACAATTCGATCGCATCGGCGGGCTGGAGGCCTACAAGGAGTTCATCCACTTTGGTCTCACCTCGCAGGATATCAACAATACCTCCGTGCCCCTCTCAGTCAAGGAGGCTCTGGCAGAGGTCTATTACCCCCAGCTGGAGGAACTGATCAGCCAGCTTCGTAGCTATGCTGAGGAGTGGAAGGAGATACCCATGCTGGCCAAGACCCACGGACAGCCCGCTTCGCCTACCCGTCTGGGTAAGGAGGTGATGGTCTTTGTCTATCGGCTGGAACGCCAGCTGGCTCTGCTCAAGATGCTGCCCCTGACAGCCAAGTTTGGCGGAGCTACGGGTAACTACAACGCCCATCATGTGGCCTATCCTGAGTACGACTGGAAAGCCTTCGGTAACCGTTTCGTCAGCGAAAAGCTAGGATTGGAGCGTGAGGAATATACCACCCAGATTTCCAACTACGACTGCCTGGGTGCTATCTTCGACGCTATGAAGCGCATCAACACGGTGATGATCGATATGAACCGCGACTTCTGGCAGTACATTTCGATGGAGTACTTCAAGCAGAAGATCAAGGCCGGTGAAGTAGGCTCGAGCGCCATGCCGCACAAGGTAAATCCCATCGACTTCGAAAACGCCGAGGGCAACCTGGGTATGGCTAACGCCATCTTGGAACACCTTTCGGCCAAGTTGCCCGTATCACGCTTGCAGCGCGACCTGACCGACTCCACGGTATTGCGCAACGTAGGTGTACCTTTTGGTCATACGGTGATTGCCATGCAGAGCTCGCTCAAAGGATTGCGCAAACTGTTGCTCAACGAGGCTGCCATCAGTCGCGATCTGGACAACTGTTGGAGTGTAGTGGCCGAGGCTATTCAGACCATCTTGCGCCGCGAGGCCTATCCTCATCCCTACGAGGCCCTGAAAGCGCTCACCCGTACCAATCAGGCGATTACCGAATCCTCAATCAGCGAGTTTATCGATGGCCTGAACGTGAGCGATGCCCTCAAGCAGGAGTTGCACGCTATTACGCCCCATAACTATACGGGCATGTAGCAGGAAACTAACGACAAGAAGCAAAAAAAACAGACATCAGGATTATAAAACAAAAAATACCATCGGCCGTGAGGCCGGCATTTCAACAACTTTATTCGAATAAATTAGACAATGAGTACAGACAACGAGATTTGGAAGGATTCTTCCGCGACTGAGAAGAATGAAAATGAAGGTTCTCGCGACGGGAATCAGTTTGAAGGAGATTTTGGACGTCCTTCGTATTACAGCAGTGAGCGCAGCGACCGTCCGCGTCGCCCCCGCTTCAGCAGTGGCGACAACCAGCGTCCGCAGCGCAGCTATGGCGACCGTCCGCAGCGCAGCTATGGTGAACGCTCATCTTACGGCGACCGTCCGCAGTACGGTGGCAGCGAGCGTCCCTTCCGTCAGCGCTACAACACCGAAGGTGGCGACCGTCCGCAGCGCAGCTATGGCGACCGTCCTCAGTATGGCGACCGCCCACAGCGTAATTATGGTGAACGCTCATCCTATGGTGACCGTCCGCAGTATGGTGGCAGCGAGCGTCCCTTCCGTCAGCGTTACAACAATGAAGGTGGTGACCGTCCGCAGCGCAGCTATGGCGACCGTCCCCAGTATGGTGACCGCCCACAGCGCCCGCAGCGTCCATACGGTGCTGGCAATAACCGCCAGGGTGGTGGCTATGGCAACAACCGTCCTCGTCGCACAGCCGACTACAACCCCAATGCCAAGTATAGCAAGAAGAAACAGATTGAGTACAAGCAGCAGTTTGTTGACCCCAACGAACCTATCCGCTTGAACAAGTTCCTGGCCAATGCCGGTGTTTGCTCACGCCGCGAAGCTGATGAATTCATCACCGCAGGTGTGGTAAGTGTCAATGGCGTAGTAGTCAGTGAACTGGGTACCAAGATTAAGCGTGGCGACGAGGTGAAGTTCCACGATCAAGTTGTGAGCATCGAACGTAAAATCTACATCGTGCTCAACAAGCCGAAAGATACGGTGACCACTTCTGACGACCCCCAGGCACGTCGCACCGTGATGGACCTCGTTAAGGGAGCTTGCCCTGAGCGCATCTACCCCGTAGGCCGACTTGACCGCAACACCACCGGTGTACTGCTGCTCACCAACGATGGCGATCTGGCTTCCAAGCTGACGCACCCCAAGTATCTGAAGAAGAAAATCTACCACGTTCACCTCGACAAGAACTTGACCAAGGCCGATATGGATCAGATTGCAGCCGGTATTCAGCTGGAGGATGGTGAAATTCATGCCGATGCCATCAGCTACACCGACGAGGCCAAGAAGAGCGATGTGGGCATTGAGATTCACAGTGGTAAGAACCGCATCGTGCGCCGTATCTTCGAGTCGCTGGGTTATAAGGTGGTGAAGCTCGACCGTGTCTATTTTGCCGGCTTGACCAAGAAGGGCCTGCGTCGCGGCGAATGGCGTTTCCTCAACGAAGCCGAAGTGAACTACCTCCGCATGGGCTCGTTTGAGTAATCACAGGATATATATATATAATAAGGTATAGAGAAAGACAAATACAATCATGGAAACAATAAAGAGAACAAAGATTGTGGATCTGCTGAAGCGTGAAGACTTTGGCACCATGGTCAATGTAAAAGGGTGGGTGAGAACCCGCCGTGGCAGCAAGCAGGTGAACTTCATCGCACTGAACGACGGCTCAACCATCAACAACATACAGATCGTAGTTGACCTGGACCGCTTCGATGAGGCCCTGCTCAAGGAGATCACCACCGGCGCTTGTCTGAGCGTGAACGGTGAGCTGACCGAATCAGTTGGCTCCGGACAGAAGGCTGAGATTCAGGCACGCGAGATGGAGGTGCTTGGCACCTGCGATAACAGTTATCCCCTGCAGAAGAAGGGGCATACCATGGAGTTCCTGCGCGAGATAGCCCACCTGCGTCCGCGTACCAATACGTTTGGTGCCGTGTTCCGCATCCGCCACAACATGGCCATTGCCATCCACACCTTCTTCCATCAGAAGGGGTTCTTCTATTTCCACACCCCCATCATCACCGCCTCCGACTGCGAAGGTGCCGGCCAGATGTTTCAGGTGACGACCAAGAATCTCTACGATCTGAAGAAGGACGAAAACGGATCCATCATCTATGACGATGACTTCTTTGGCAAGCAGGCCAGTTTGACCGTTTCTGGTCAGCTGGAGGGCGAACTGGCAGCTACCGCTCTGGGTGCCATCTACACCTTCGGACCTACGTTCCGTGCTGAAAACTCCAACACTCCCCGTCACCTGGCCGAGTTCTGGATGGTTGAGCCTGAGGTGGCCTTTGCCGACCTTCACGAACTGATGGACCTCGAAGAGGAGTTCATCAAGTTCTGTGTGCAGTGGGCTCTCGACCATTGCATGGACGACCTGGAGTTCCTCAATAAGATGTTCGATAAAGGGCTGATTGAACGCCTCCGCCAAGTTACCTCCACCGAGTTTGTTCGTCTGCCCTACACCGAAGGTATTCAGATTCTCGAAGAGGCCGTTGCCAAGGGTCATAAGTTCGAATTCCCCGTATATTGGGGTTGCGACCTGGCCAGCGAGCATGAGCGCTACCTCGTGGAGGAGCATTTCCGCAAGCCGGTCATCATGATCGACTATCCCAAGGAGATCAAGGCCTTCTACATGAAGCAGAATGCTGACGGCAAGACCGTGCAGGGTACCGACGTGCTCTTCCCCCAGATTGGCGAAATCATTGGCGGTAGCGTGCGTGAGGAGAACTACGACAAACTGATGGCCCGCATCACCGAGCTCCACATCCCGATGAAGGATATGTGGTGGTACCTCGACACCCGCAAGTACGGCACCTGTCCTCACGCCGGTTTTGGCCTCGGCTTCGAACGACTGCTGCTCTTCGTTACCGGCATGGCCAACATCCGTGATGTCATACCTTTCCCCCGCACTCCGCGCAACGCTGAGTTCTAAGAGAGGGCTTCTTTATAGTGAAAAAATGATAAAATCGCTTGCTGTTTTGCGGAAAAGACGTACCTTTGCAAGCCGATTATTATCTGAAAAGGATAAGCAAATGATTCATAGCAAGTTGCTTCTTTCAGTGTCCGGAAGAGGCAGCGTGTGGTGAAGAAATATTTTTTTAGTAGTAACATTTTAAAATTTAATTGAAAGAGTGGATACTTTAAGTTACAAGACCATTTCTGCAAACAACGCTACGGTGACCAAAGAATGGGTCATCGTTGATGCCACCGACCAGGTATTGGGTCGTCTTGGCGCAAAAGTTGCAAAGCTGTTGAGAGGTAAGTACAAACCCAACTTCACCCCTCATGTAGATTGCGGCGATAATGTAATCATTATCAATGCTGACAAAGTGAAAATGACTGGCAACAAGTGGACTGACAAAGTCTATCTGTCCTACACTGGCTATCCCGGTGGACAGCGTGAAATGACGCCCGCTCGCCTGATGGCTAAGCCCAATGGCGAGGAGAAGTTGCTGAGAAAAGTAGTAAAGGGTATGCTGCCCAAGAACAAGCTGGGTGACAAGCTGCTTGGTAATCTCTATATCTATGCAGGCAGCGAGCACAAACAGCAGGCTCAGAACCCCAAAATGATTGATATTAACGTACTTAAATAAGAGATAATGGAAGTAGTAAACGCATTAGGCAGACGTAAAAGTGCCATCGCACGTGTTTTCGTAAGCGAAGGTACCGGTAAGATTACCATCAATAAAAGAGACCTCGCTGTGTACTTCCCCTCAAGCATCCTCCAGTTCGTGGTGAAGCAACCGCTCAACAAGCTGGGTGTAGCTGAGAAGTATGATATCAAGGTTAATCTGTGTGGCGGTGGCTTCACGGGTCAGTCGCAGGCTCTGCGCCTCGCTATTGCCCGCGCACTGGTGAAGATCAATCCCGAAGACAAGAGCGCCCTGCGTGCTGAAGGCTTCATGACTCGCGACCCCCGTGCCGTTGAGCGTAAAAAGCCGGGTCGTCCCAAAGCACGCCGCAGATTCCAGTTCAGCAAGCGTTAATCACCCCTTACAGCAAGTGGAGATGCGCTACAGCATGCTGAGCAAAGCCGTTTAGCATCTAAACTACCGGGACTCATGCATCTGGCCGCTTAATACTCGCCTCTTGTGGCGACTGCACAGAACGCAGGCTACCCGGCGGTTGGTTTAGAAGATAAACAAAAAAGAAAGTAAACGATTTAAAAAACAGAAAAACAATGTCAAGAACTAACTTTGATACATTACTCGAGGCTGGCTGCCACTTTGGCCACCTCAAAAGAAAGTGGAATCCTGCCATGGCTCCCTACATCTTCATGGAGCGCAACGGCATCCACATCATCGACCTGAACAAGACCGTTGCTAAAGTTGACGAAGCTGCTGAAGCTTTGAAGCAAATTGCCAAGTCGGGCAAGAAGGTATTGTTCGTTGCTACTAAAAAACAAGCCAAGCAGGTAGTGGCCGAGAAGGCTGCTTCTGTTAACATGCCTTACGTAATCGAGCGCTGGCCGGGCGGTATGTTGACCAACTTCCCCACCATCCGTAAGGCTGTCAAGAAGATGGCTACCATCGATAAGCTGACCAACGATGGCACCTACGCCAACCTCTCTAAGCGTGAAATCCTGCAGATTTCGCGTGAACGCGCTAAGCTGGACAAGACCCTCGGTTCTATCGCCGACCTGACTCGTCTGCCTTCAGCTCTGTTCGTAGTTGACGTAATGAAAGAGAACATCGCTGTTCGCGAGGCCAACCGCCTCGGTATCCCCGTATTCGGTATTGTGGACACCAATTCCGATCCTTCGAACATCGACTTCGTTATCCCCGCTAACGACGACGCTACCAAGTCGGTAGAGGTTATCCTCGACGCTTGCTGCGCTGCTATGCAGGAGGGTCTCGAGGAGCGTAAGGCTGAAAAGGTGGATATGGAAGCAGCAGGTGAAGGTGCTCCCCGCAAGGGCGCACGCAAGAGCGCTAAGGCCCGTCTCGACAAGTCTGACGAAGAGGCCATCAACGCCCAGAAGGCTGCCGCTTTCATGAAGGAAGATGAGGAGGCTTAATCCCGATAGCCCCTTGATGTTTAATCATTAATAAAGAAAAAGACTATACAATATGGCTGTATCAATGGCTGATATTACCAAGCTCCGCAAGATGACGGGTGCTGGTATGATGGACTGCAAGAATGCACTGACTGAGGCTGAAGGCGACTTCGACAAGGCTATGGAGATCATCCGTAAGAAGGGCCAGGCCGTAGCTGCCAAGCGTTCTGACCGCGAGGCTTCTGAAGGTTGTGTACTTGCCAAGACTACAGGCGACTTTGCTGCTATCATTGCGCTGAAATGTGAAACCGACTTCGTTGCACAGAATGCAGACTTCGTGAAGCTCACTCAGGCCATTCTTGACCTGGCTGTTGCCAACAAGTGCAAGACGCTCGACGAAGTAAAGAATCTGCCTATGGGTGATGCTACCGTACAGGTGGCTGTTACCGACCGCAGCGGTATCACGGGCGAAAAGATGGAGCTGGATGGCTATCTGACTGTAGAGGGTCCTGCTACCGTGGTTTATAACCACATGAACCGCAACGGTCTCTGCACCATTGCCTCATTCAACAAGGTTGCCGATGAGCAGCTGATGAAGCAGGTGGCTATGCAGATTGCTGCCATGAACCCCATCGCTATCGACGAAGAGGGTGTTCCCCAGCATGTGAAGGATCAGGAAATCGCTGTGGCTGTAGAGAAGACCAAGGCTGAACAGGTTCAGAAGGCTGTAGAAGTCGCTCTGAAGAAGGCTGGCATCAACCCTGCTCACGTAGATAGCGAGGATCACATGGAGAGCAACATGGCTAAAGGCTGGATTACAGCTGAGGATGTGGCTCGTGCCAAGGAAATCATCGCTAAGGTTTCTGAAGAGAAGGCTGCCAACCTGCCCGAGCAGATGATTCAGAACATCGCTAAGGGTCGCTTGGCTAAGTTCCTCAAGGAGGTCTGCCTGCTCAACCAGGAGGACATCATGGATGGCAAGAAGACCGTACGCGAAGTGCTGAAGGCTGCTGATCCCGAACTGAAGATCGTTGACTTCAAGCGTTTCACACTGCGTGCTGAATAAGTCGCATTGCTTGAAAGCATAATCATAAAAAGGACTACCCTTTACGAGGGTGGTCCTTTTTTCGTATTTCTTAGTGATGAATAGGTGAATGCTGAGCAATTAATAATTCACCTCTGAAGAGTTAACGATTCACTACTGAAGAGTTAACTTCTCGCAGCTGAATAGTTCATTCTTCACGGCTGAGCAGTTAACTCAATTTCGTACATAATTTAGTTGAAGCTTTCTATCCGCCCCTACAACATACGGGACTTTATTCAGCCAAATTGCAGAAGAACCTTAACTCTTTACTTCTATATTATAAATCCTTCAGCATGACGTTGTTAGCCTGCTCAAAGTAAGCTTTACGGGCTTGCATCAATGCACTCCATTCGTGGCTATAGGTCTGAGTAGTATCCATTTTGAAGTCCTCACTTCCGTGGCAGTCCAGGCGGTTGAGCAGCAATCCTACGCTCAGTTTGCTGACGTCCATCGATGGCTGATAGGCAATCTCTTCACTTTTTTCGTCGGTGGCTACTTCGTGAATCAGTTGAATCTCCTGTAGTTTGAATAGGGTGTGATTAACTAACCTGAGTGGAATCTGATACTGTTGGCTCAGCTCTGATGCGGTATAGGGTTGCTCGTTTTGGCAGAAGCGCTTCACGATGCGCGACGTAATCAAGATGGCAATGAAGTCACGATAGCGGCGGCTGACATTACGTGTATCCTTGTCGAAGCTGAAGTTGCCGATATTCTGACAGGCGTAGGTCAGCTGCGCTCCGAAGAGACAGATGGTCCATGATATTTGTACCCAAAGCAGGAAAAGGGGAAGAGCGGCAAAGCTACCATAGATGGCATTGTAGCGCGATACCCACATCTGACTGCCGATGTAAAGGTACTGGAAGAACTGGTAAGCTGAACCTGCCAAAATGCCCGAAATCAGCGCGTGGCGAAACATCACCTTCGTATTCGGCATAAAGATGTAGAGCGCTGTAAACATGCACCAGGTCAATACGTAGGGGATACTGCTGATCAGGAATTTACCTACTGGTGCCAGCAGGGCATAATCCTCAAAGTTTCGTACCATAGTGCCAACAAAGATAGACAATCCACCCGATACGACAATCAAGATAGGCATCAATAGCAGCATCGAGAGGTAGTCGGTCGTCTTGCGATAGACGCTTCGGGCCTTTTTGACCTGCCAGATATTGTTAAACGTTACCTCCATGTTGTTTATGAGAACCAGTACCGACCAGAGCAGCATCACCAGACCTACACCGATAAACACGCCGTTCTTCGTCTCTGCCAGGTAGGAATTAACGAATCGCAGGATGTACTGCACGGTCTCCGTATTGCCTCCGAATCCCTCCATGATCTGGCTCTCCATCAGATGGTCGAATCCAAACCCGCGGGCGATGGCAAACACAATGGCCAGGATTGGTACGATGGCCAGTAGTGTGCTGTAGGTTAGGGCAGAGGCTTTGTTGGGCAATCTGTCCTTGGTGAAATTGTTGATGCAGAGGTAGATGGTTTTGATGACAGTAAGGAGCGAGAATGTGGTGCGGGTCACTTCATCTTCGGTGATACGCCAAATGTCGTAAGTCAGGAATTTCCAGAGTTGAGCGATACGTCGGTTCATGGGCAATCCATTAGGGCTATCGGGTTTAAAAAAAGAGAGAAGAGCGCAGTTGGCCTATAAGCCGGGTTCTGTGCCTCCCTTGTAGGGGAGGTGCCTGTCATTTATCTGAGTGGCATGTCGCCATGCGCACTTTAGCGGTCCACCCTCCGGCTTGGGCGAGCAACCCTCATAACGCCGGTTTACATGACCTTACAACTCCCAAGACGCACGGCCTCTGTGTCACCACAGAGCCGGTAGGCTCTTACCCCACCTTCTCACCCTTACCGCGGCACGAGGCCGTGGCGGTTCTTTTCTTCTGCGTTACTTTGCCCTCGCGGACAACTTTCTGTTAGGAAGTGGGATGCTCTGCGTTGCCCGGACTTTCCTCATACATCACAAGGATGCAAGCGACAAGCCGGCCTACTGCGCTCTTCTCAGGGGACAAAGATAGTGCAAGCCGAGAGAAATACAAAATAAAACCCTGTTTTTATTTTTATTTCCGAGGCGCAGCCTATGTTATGAAAAGATAGTGCAAGCCGAGCTGTTTCATCTTCAATAAAGTTGAAACGGATTATTATATGCTGTAGGGGCGGAATATTTTCCGCCCTGAATACCGTAACATAAGGTTTTCAAGTGGAAAATAGTCCACCCCTACAAGTAGTAACGATGATGAACCACTTTATCTAAAGCAAATATTGAGTGGTCTCTCGTCGTTATTTTAGTATCTTAGATAGAAGGGGGAAGGATTTACGCTTTGGCAGTTGGTCATCTGCAGCAGGCTACGTGATACTCCCAGGTCAACTGCGCTTCTTGTCCATACTGGAGGAACATAGGCTCCCCGGTTTGTCTTGAGATAAGGCTTGGCAGCTCCTGCGTTGATTAATCTGAAGTCTATTGTTGAGCAAACCAGTCGTGTATTGGGGATGTCCAGTACACCGTCCACCTTCTCAATACCCCAGGGGTTGCGCATACTGAATAGATATCCGTCGCTCTCGTGGTTGGTCTTCATAATAGTGAAGGCATGAGCCGTCACGGTGTATAAAGAGCCACATTTCAGGTTGGGTGTAGTGAATCCACCCACTCCAAGCATACCCTCGTCAACCGACCAATCGGCAAGAAGTTTCAGCTCACTGTTCCACAATTGATTGGGATAGTAGCCAAAGCTACCTCCGTTACCTGTCAAGACAGGAGCTACATTCTGCGAGCCGATGCCCCACAAGCTATCCACCTGGTAGAGAGTGTGGTATTTCATCACCGCTTTTTCGAGTACAGTTGACCAGGTGGGCACATTGTTCTTTCCCGTAACCTGTGCCAGCGTGCCGTTGCCGTCGCAGAGGAAGGTGGACTTTACACAGACCTCCACAGGTTTTCCAGCTGGGTCGAAGAGTCGTACGGTATAGGTGCCGTTTCCGTTATCTTTGATGATTTCCTTGATATAATCGGGGTAGATGTAGGCCATCGAAGCCATGACGGCGCAGAAGGAGCAGTCGCCTATGGCGTGCTGATTGACATCGGCAGGCTCGGGTGAACCGAAGGGGTAGAGCTTGACTGTGGCCGAACGCCATTGTGTCAGCGTAGGCGCATTGATATTCTCGTTGGCATAGAGGTAGTCTGGTTCGTTCTCAGGGTCGAGTAGCCAGGCCTTGTCGGCTTCGGTAGTCTGGTGAGCCCCTTCAAAGTGCTGTCCCATCGGGGTGATGTTGGAATCGGTGATGCCCGTACGGATAGCCAGGATATCAGCGATGTTGTTCATCTCTTCATGAGCAGGGTCAGGTATCTCGCTGTCGTCGATTACGATGTCGGGGAGGTCGGAGAGCTGCGAGGCGTCTGCTGCCTCTGCTGAGGTAAACCAATAACGTATGGCACCTGTGGCACCTCCCTCCTGGATGACGAGCATATCTTTTGCATAGAGGCGGATATAGAAGCGATTCTCGGACCCCGACCGGCTGATTACGAACGATTTGTAGTCATCGGCATACTTCAGTTTATAATCACCATTGCCGCCTTCATCTTGTTGTCCAGCCCATGTCAGCACATCGTCACCAAAGGTAATGGTCTCGTTTCCATTGAAGTGGATGTTCATTGAGCCGTAAATCCACCAGCCCAGGTACCACTTGCCTGTCACCGTTTTTGATACCGGTTTCTGTTTGACGATTACGCTTTCCGAGATGCCCAGTTCTTGATTGGTGAATACAATTTCCGCTTCGCGGGTTTCGTTGCTGCGGTTTTCATTGACGTTGAAGTAGTGGGTATAACTGGACAAAGCGCGTGTATTGTTTATGCTGATCCAATCGGCATCGGGCATGATCATCTCGTAAGCGATGTTGCTCTTTAGCTCCACCTTGATGGTTTCGCCAAACTCGTTGGCTTCAATGACGTCCTTTGAGAGTACGAGGGTGGGGTCGCTACCCTGCTGGTAGATGCTGATTTCCTCCGACTTGTCATCGCTGAAGATAGTCACCTTACCTTCGCGTTTCTCAATATCACTGTTCTCCACCACTTTCAGTACGACTTTATAGGTGGTCAGAGCCTTGGTTTGCAGGAGAGTGATCCACTTCTTACAGTCATCGTCCACCTTCACATGGTAAGCGATGTTGGCTTTCACTTCGATGGTGGATTCGCAACCTTGAGCTGGAGCTTCTATCTTGTTAGAGCTTACGGTCAGGGCATCCAATTGTTTCTGTGTAATGGTCAGCTGTTTGTTCACTGAACCAGCCTTGATGGTGATGGCTCCGTTGCGTTGGTCGTAGGTGGTATTCTGAGCCACTTGCGCCTTGATGGTTGCACTTCCGGCAACGCCGCTTTTTTGATCCAGACTAATCCAGTCCACATTGCTCGATGCGGTCCATGCATCCGACGAGGTGAATGAGATGGTCACTTCACTTGCCTGGCTAGTTACGGTTGGATCATTGGTTGCAATCTGAATCGTAGCAACGGGTGGTTCGTGAGAATCGTCGCTTTGACAGGCTGAGAATCCTAACTGTAAAAACAGAAAAAGGGATAAAAATAACGTAGCTTGTACTAAATACTCTTTTTTCATACGCATATTGAAATTTTTAAGGTTATTTTATACTGAAAATTACATTCTTCGATTTCAAAATTACAAATAAAATCTGAACTGCCCAACTATTTCTCAAATTATTATGCAACATGCCGACAGAGCCAAAGAGGTGATGAAGAATGTCTGCGACTTTGTAATGTCGTACAACTTTGATGACAGCGATCCGAAGACCGACTACTTCTGCACTAACTTCTACCTCACATTAGGAGTCGGTCGAGTTCCTCGGCTACACTCCCGAAACCGAAACCTTGCTCGAATCATACTAGTATTTAGAAGCGTAGAACAACCAAAAACAATCAGAAATATCCAAACATAAACA
>CAMCUZ010000064.1 GCA_945879145.1 uncultured Mediterranea sp.
CAAAGGGTTGAGCGAAAAAGCGCTCTTAGGGTTTGCCGAGGCCCTTCATGGAGAGGGCGATGCGTCTGCGATCGTGATCGATGCCCACCACACGCACACGCACCTGCTGGTGGATGCTCACCACCTCAGAGGGGTGCTTGATGTAGCGGTCGGCCAGCTGAGAGAGATGTACGAGGCCACTCTCCTTGATGCCGATATCGACAAAGGCACCAAAGTCGGTGATGTTGTTGACGATGCCAGGCAGCTCCATCCCTTCGCGGAGGTCGTCGAGCGTGCGCACGTGGCTGTCGAAAGCAAAGTCACTCACGCCGCCGCGGGGGTCGCGACCGGGTTTCTCAAGCTCCTGCATGATGTCGTTGAGCGTAGGCATACCCACTGTAGAAGAGCAGTAGCGCTTCAGGTCAATGCGCTGGCGCAGCTGGGAGTCGGCAATCAGCTGGGGGATGGTGCACTGTAGGTCGCGGGCCATCTGCTCCACTAGGGCATAGCGCTCGGGGTGGACCGCTGTATTGTCGAGGGGGTGCTTACCCTGGGCAATACGCAAGAAACCTGCACACTGTTCAAAGGTCTTGGCCCCCATGCGAGGCACTTTGAGAAGTTCCTGGCGTGAAGCAAAGGGGCCATGCTCGGCCCGGTACTCCACGATGTTCTGCGCCAAAGTAGGGCCTAGGCCGGAGACGTAGGAAAGCAGGTGACTGCTGGCTGTGTTGAGGTTGACGCCCACTAGATTGACGCAGCTCTCTACCGTGGAGTCGAGTGCTTGCTTCAGCTTGGATTGATCCACATCGTGTTGATACTGTCCCACACCGATGCTCTTAGGGTCAATCTTGACCAGTTCGGCCAATGGGTCCATCAGGCGTCGGGCAATGGAGACAGCTCCACGCACCGTGACGTCGTAGTCGGGGAACTCCTTGCGAGCGAGGGGTGAGGCGGAGTAGATGGAGGCCCCCTGCTCGCTTACCACAAAGACACGAACATCGTGGTGGAAGGTGAGTCGCTTGATGAACTCCTCCGTCTCACGTCCAGCGGTGCCGTTGCCGATGGCGATGGCCTCAATACGGTAAGCCTCAATCATCTTCATCAAGCTGGCTGCAGCCTCCTTGCCCTTGCTTACGGGCGGATGGGGATAGATGTTCTCGTTGTGGAGCAGGTTGCCCTGGGCGTCGAGACAGACCACCTTGCAGCCCGTGCGAAATCCAGGGTCGATGCCCATCACCCGCAGCTGACCTAAAGGAGGTGCCAGCAGTAGCTGGCGCAGGTTCTGCGCGAAGAGGCGGATGGCTTCATCGTCGGCCTGCTGCTTGCTGAGCGCCGCAAACTCGTTCTCCATTGAGGGTTTGAGCAGTCTCTTGTAGGCATCCTCTACCGCCTCCTGCACCTGGAGGCTACTCTCGCTGTTTCCCCTTACGTAGTAGCGAGAAAGCTGTTCGATACAGCGGGATTCCTCGGGGGAAATGGTGACTCGGAGCAATCCCTCGGCCTCGCCACGACGCATGGCCAGCAGCCGGTGTGAAGAGCAGCGCTTCAGTGGCTCGCTGCAGTCGAAGTAGTCGCGGTAATTGGCTGCCTCAGCCTCTTTACCCTTGATGACTTTAGCCGAGAGTATGGCCTGTCGGGCAAACTGGTTGCGCACCTGCTGGCGACTCTTTTCATTCTCGCTCACCTGCTCTGCAATGATGTCGCGAGCCCCCTTCAGTGCCTCGTCAGCATCTTTCACCTCGCCTTTTACATAGCGTGTTGCGGCTTGCAGGGGGTTGGACTCACGCTGGGTGAGGAGCAGCGTAGCCAAGGGTTCAAGGCCTCGCTGACGGGCGATTTCGGCCCGGGTCTTCCGCTTGGGCTTATAGGGTAGGTAGAGGTCTTCAAGCAGTGTGGCATCCCAGGTATCTTCGATGCGTTGCTTGAGTTCGGGAGTGAGTTTTCCCTGCTCGCCGATGGTTTGGAGCACAAACTCTTTGCGTTTACTCAGCTCCGTAAGGCGCTGGTAGTGGCTTTGAATGGCTTCGATTTGTACCTCGTCGAGTCCCCCAGTAGCCTCCTTGCGGTAGCGGCTGATGAAGGGAACGGTGGAACCGCCGTTGAGCAGCTCCAGGGTATGGTTGACTTGCGTGGGGGTGATGCCCACCGCTTTAGCAATGAGTTGCGTCAGGATATCCATGGATCAATGGGTTAAATACAACTAGTGATACACTTCGGGGTTTAGCGAAAGGGGGTGTAAATTCCCCCATCGTGAACATCAAACAGTTCAGCCGTGAGGAGTTAACTCTTCAGCCGTGAACATCAAACTCTTCAGCCGTGGAGAGTGAACACCCCAGCTGGAAACAACAGAGGCTTCATGCCCCCAAGGTTGACGGGGATGAAGCCTCTGTGTAGAATGGTTGCTGAGTAAGCGGATTACTTACGCAGGCCAAGCTCCTTGACGATAGCACGGTAGCGGTTGATGTCGCGATCCTTCAGGTAGTTGAGGAGCGAACGGCGTTTACCTACCAGCATAGTCAGGGCTCTTTCAGTACTATAATCCTTTCTGTTGAGCTTGAGGTGCTCAGTCAGACGAGCAATACGGTAGGAAAACAATGCCACCTGAGACTCAACTGATCCCGTGTCAGTGTTAGACTTTCCGTACTTGCTGAAGATTTCTTGCTTTTTAGCAGCGTCTAAATACATAATTGTTTAATAAAAATGGTTATATGAGTTGATAATCGGCCGCAAAGGTACGCCTTTTTTTCGAATCAACAAAAGTTTCGCCATTTTCTTTTGATTTTCTCCCTCTTTTTACCTCTTTTTCCTGAAAAAAAACTACCTTTGCAGCCGAAATAATAGGTATTTGTATGCAAAACATCAGAAACATTGCCATCATTGCCCACGTGGATCATGGCAAAACGACGCTTGTAGATAAGATGCTGCTGGCTGGAAACCTCTTTCGGAGCAACCAGAGCACAGGTGAATTAATGCTGGATAACAACGACTTGGAACGTGAACGAGGAATAACGATTCTTTCGAAAAACGTCTCTATCCGATACAAAGATACCAAAATCAATATTATTGATACCCCGGGACACAGCGATTTTGGTGGCGAGGTGGAGCGTGTGCTCAACATGGCCGATGGATGTATCCTCTTGGTGGATGCCTTCGAAGGCCCCATGCCACAGACCCGATTCGTGCTGCAAAAGGCTCTGCAAATCGGGCTGAAACCCATTGTGGTGGTCAACAAGGTGGATAAGCCCAACTGCCGACCCGAAGAGGTGTATGAGATGGTGTTCGACCTGATGTTCAGCCTCAATGCCACCGAAGAGCAGCTCGACTTCCCCGTCATCTATGGCTCGGCCAAAAATGGCTGGATGAGCACGGATTGGCAAAAGCCTACAGAAGACATCACTGCCCTGCTGGATTGTATCATCGACAATATACCTGCCCCCGAACAGCTGGAGGGTACGCCGCAGATGCTGATTACCTCGCTCGACTACTCCTCATATACCGGCCGTATTGCCGTGGGACGTGTTCATCGCGGTACGCTCAAGGAGGGCATGAACGTTTCGTTGGCTAAGCGCGATGGCTCGATTGTCAAGACCAAGATCAAGGAGCTCCACACCTTTGAGGGCATGGGTCGTCAACGTGTAGCCGAAGTCTCATCGGGCGATATCTGCGCCCTGGTAGGCATCGAAAACTTTGAAATCGGTGATACTGTATGCGACTTTGAAAACCCCGAGGCACTTCCCCCCATTGCTATCGACGAACCTACGATGAGCATGCTCTTTACCATCAACGACTCCCCCTTCTTTGGCAAGGAGGGTAAGTACGTCACCTCACGCCACATCCACGACCGCTTGATGCGCGAGCTCGACAAGAATCTGGCTCTGCGTGTGACCCGCGGTGAAGAGGATGGCAAGTGGGTGGTGAGCGGACGTGGTGTGCTCCACCTCTCGGTGCTGATTGAGACTATGCGCCGTGAGGGCTACGAGTTGCAAGTGGGCCAGCCACAGGTCATCTTTAAAGAGATTGACGGCGTGCGCTGCGAGCCTATTGAGGAGCTGACGGTGAATGTACCTGAGGAGTTTGCCAGCAAGATTATCGATATGGTGACCCGCCGCAAGGGAGAGATGGTGAAGATGGAAACTGCGGGTGGTGATCGCGTAAACCTGGAGTTCAATATGCCTTCGCGAGGTATCATCGGCTTGCGTACCAACGTGCTGACTGCCAGCACGGGCGAAGCCATCATGGCTCACCGATTCAAGGAATACCAACCCTACAAAGGAGAGATTGAACGCCGCACCAACGGCTCAATGATTGCCATGGAGAGCGGCACAGCCTTTGCTTATGC
Organism: uncultured Mediterranea sp.; assembly: GCA_945879145.1. Lineage (GTDB taxonomy): Bacteria > Bacteroidota > Bacteroidia > Bacteroidales > Bacteroidaceae > Bacteroides. The sequence goes on from CAMCUZ010000064.1 coordinate 4,319, forward strand.
CATCGACAAACTGCAAGATCGTGGCAAGTTCTTCATCTTCCCTCAAGAGGAGGTATATGCTGGTCAGGTGGTAGGCGAACACTCTCACGACAATGACCTGGTGGTCAACGTCACCAAATCGAAGAAGCTCACCAACATGCGTGCCAGCGGCAGTGATGAGAAGGCACGTCTGATTCCCCCCGTACAGTTCTCGCTTGAAGAGGCGCTGGAGTACATTAAGGGTGATGAGTACGTGGAGGTAACCCCCAAGTCGATGCGTATGCGCAAGGTCATCCTCGACGAACTGGAGCGCAAGCGTGCCAAGCGCGAGGAATAAGCTAAGGGACTAAAGGACTAGAACTGACGATCGAGCTGGGAACTCGAGCGGTTCTTACCTATTATATATAATAAGGAAGCAGGAAGAACGACTCCTTGTGTGGAGCACTCTTCCTGCTTCCTTAATTTTTAGCTAACTGGGGCTCTCCTTGAAGATGGTCAAGGGGAGGGTATTATAGTGCCACGAGCGCGTAGAGCAGATAGGCCCAGTGGGCGGTCAGCGCAGCCACGATACCACCAATGGTGTGAGCCAAGAAAGCCTTGGGAGTCAGTTGGCGGAAACCCAGTGAGTCGAGCATGGCAGTGTGAGTGCTCAAGAAACCCGACCAGCACATACCGATGGCGGTACAAACCGCAATGGCATTGCCATCCACCCAGCCATTAGCAACGAAATTAGGAATCAAGCTCAGCGCTGCACCCACAGCACCCAGTGCCGTGATGGGGAAGGCAATCAGGTGAGGATCCTGGAAGCCAAAGAGCCACTGGAAGACGAAGTTGACCTTCTGAGCCAACCAAGGTAGCAATTCAGTTCCTTGATAAGCACCTCCATCGTAAACACCTTCAGCATTGCTGCCAAAGGTAAACATCATGACCAACGTAGAGATAATCAGCACACCGGGTATGATGGCTAATCCGACATCTACACCGCTACGGCCACCATCCAGCAAAGCATCCAAAACGCGGATAAAGACCCCTTTGTGCTCTACAGCAACCTTTTCCTTTTCGCCTGCTTCTGAGGGGTCAATAGCCTCTTCTACCGCATAGCTGGGGTAAGCCTTGATAATGAACCGTTGCATCAGTCGGGTAGAGCAGATACAGCCGCAGCATGCACCGAAGAAGCCGATGAAGGGAGCGGCATAGTAGCCTTGACCTACCATGAAAACGATGACCAGCAGACCCATACCGAAAGCGGTACCAAAGTTGGTCAACGAGATAAACTGATATTTCTTAAAATAGGTGGCAAAACGCTTATCATGGGCCAGCGAAATAATAGCAGGGTTGTCTGACAAGAAGGTCATGACGGCACCCAGTGAGGCCACACCGGGCAGATTAAACAGCGGCTTCATCAGCGGACGGAGCAGACGCTCAAGCATCTTTACGACGCCGAACTCCACAAATATTTCACCAATAGCACCAGTTAAGACACAGATACTCATCAGGTAGAATACCGTGTTAATCAACAGGTCATGGGCTGTTTTCATCATGGTATTGAGCATGTTGGGTAGGCCCATTACATAGCCCAGATAACCAAAGATAAGCACCACAACGAGCAGACACCATACGCCGCCAGACGGCTTGATACGCTTTAAAAAATGATTTTTCATACGCGTGAAATAGCTAAGATAACAAAGTGAATAATAGATGTTGATAGTTTTCTACAGTGGCAGGGATTATTTACCCCACGACAACAGGTGGCACTTCCAGGTGAGGCCCACGTTGAGGTAGAGGAATTTGTCAGTGAGGGCACCTTGCGGATTGCCGTTGGTGCCAGTGGTATAAGAGGCACAAGCATGCAGACGCACGGTGTTCTTCGCACTCTTGAGCGGATAGACCTGCACTCCACCACCCAGACTGGTCAGCTCGGTGCCAGGCAGCACACATTGGTCGGCCATCCACTCTGAAACAGAGTGACCAGAGGCATGGTCGGTGCGGTTCACATCGTACGAGGCCTTGGCGTAGAGTTCGACCCGAGGAGTACACATCCAGCCCAGACGGCCCACTATGGAGCAGTCGCGGAAGAGGTAAGTCTGGTGACTGGTGGCACGGTTCATAAAGTCGAGCTGCAGGCTCAAGTCGCCTACCTGGAACTGGTTGCCCAGCGAGAGGTAAGTGATGTACTTGCCTGGCGCATAGCCAACGAGGTTAGCCGACCAAAGGGTACTCCAAATGCCATGTTGTCCAGCCCAGTAGAGGTTGTAGGAGAGCAGGTCGTTGTGTACCTCGTTGCGGAAAGGGCTTTCGCATACCTGTACCGTAAGCTTATCATTACCCTGACGAGTGGCGTAGGTCACGCTGGCTCCAAATTGATAGCAAGGAATGTTGTTCCAGTATTCTGATGCCATGAAGATGTCGATAGGTGCGGCATCGTACTCATAGCCTCCAATGAGCACTACTTGCTTACCAGCTGAGATGCTCCAGTGGGGGTCGGCTTGATAGGTCAGATAGATCCAATCGGTGGCGTCGAAGAAGTGTGAATCGTTGATTTTCTTGTTGAACCGTTGGCGCCAGGAGTAGCTGAATTTCGAGCCGATGGTACCGTTGAGTTTCAGGTTCAGGTAGTCGCCTTTAGCTCCCGAGTTGCCATCCAGTTTCTCGCCATCAATCTCTTCGCGGTGGTAGCCCATGCGGGTCTCAAAGCCCAGGTCAACGGTGGTTTTCTCTTGTGCAAAGGCTGTCAGCAGGCTGCAGCACATCCACAATGCAAGAAGCACTTTTTTCATGATATGTCTCTTTTTACTTTGTTAATAAGTTTGTTTTAATGGTCGGCTTTGAATATATATTCAAATACTATGCAAATGTAGGAACTATTTTTGAATTAGCACACAAAAAGACCAAAAAAAACGTCTCTTTTGAGAAAAATCTCTTTCTGTGATCTATCGTGAAAGATAGAGCAACAGCGAAAAAAACTCTTTTAATATAAATATATAATATACCATAATGAATGCAGATAAGTGTACATATAATCATTATGAATAAAAAATGAAAATGAATTGGTCATTTTGTTTGTAGATTCAAAAATAGACTATACTTTTGCATCAAGTTATAACCACAATGCCTGAGTACGAGCGCATCCGCACCTGCCCCCTGACATTCCCCTCTCGATGTATCAGCGTGCGGCCGAGACGAACAAATACATCGCCACTGCCGCTCCTGTCAAGCAGGACCGCGTAGAACTGATACACTACATCAAAGAACAGAGTATCTCCTACGAGTACCACCGTTACGGCAGCGGTCAGGATCAGGAGCCTGCCATTGAGTAAACAAAACAACTCGTAGCTCGCAGTCCATAGCTTGCAGCTAAAAAAATCCCCTGGTGTGCGGCAATTACCGAAAAAATGCGTAATTTTGCCGCACACCATTATTTTACGCACCATGGAAGAGCAAAATAACTACGAAGGTCTCCCCTTCGACCAGCTACAACCTGTGGCTTATGACGATGACAACATCCGCCACCTAGACGATATGGAACATATTCGTCTGCGCTCCGGCATGTACATCGGACGTCTGGGCGATGGACAACAGAGCGACGATGGCATCTACGTTCTACTCAAGGAGGTGATGGACAACAGCATTGACGAGTTCAAGATGGGCGCTGGCAAACGCATCGAGGTGACCATCGATGAGGGACTGCGCGTGAGCGTGCGTGACTATGGTCGCGGCATCCCTCAAGGAAAACTGATTGAGGCTGTCAGCAAGCTCAATACCGGTGGAAAGTACGATTCCAAGGCATTCAAGAAGAGTGTAGGCCTCAACGGTGTGGGTATCAAGGCGGTCAATGCTTTGAGCAGTCGATTCGAAGTGGCCAGCTACCGCGACGGCAAGGTGCGCCGCGCCACGTTCCAAAAGGGTGTGCTCTGCAGCGACATCACCGAAGAGAGCAACGAAGAGACAGGCACCTATATTTTCTTTGAGCCCGACGAGACCCTCTTCGTGGGTTATCACTTCCAAACAGCCTTCGTCGAGACCCTGTTACGTAACTATACCTATCTTAATACGGGTCTCACTTTTATCTACAATGGTCAGCGAATCCTTTCGCGTCACGGTCTGGAAGACCTCCTCAAAGACAACATGACCAGTGAGGGGCTGTACGACATCATCCATCTCAAGGGGGAGGATATCGAGATTGCTTTTACCCACACCAACCAATATGGTGAGGAGTACTACTCCTTCGTCAACGGACAACACACCACGCAGGGTGGTACCCACCAGTCAGCCCTCAAGGAGCACCTGGCCCGCACCATCAAAGAGTTTTTCAACAAGAACCAGGAATATGCCGATATCCGCAATGGTATTGTGGCTGCTATCGCCATTGACGTAGAAGAACCCATGTTTGAGAGTCAGACCAAGACCAAACTGGGTAGTAACAACATGTGGCCAGCAGTGCCGCAGGAGCAGAAACCTGCAGGACCTACGGTCAATAAGTACGTGGGTGATTTCATCAAAACCGAAGTAGATAACTACCTGCACAAGCATCCCCTTGTGGCCGAGGTGATGCTGCAGAAGATACAGGAGAGTGAGAAAGAACGCAAAGCCATAGCTGGCGTTACCAAGCTGGCTCGCGAACGGGCCAAGAAGGCCAACCTCCATAATCGCAAGCTGCGCGACTGCCGCTACCACCTAAGCGATGGCAAGGGCAAGGAGCAAGAAGCGCAGTCGTGTATCTTTATCACCGAGGGTGACTCGGCCAGCGGATCCATCACCAAAAGTCGCGATGTCAACACACAGGCCGTCTTCAGCTTGCGAGGCAAACCGCTCAATTGCTACGGCCTCACCAAGAAGGTGGTTTATGAGAACGAAGAGTTCAATCTGCTGCAGGCTGCCCTCAACATTGAAGAGGGTATGGAGGGCCTGCGATACAATAAGGTCATAGTAGCCACCGATGCCGATGTCGATGGAATGCATATCCGGCTGCTGATGATAACCTTCTTCTTGCAGTTCTTCCCCGACCTTATAAAAAAAGGCCACGTCTATATCCTGCAGACACCCCTCTTCCGTGTACGCAACAAGAAGCGCACGGCCTACTGTTACAGTGATGATGAGCGATTGCGAGCCATTGACGAACTGGGTCCCAACCCTGAAATCACCCGGTTCAAAGGCCTTGGTGAGATTTCGCCCGACGAGTTCCGCTACTTCATCGGACAAGAGATGCGGTTGGAGCAGGTTAGTCTGCGTAAGACCGACCTGGTGAAGGACCTGCTTGAATTCTATATGGGCAAGAATACCATGGAGCGACAAAACTTCATTATCCAGAACTTGGTGGTGGAGGAGGACTTGGTAAGAGAGGAGGATGCACAATGAGAGCTATTTTCCCTGGAACGTTTGACCCTTTCACCGTGGGGCATGAATCAGTGGTGCGTCGCGCCCTGACATTTGTTGATGAACTGGTCATCGGTATAGGTGTGAACGACAATAAGCGTTCCCACTACGACGTTGAGCGGCGCCTGCAGACCATCCGTAGCTACTATCGCAATGAGCCACGCGTGCAGGTAGAGGCCTATACTGATCTTACCATCGATTTTGCACGCCGCGTAGATGCACAGCTCATCATTCGCGGCATCCGTACCGTCAAGGATTTTGAGTATGAAGAGACTATTGCCGACATTAACCGCAAACTCACTGGCATTGAGACCATCCTGCTCTTTACCGAGCCTGAGCTTACTGCTGTCAGCTCCACCATCGTGCGCGAGCTGCTTAAGTATGGCAAGGATGTCAGCCAGTTCCTTCCCACCCCTCCAACAGATTAAATGTTTATGCAACGTATTCTATCCCTTTTCCTTCCTTTTTTGGGCCTCGTGCTGGCTCTCCTACCGCATAGTGTCATGGCTCAGAACAAGAACGAGGCTCTGCGTAAGCTGCAGATGGCCGAGTTTGCCATAGCTCACCTCTATGTGGATACCGTCAATGAGCAACGCCTGGTCGAAGAGGCCATCATTCGTATGCTCTCTCAACTCGACCCTCACTCCTCCTATAGTAACCCCGAGGAGACGCGCGAACTCAACGAGCCACTACAGGGAAACTTTGAGGGCATCGGTGTGCAGTTTCAGTTGATTGAAGATACATTACTTGTTATTCAACCCGTCAGCGGAGGCCCTAGTGAACGTGTAGGAATCTTGGCTGGTGACCGCATTACGGCTGTTGACGACACGCTTATTGCCGGCGTAAAGATGAGTACCGAAGAGATTATGCGTCGTCTGCGTGGCCCGAAGGGCTCCCGCGTAGAGCTCACCGTAGTGCGCCGTGGGCTATCTGAGCCGCTACGATTCCCCGTAGTGCGTGATAAGATACCCATCCATTCGCTCGATGCGGCTCATTTGCTGGCTCCAGGTATTGGCTATATCCGTATCAGCCGCTTTGCCCAGAGTACTCCTGATGAATTCTCTGCCGCCCTCAAAGAGTTGAAGGCACAGGGTCTGCGCGACCTGGTGCTCGACCTGCAGGGCAACGGCGGCGGCTACCTTAACGCTGCCATTGAACTGGCCAACCAGTTTCTTCCCCAGCGTGCGTTGCTAGTTTATACCATGGGACGGGCTTCACGACGTCATGACTTTCTGGCTCGTGGTGGAGGTGCCTTTCAAGAGGGACGTCTCGTGGTACTTGTAGATGAGTTTAGTGCCTCAGCCAGCGAGATTCTTAGCGGCGCTATCCAGGACCACGACCGTGGTGTCATCATAGGACGCCGTACTTTTGGCAAGGGACTGGTACAGCGACCTATAGACCTGCCTGACGGCTCAATGATCCGCCTTACTGTTTCACGTTACTATACCCCCGCAGGCCGCTGTATTCAGAAGCCCTACGACAACCAGGCTCCAGGCGACGAGATGCTGAACCGTTACCACAGCGACTTGGTGAACCGCCTCAACCGTGGCGAACTCATCCATGCCGACAGCATCCGCTTTGCTGACAGCCTCAAGGTGCAGACTCTCCGTCTAGGACGTACGGTCTATGGAGGTGGTGGTATCATGCCCGACTACTTCGTGCCGCTCGACACGGCGCGTTATACGACTTATCACCGTCGTTGTGCGGCTCAGGGCATCTTCAACCAAACGGTAGCGGCATACATTGAGCACCACCGTGCCGAATTGCAGCGCCGCTACAAGCAGTTTGCTGACTTCAGTCGTAAATTTCAAGTAGGAGAGGAGTTGTTGGCTGATTTCCGCCAACGTGCCGACAAGGCTGGCATTGCCTTTGACTCCGTAGAGTACCAACGTTCTGAACCTCTGATGACCCTGCAACTCAAAGCATTACTGGCGCGCGACCTTTGGGACATGAACGAGTACTACGCCGTAATCAATGCCAGCAACGCCAGCGTGCAGCAAGCCCTCAAAATACTGACCGATGGTTTCTACGAACAGCTGCTTGAAAAGCAAGGTAATGTCCTTGCCCCTTAATCGTGGTGAGCAATGCCTAGAGTGAAAATACTGATTTGAGCTGATGAGGCTTGTTGCAATACGGCTTCGGCGCAGGCACTTAACGTGGCTCCTGTTGTCAGCACATCGTCAATCAAGAGCATGTGTTTACCATCGAGCTTAGCCTTCGGATGGAGGGCAAAAGCCTGACGCGTTGTTGTCCAGCGCTCTATCAGCTGTTTGTGGGTCTGCGTCTCGGAATAGATGGTGCGAACTATGCCATATCGCTCGATGGGGATACCTGTTACATCCGAAATGCCTTGGGCTATGCAATCGCTCTGATTATAGCCTCGTTTGCGCAGTCGCTTGGGGTGGAGCGGTACGGTTAGCAGCCCGTCGATGCCTTCGAAGAACCCCTCTTTCTGCAGCATACTTCCTGCCATGCGCCCCAGATAGCGGCCGATGTCCTTGCGTCCCATGTATTTCAATTGCAGAATCAGTGAGCGGTATCCATTATCCGGTGCATAAAAGAAGAACGACGAGGCCCTTTGCACTTCAATCCGTCCC
>CAMCUZ010000065.1 GCA_945879145.1 uncultured Mediterranea sp.
TTTAATGGTGAATAGTTTGTTTTGCTCCATCACGAAGCCCATCCATGAATGCAGACACCCCTATAGGGCACACAATGTCAAGCACCCCTACATACCGCAACGTTAAGATGCAGGTAGGTGTTTACATGGATAAATTCGGGCGGAAGAGGTTCCGACCCTACATGGATAAATTACAGAGTTTTTTTAGAGACAACGCTGTGGAGGAGCCCGAAGCTGAGGGTGAATTAATCCGCAGCCGCTCAGTAGAGGCACTGCTGGAAGAAACTCCAGCGTGGCAAGCAGCGGCAGCTCCGGTCGCAGTACCACCTGTTCAGGAGCCTCTGTAGAGAAAAAGTGGCTCAGTTGAGCCAACTGGATATAACTGCCAGCCTGATGGTCGTGTGTACCGGCAAAGGGGTGAGAGTGAACAATCGTCACCCCATTGATAATATGGGTATGCGTAAAACCAAGTGCGCACCACTGGTAGCCCACGAAAAGTAAGAGTAGCCACAACGCTTTCTTTGCGCGGCGACCTCCATTCCGATGGTTGAGTATAGTGGTGAATTGGTTCATCATTTCCAGATTATCTGTTCATCATTTCGTTCCAAAAAGCAGTTTATAATCCCGTTCAGCAGCCGGAGCTACCCACTCTTCGGGGATGAAGCGCCAATTGTTCAGCGGTTTTGGCGAGAGATGGGGATGCTCCTCCACATACTTAATCAAGTAATAGCGCAGGTCGAGTTCCGAGGCATGTACTATGCGGTTGGGCAACTGATCAAAGGGAATGCCAGCTCCAAGCGTCAGCAGATTGCCTCCGCCATTACCGCGGTAGGAGTTAACAGCCACCAGGTAATCGGCTTTCAGGTCGAAAGGTGTTCCATCGGCCAGCGTGGAGATCTGCACCTTCTCGCCCTTGGGACGGGTGACATCTACCGTGTATTGGATGCCAGCAGCAGAATCGAAGTTAAATGTAAAGTTTACAAAGCGATAGCGGCCGTTGCGTTGCTTTTCGATCTGCAGCAGATGGTCATCAGGGCTCTGCATCTGATTGGTCCAGTCGGCATACGAGGCTTCGAGCAGATCCTTCACCTCTTGCCCTGTAAGCCGCATGGTGTAGAGCTTGTTTTCGTACTTGTAGAGATTAAACATATCGCTCACGCAGATATCGCCTGCAGGGATTGCTGTATCGTAGGCCAACGGAGCGACCAGCGAGATTTGCGCACCAGAGATTTGCAGTTGGAGCGTGTGCAATAAATCCACAAAAGCCGAACTGCCCAAGTAGGCCTCACGGGTGGTGATAGTTTGGTCGATTGTTCCAAGCTTGCGATTTACAAATTGATTAACGGCTTCAACCTGTGCTTCAAACTGTTGCAGATAGGCTGAATCGGGTTCATAGTGTTGCATAGAGGCCAATTGGGCCGAAATCTTTTTTTCCTTTACCTTCTTATTGTATAAGGTGAATTGTATCTCCACTTCGCCTACTTGCAAGGCATGACTTCCGGGGTTGACTATCCACACCTGGTCTCCCGCATCGTTGGTCACCTGCTTCACCGAAGGGGCATGGTCGTGTCCGCAGAGCACTACGTCGAAACCTTCTACACGTTTGGCTACCTCTACCGAGGCATTCTCGCGGTAGCGGTCGGCCAATGTTTCGGCATGAACTCCTGCGTGGAAGATACCCACCAACACATCGGGCTGCTCCTTTTCGCGGATAAGGGGTACCCATTGGCGAGCAGCCTGCTCCATGTCGTCGAATCGCCATCCTTTCCAGAGATATTCCGATAGCCATACGGGAATTGCAGGGGTGATAAGTCCCAATACAGCAATCTTTACTCCGTCACGTTCAAATACAGTATAGGGTTTGAAAGCAGGTTTACCAGTGGTTATATCCACAATATTGGCGCCCAGCATAGGGAAATGGCAATCCTTAGTCACCCGGTTCAGCACGGTCACCCCGGTTTCTACATCGTGATTGCCTACATTACCAGCATCGTAGCCCAAATAGTTGGTCACCATTGCCGCTAAGTGTGTAGAGGTTGTATCGATAAAGTTGTAGTAATAGAGCGAAGGTTGCCCTTGAAGGATGTCTCCATTGTCCACCAGCAGAAGGCGGTCACCATAGATAGCCCGCTCTTGGTTTAGGTAGCTACTGACGCGAGCCAAACTACCTTGCGCAGGCTGGCGCAGAATAAAGTCGTAGGGAAAGAAAGCGCCATGTACATCGCTCGTCTCCACTATTTTGATTTTTACCTGACGTTCTTGAGCTGATACGATACCTACCATGGCTAAGAAAGTCAAGATTAAACAGGGTAATTTGCGCATTTTACTACACGTATTATTCTCATTACGCGTGCAAACATACAACTTTTTTCCTAATTTTGCCGCCGAATACGACCTAATAAATGCAAAAATGGAACAAAATGATTTCGAACACGGGAAGCGTTGCTTCCTTTTCTATAAAGAGAATCTGCTCTGTAAGTTACTGGAAGGTAAATCTTTGGATGTACCTTTGGTTGAAGAGGTGAATGCGTTGGGCTTCGGGGCTGAGGGCCGATTGGATGTAGTTGTTCAGGATGGTACTCAACACGTGGCGCAGCAACTCTATCATCCACTGGAGGCCCCGCTCATCAATCAGCCCACTCTCCCCTCGGGATGGCAATGGATCGGGTTGCGAGCCTCGTTTGACGTGTTGCCACTACAGCGTTACCTGCAAGCTGGCAAAGCCTCACAGATTCTATACTGGGACAGCCACAGTCGCTTTTGCCCTGCCTGCGGTACAGCTACTGAGCAGATTAACGCCATTACCAAGCGATGCCCCAGGTGTCATTACGAAATCTATCCCCCGATTGCTACAGCCATCATCGTGTTGGTGAAGCGGGGTGAAGACGAGTTGCTGCTGGTGCATGCTCGCAACTTCCGAGGCAGCTTCAAGGGACTAGTAGCCGGTTTCTTAGAAGCTGGAGAGACGTTGGAGCAGTGTGTAGCCCGCGAAGTGATGGAGGAGACCGGGCTGCAGATTGCCCACATCCGTTATGTAGATAGCCAGTCGTGGCCCTACCCCAGCGGATTGATGGTGGGCTTTGTGGCCGATTACGTATCGGGCGAAATCAAGATGCAGGAGGAGGAGTTAAGTACCGCTGCTTTCTATCATCGCGACCATTTGCCCGAGATTCCGCGCAAGGTGAGCATTGCCCGCAGGCTCATCGATCTTTGGATAGAGCGGAAGATTTAAGGCCCCTAACTATAGCCTCAGTGCAACCGTGAGGTTGGTTGAATGATGGCTATGTGTGTTCAGCTTAGCAAAGTGAATCTATGTTTTGCCTTCGTAGTGGTTTACTCCTTTTTCCCTTTGCGGTACTTCAGTGGGGTGACGCCCTCCATTGAGCGGAACATGCGGGTGAAGTGGTTGGCATAGCTGAAGCCCAGTTCCTCTGCTATCTCGTTGATGCTCATGGTAGTGGTATCGAGCAGGTATTTTGCAGCCATCAGGATTTTCTGCTGGATGTAATCGTGGGCTGTAACCTGAAGCTCGCGCTTCACCAGCTCGCCGAAGTAGTTGGGGGTTAGATTGAATTGTTCTGCACACCAGGCTACGGTGGGTTGTCCCTGCCCTGCAGGCATTCCGCTGCTCAGGTAGTTGTCAATCAAGATATCGAGCCGGGTCCTCAGACTGTTCTCCACCGAGGCTCTTTGTGCAAACTGCCGCTCGAAGAAGCGCTTGCAGTAGCTCAGCAGGTGGCCGATGCAGAGGCGAATCAGGTGGTTGGTAAGGTAGTCGGATGTGGAGTTGAGCTCGGCATAGAGATTGGCAAAGCTGTTGAGGATAATGCCACGTTCGGTCTCGTTGAGTTCGAGCGCCTCATACACATCCTTCTGGAAGAAGCTGAACATGTAGAAGTCACGGCCCAATCCACAGTTTTCCAGCAGTTCGGGGCGAAACGCCAGCATCCAGCCACGCGGCTTGCGGGTATAATCCAGATTCATCGAAACCACCTGGCCAGGGCGGAGGGAGAAGATAGTACCAGCACGGTAGCGCATAGAGTGTCCACCGCGTACCAACTCACCAAAGTCTTCGTCCATCAGCACCACGCAATACATGCCAAAGTCCAGGGGTTCGAACAGCGTGAGGTCAGCACGCGAGAGGTCTCCCACTGCCACATAGGGATGGAGCGTAGGTTGGTGGAAGTAATGGTTGTATTCATCAATGTTGGCTACCTGTTTCATTATCTGCTTGGATGGTTATTTGTAGTGCAAAGATAGGTAATCTTGGTAGAAAACAGGTGATTTTGGTCATAAAAAATGGTAGTTAACCACAAAAACGGTAAAAGAGGTCTTTTTATCCGTAAAGATGTTCGCTCTTATGTGTAGCATTCTCTCTACTTTTGCTACCGACGAAAGTCAAACCATGATTGACAATAAAACCATATCAAAACCAAAGAAAAACAAACAACCATTATGGCAGTAAAATTTTACCAATCCGAGAATCAAGTGCCTTTGGAAATGCACAAAGTGCGCGTTGTACAGAAACTTAATCTGCTCCCCGTAGAGCAACGCTTGAAGTGTATTCAAGAAGCTGGCAACAATACCTTCCTGTTGCAGAATCGCGACATTTATATGGATATGCTCACCGACAGCGGTGTGAACGCTATGTCGGACAGACAGACCGCCGCCATGCACATTGCCGATGACTCGTATGCCGGCAGTGAAACCTTCAACCGCTATAAGGCTGCTGTGAAAGAGGTGTTTGGCACCGATTATCTGCTTCCTGCCCACCAGGGACGTGCCTGTGAGAACATCTTGGCCGAGGCCTTCGTAAAGCCCGGCATGGTGGCCATCATGAATTTCCACTTTACCACCACCAAGGCCCACATTACCCGTTGTGGCGGTGAGGTGCTGGAGTTGGTGCAGAAGAAAGGGCTGTTGCCGCAGAGCGATGACCCCTTCAAGGGTGATTTTGACCTGGAAGAGCTGAAGCAGACAATTGAGCGTGTAGGCCCCGAAAAGGTGGCCTTTGTGCGCGTAGAGGCTGGTACCAATCTGATTGGTGGTCAGCCCGTGTCGCTGGAGAATATGCTGGCCGTAGCCGACATCTGCCACAACTACGGCATTCTGAGCGTGCTCGACGCTTCGTTGCTGCAGGACAATGTCTATTTCATGAAGACCCGTGAAGCGCAATGCAAGTACATGTCCACCAAGCAAATCTATCACCTCCTGGCCGACAAGATGGACATCATCTACTTCTCAGCCCGTAAACTCGGTTTTGCCCGTGGTGGTGGTATCACGAGCCACAACGGTGAACTTATTAAGAAATTGATGGAATATATCCCGCTCTACGAAGGCTTCTTGACCTACGGTGGTATTGACGTGCGTACCATTGAGAGCATCACCGAAGGGCTCTATGAGAGCCTCGATATGGACTATCTGAGCCACGGACCGGAATTCATTGCCTATCTGGTGAAGGAGCTCGACGACTACGGTGTGCCGATGATTAAGCCTGCCGGAGGTCTGGGTGCTCACCTCAACTGTTCGGAGATTGTGCCTAATGTACCTCATAACCAATACCCGGCAGCTGCAGTTGGTGCTGCACTCTACATTGCTGGTGGTATTCGTGGCATGGAGCGTGGTACGGTGAGCGAACAGCGTGAGCCCGATGGCACCGAGCGCTATGCCGAACTGGAACTGCTGCGTCTGGCCCTGCCGCGCCGCGTCTTTACGCTGAGCCAGGTGAAGTACTGCGCCGACCGTGTGAAGTGGCTGTGGGACAACCGTGAACTGATTGGCGGATTGGAGTGGACCGAAGAGCCTAAGGTGCTCCGCTTCTTCTTTGGCCGCATGAAGGAGATTGGCTACTGGCAAGAAGAGCTGGTGGCAAAGTTCCGCAAAGACTTTGGCGATAGCCTCTAACAATTTCGAACCAATTACATCCACTACAGGGGCGGAATATTTACGCACTGAATACCAGATGGATGATCTCCATCATGTGTCTATTCGGGCGGAAAGTATTCCGCCCCTATATATTTTGGCTATGAGGTAAATTGATGGAGTAGAATTTGTGCAGTTTGACAATTTCTTGTATTTTTGCAGCTTCATTCGAATGAACTAACTATCAAACCTCATATTTTAGAATGTATAGCTTGAAAGAAACGCTAAAGCATGGGGGGCTTACCGCCCTGCTATGCTGCGGAGCAGTGATGCTCCATGCTGAAGAACAGCCAACAATACCCTCTATTCAAATCGGCAAGAGTACCCTGAAGATTATGGGCTACGGGCAGACCGCATATACCGTGCAGAGCCAGAACGGAGAAGAGAAAAATACGCTTGATCTACAACGCTTCATTGTGATGGCCGATGCCCGCATCACAGACAAAATCAGCTTCTGGCTGATGTATGACTTTGCCTCGAGCAAGCTGCATGAGTACTACGCACAATATGCCTTCTTGCCAGCCCTAAAGCTGCGCATTGGGCAGTACAAACAACCCTTCACGATGGAGAGCTTGCTACCCCCTCCCCTAATCAGCAACATCTACTTGGACGAGAGCGTGGCCTTTATGGCTGGCATTGCTGGTGACCCCTGTTATGGCATAGGACGTGTGGGGCGTGACCTGGGAGTGATGCTTACGGGTGACCTTTGGTTGAAGGAGGGCAAACCACTCGTTAACTACAGCATAGGCGTGTTCAACGGTTCTGGCATGAACCAGAAGGAGAACAATAACCAAAAGGATGTCATTGGCCAACTCAACCTCATGCCTTTGGCCAAGACCATCTTCAGCGTCTCCTTCATTCTTGGTACAGCCAAGGCACAGGCGGCTTCGGGTTACGGATGCTTTGCTGAGGGAGAGAATTACAAGCGCAATCGCTTTACGATTGGGGCCGACCATAAGAACCGCATCGTCAACCTCCGATCGGAGGCGATGTGGGGCAACGACGGCGGTGCAAAGAGCATGGGCTGGTATGCCAATGCAGAGTTTCACCTCACCAAACGGCTTGACCTTGTAGCTAATTACGACTACCTAAAGCGTAACCTCAACCTGAGTGATTCGGCTACTCAGAACTGGATCGGTGGTCTGCAGTATTGGGTCTATAAGCAGTGCTGTGTAAGGAGCCAGTTTGTTTATAAAGATCCTAAGGCTGGTGCCAGCACCAAGATGTGGGTCACTCAATTTCAAATCGCATTTTAGTTAACACACTATGTCTATATTTATTGTACTCCCCATTCTCACCCTGCTGATGTTTGAATTGGGGCTGACACTTCAGCCAGCCGATTTCAAGCTTTTCTTTACTCGTCCCAAGCCCTTACTCGTGGGACTGGCAGGACAGCTGATTTTCCTTCCCTTGGTAGCCCTGCTGCTTACCCATTGCTTCACACTTCCATCGGTCTTTGCTGTGGGTTTTGTGCTTATAGCTTGCTGTCCTGGAGGCAGTTCGAGCAATGTATTCTCCCTGCTGGCCAAGGGTGATGTGGCCCTCTCGGTGTCGCTCACAGCCTTTAGTAGCTTGATTACCCTTGTTACACTCCCCTTGATTATGCAGTGGGTGGTCATGCAGAGTGGTCTGTCGCAAGGTGAAGCCATCAGCCTACCCGTAGGCAAGTTGCTGATGCAAAATCTGTTTACTATGCTGCTACCCATTGTGGTGGGCATTTTGTTTCGTCGTTATGCCCCCAAACGGGCTGCTCATTGCGAGGCTGTACTCTCTAAAATAGCCTTCCCCTGCCTCATTTTGCTAGCTGCGGTCTTCTTCATTCAAGAGTTTGAATCGATTCGTACCCACTTTGGTGAACTGGGCCTCTCGGTGTTGCTGCTCATCCTTACCAGCATTTTGCTGGGATCTGGCCTCTGCCGTTTGTTTCGTCTCAAGGGGAGCGAGCGTCGCACCATCGTCATCGAAGTGGGTATGCAGAATGCTGCTCAAGCCATTGCTTTGGCTACCAGTCCCTTTGTCTTTGGCGATGCACGCATTGCAGTGCCAGCCATTATCTACGCTCTGCTGATGAACGTCGTGTTACTCAGCTACACGTGGTACATACGCCGCAGGTGAATCCCACGCCGCAAACTGTTAAGGTATAAAAATAAGGTTGCCTCGCATAGAGTATCCATCCCTATGCGAGGCAACCAGTTGATTAGTAACCAGCAGTTGGCTACTGATAAGGGTTTAATCCCATCCAGGGTTCTGCACCAGTACGCCTTGAGACAGGTCAATCTCGGTAAGCGGAATAGCCCAGAGATAGTCGCGGTTGGCGTTCTTCGGGTAGAGCTGGTAGATTGACACTGGGACGCTGACGCACCTGATTGACCGCTGCATAGACCGCTGCATCAGGCGAAGAGAGCAGCTCGTTGCGCGACTCAGCGTAGGTGAGCAGCACTTCGGCATAGCGAATGTAGATGAAGTTGGTCCAATCGTAATAATAGAACCAGCCGAAGTCGTCGGGATTGATGTATTTGCGCATGGAGTAGCCTGTGCGGGTATGGCTTCCATCACCCATACGCTCGATGGTGTATGTATAGCCGGCAAATTGTGATCCGTTCCATAATACAGAATAACCTAGACGGGGGTCGCGATTCTCAAACGGATGTGTTGGATCATAGAGCGGCGACTCGTCGATGGGCAAACCGTCGATACAGGGATAGGAATCAATCAGGTCTTGCGTGGGCGAGACGGCCTACCAACCCGATGCCAGCACCGGACCGAAGTAGAGGTTGATGTAACTGCGCTGTCACCAATATTGGGCATCTTCAACGGATTCGCGGTCGAAGATGATTTCGTTACTGTATTAGTTTAAATTAAATGCATTCAAAATGCATGAATAATTTCTCTACGTTAATTAATACATTTCGGAAAAGAAAGATACTAATCCAAACAATGATTTTTGTATATCCTCAAAAAAAGAACACTAATCTGACTCTATTGAGAAATTAGAATCAGATTAGTGTTACTTAGGGACTCTCCTTAGAGCTGGCTTCCGTACAGCAGG
Source organism: uncultured Mediterranea sp. (assembly GCA_945879145.1). Taxonomy (GTDB): domain Bacteria; phylum Bacteroidota; class Bacteroidia; order Bacteroidales; family Bacteroidaceae; genus Bacteroides. The sequence goes on from CAMCUZ010000065.1 coordinate 8,951, forward strand.
AATTAAAGCAGATGTAGCTGACCAATGACGTAGAGTAGTGTGTAACCCAGCACCATGCTGATAAGACCGACCATCAGACCCATCTTAGCCATGTCCTTCTGTTGTACTAGGTTCGTGGCAAAGGCTAGGGCATTGGGCGGCGTAGAGATGGGGAGCACCATGGCGCTCGATGCGGCTATAGCCACACCTATCAGTACGGTGGGTGTGCCCCCAATAGTACCCAGCTTGCTATCCATAGCCGAGCAAACCACCACGAGGATGGGCATGAGCAGTGCTGCTGTGGCAGAGTTGCTGATGAAGTTAGAGAGGGCGTAGCAGATCATACCCGAAATGATAAGGATGAAGAGAGGTGAGAAGCTGCCGAAGGGGATACTCTCCACGGCCAGTGCTGCCAGACCCGAAGCGTTCAGACCATAGCCCAGCGCAAAACCTCCAGCCACCATCCAAATAACCGACCAGTTTATCTCCTCCAAGTCACGACGGGTAATCACGCCCGTCAGGGAGAAGATGACAAACGGAATCAGCGCTACGGTATAGGAGTTGATGCCGGTCCATGTATCAAGCAGCCAGAGCAGTACGGTGCCGATAAAGGTGAAGATCACCACGTAAGTGTGCCAGTCGCGCTTCATTTCACCTTCGATGGAGAGCTGGATGGTCTTCTGAGAGAAGGGGAAGACGCGCTTGAGCAGCATCCAGCTGATGAAAAGCAGCACTACCACAAGGGGAAACATGAAGGCCATCCACTGGCCAAAGCCCAGAGCCATGTTCAGTCCCTCGGGGTCGTTAAGGTACTTCAGAGCAATGGTGTTGGGCGGTGTGCCGATGGGGGTACCCATGCCGCCTAAGTTAGCTGCTACGGGGATGGAGAGCGCCATGGCAATACGTCCCTTACCCTCGGGAGGCAGTTGCTTGAATACCGGAGCCAAGAATGTGAGCATCATGGCTGCCGTAGCCGTATTGGAGACAAACATAGAGAAAAGGCCCGTGATGAGCAGGAATCCCAGCAATACATGCTCACTCTTTGTGCCGAAAGGGCGCAGCAACACCTTGGCCAGCTGCGCATCGAGGCCCGTCTTACCTGCTGCAATAGCCAGCGTAAAGCCGCCAATGAAGAGCATGATAACGGGGTCGGCAAAAGTAGCCATAACCGATTTATAGTTGAGCAGGGCACCTACCTCGTCGGGGTTGCAGAGCCAGCGAATGCCGGAGTTGGAACAGAAGACGAGCAGCAGTCCTATGATGGCTACACTCGTAGCCCACGACGAAGCCACCTCCATTACCCACATCAACGTTGCAAAAGCAAAGATGGCAATGATGCGCTGTTGCACCACGGTAAGCCCCTCCATGCCGAAAAACGAAGTCGGAGCAGTCCAAAGCAGTAAGGTGACAATCAACACAATAGCCCCTTGTATGCATTTCTTAATCAATCGATCGCGTTGCGCCTTCTTCACCTGGCGCATCTTGTGATAGGCGTCCAAAATATGGAAGCCATGGAAGTTTTTGAACATAAAAGAATAAGTTTACTATTTGTTTTGGTTAAGCTATAAATAAAGGTAATTTCAAAAATCGTGTGCGAAAATACAAAGAATAATCAGATTGCAAAAGGAAAACATCGTTTTTATTTGTTGATAGAAAAGAAAGCGCTACTTTTGCGATGAAAAATAGAACTATAAACATAATAATGTACGCGTATGAACCAAATTCATTTTGATACAGATTATATGGAGGGAGCTCACCCAGATGTTATGCAGCGCCTGGTAGAGAGTAACCTGGAACAAACCACAGGCTATGGTACCGACCTCTATACCCAGCAGGCCAAAGGACTCATTATGGAGACCTGCTGCTTGGACCCCGAACGGGCAGAGGTGCACTTCCTAGTGGGCGGTACACAGACCAACAGCACCGTCATAGACGGCCTTCTGCATCACCATGAGGGGGTGATGGCGGCTGAAACGGGTCACATCAACGTGCACGAGTCGGGTGCCATTGAGGCCTCGGGCCATAAGGTACTCACCCTACCCTCGCACCAAGGCAAGGTGCTAGCTCATGAGGTGGAGCGCTACGTGAACGACTTCTACCGCGACGAGACCTATGAGCACATGGTGGCACCTGGACTACTTTATATCTCGCAACCCACAGAGTATGGTACGCTTTATACGTTCAGCGAACTTCAGGAGCTCAGCGACGTGTGTCACAGTCATGACATTCCCCTCTACATCGATGGTGCTCGACTGGCCTACGCACTGGCATCGCCCCGCAACGACGTCACACTACCCCAACTGGCCACGTTAGCCGATGCCTTCTACATTGGCGGCACCAAGTGCGGACTGCTCTTCGGCGAGGCGGTGGTTGTGCCCCGCGGCAAGGAGCTGCTGCCCCACTTCTTCCCTTTAGTGAAGCAGCACGGCGCTCTGCTGGCCAAAGGACGACTGCTTGGCCTGCAGTTTGGTGCTCTCTTTGCCGATGGCCTCTACTTCCGCCTCGGCGCCCATGCCGTGGCACTGGCACTCAAGATTAAAGCGGCCTTTGCAGACAATGGCTATACTGTCTATATCGACTCATATACCAACCAGCAGTTCTTCCGCTTACCCAACGCTCTAATCGACCGGCTCTCTTCGTTGGCCACTTTCGAGCTGTGGGGCCCCCGAGGCGAGGAACAGAGCGTGGTACGTTTCGTCACCAGCTGGGCTACCCGCGAAGCTGACGTCGATGCACTCATACAAGCTGTGAGGAACGATAAAGAAGAAGGAGATAACCCGAAATAATGGCACAAAAAAAAAGGCGCTTTTCACAAAGCACCTTTTTCAGTTTTCAATAGGTATTAGTTTTTTTTCTTAAGGTAAAAAGATTGTTTTCAGGATAACGCTGCAAAGATAAGCCCTTTTTGAGGTACCAACCAAATAAAAATACATGTTCGATAACATATTTATTAATAAGATATTGTAACAGTTACAAAACTGTCCTGTTTCATCTCTTTGGCCAAATCGCAGACAAATATAGGCTTTTTTTTGGTTACTACCGAAAAATAGTCGTATTTTTGTGCCATCATAGAGAAAACGATAATTGCATAAAGATATGGTAGAAATGAAAAGCGAAGCCACGGCTGAAAAGAAAAGCCTGAACTTCATTGAGCAAATTGTGGAGAACGACCTCCGAGAGGGTAAGAACGACGGACGTGTACAGACCCGCT
>CAMCUZ010000066.1 GCA_945879145.1 uncultured Mediterranea sp.
ATGCAGATTATTTTCGCTTCTGTATCATATAGGCGCGTAGTTGCGGATTTGAGGAAAACGAATAATCAATAGACTGGTTGACATCCTTCCGCAGCAAACTTACCGCCTTGTTTTATGCCATTTCTCGATTATTATTTGCATCTTTGCCCCGAAAATCAGGACGATTACCTGTATAGGCATGAAACATAACATCTATTCCGGCATCATGCTGCCGGAAGTGACACCTGATGATTGGTTTGAATGAAATGAAGAAATTTTTCGATTGTATTCGCAAGGCGTTGCCTGCCTCATGGAAGAGCACCACATGGCTCCTCAAGTTGATGATTCCCATTTCCTTGGGAGTTACGCTCATGCAGTATTTTGGCCTACTGACTTGGATAGCAAGTCAGATTAACCCGTTGTTCATCTATTTCGGACTGCCTGGAGAGTCGGCTGTGGCCTTCATATCGGGAGCTACTGCGGGAACCTATGCTGGAGTGGCTGTGATGATGTCCATACCGCTGACCATGAAGCAGGCCTCTATACTGGCCCTGATGATAGCGCTCTGTCATGCCCTGCCCATGGAGTGTGCCGTCAACAGGAAGACCGGCTCCTCTTTCTGGACAATGGGCATCCTCCGTATCGTGATGGCCCTAACCTGTGCCCTGATACTCAACGTCCTATTGCCAGATATGCCAGGAACGTACATCTACCTCGGTACTGCGGCAGACAGCAGCTTCACGGAGGTGATGACCACATGGGTGATGTCGCAAATCAAGATGTCGCTGATGGTGGCACTCATTATCTTCGTGCTGATGGTCATTCAGCGGCTGATGGAAGCCTATAGCCTACTCACCCCCTTGTCGCGTCTGCTCTCGCCGCTGATGATACTCTTCGGTCTGCCCCGGCACGCTTCCTATATGTGGCTTGTAGGCAATGTGCTGGGGATAAGCTATGGCTCAGCCGTAATGCTGGAACTGGAGGAGAAAGGTCTGGTGACAAGGGAGGAAGCCGACGAAGTAAACTATCACCTCATCATGAACCACTCCCTGCTGGAGGACACCATCGTCTTTGCTGCAACGGGCATCTCCGCCCTGCTACTCATCGCTACACGCATCAGCTTTGCCCTTGCCCTGGTCTGGGGGAGGAAAATCTGGGTGCCAAGAGCAAGATAATGTTTTGCCGTTACGCGAAATAGACGTACCTTTGCATCAAAGTTTCAACTCTTTAATTAATGACTCGATGAACGGAATGTATAAACTCTTGCCGTGTGGCATTTCAAATGATGCGCTAATAAAGCGTGAAGGCAAAATGAGAAAACTCTTTTCGGCAGTGAGCCTGGGGATGATGCTGCTTTGCTGGCTGACCTTAGGGGGCTGTGGTTCGACCTCTACGAACGAGAAGGCCACCTACGTGAAGCTCGATACTTCGGAAGGCAAAGTAGTCCTGATGCTCTACAACGAAACGCCAAAGCATCGGGACAACTTTGTGAACAACGTGCTGAGCGGGGTATATAACGGTGCTTCGTTCAACCGCGTCATCCAGGACTTCATGGTGCAATGCGGCGAAGAGGAGGCAAAGGATGTGGTTCCTGCGGAAATCGGTTACCCGAAGCTCTTCCACAAGCGGGGAGCCTTGGCCATGGGACGCTGTACGGACGACAAAGAGTTGAAGAGTGCCAAGCAACAGTTCTACATTGCTTGGGGCAAGCCGTTGACAGACAAAGAGCTGCTACGCGATGATTCGCTGATGAGAGCCTGGAGCTACGGCCGATGCCAGATGGACACGACCCTCAAGGAGTACTATCTGACGCAGCCGGGCATCCCCTTTTTGGACGGCAGCTATACGGTGTTCGGACAGGTGGTGAAGGGCATCGAGGTGATTGACCGCATACAGCAGCAAGCTACGGATGCGCACGACCGCCCCTTGAAGGAGGTGACTATCCTACAGGCCGCGATCACGGAAAAGCCTAACGAAGGGGAGTACTGGTGGCAACCGGCTGCCTACGTGGATGCCTACCGACTGGCGCGTGAGGAGAGCCCCTACCTGACCTGTCAGGGGGATTCGCTCTACACCATCCACAACTGGTATGGGGTGAGGGGCTATGATGTGCAGTTTGTGACGGAGCAGGTGGAGGACTCAACCATGATCTGGGTAACCAATGCAGAACGCTATGACTCGGGCTATTTCTACGTGAAGACGGGGCTGCCCGACCTACCTACAGCAACCATCTACCCGGGCCCGTTTGTAGAGACGAACACCCTCTGCTCGGGCTTCTATGGCAACGCCAAGAGGGGTAAGGTGTGGGCCTATACCTATTTGTATAATGCGCAACGGGAGTGGAAGGGGGGACACCTCTATACGCTGACCTGGGGTGAACGACCCGAGGCACCGCTCTGGAGCGTCAAGGGGAGAGCTCAGCTGGTGGGGGGTGTACCTGCCATCGAGACGACGCTGGAGGCCTATAGCAACAACCGCTACATCCTGCGCAACTGGTATGGCGTGGAGAAGTACGACCTGGAGTTTCGCCTCAGTGAAGAGGGAGGCATCGAAGTGCTGGATTACTACTGGGTGGAGAATGGCTGTCGCTACGTGCAATGCCGTCGGCCCGACATCTCAGCGGCGCTCATTCCCCAAGACGAAGCGTGCCCGAACGGATCGCTACAGGGCGACGCGCATTCGGGCACACTCAGATTCCAGATGACGGTGGTGGATGGTTACGACCAGCCGATACCTGACCCCAGCCATCCGGAATATATCTTTGCATGGTGAGCCAGGGGGGGGGACGAGGTTACTCCTCGGCTGCAAACATGGGATCCCAAGCGGGCAGCAAGATGGCTTTCTGCTTCATCAGCTGGCGGATACGCTCAGGGACATACTTGGTCTCGACAACCAGACGGAACATGTATTCATTGAACCACTCGTCGGTCATAATCAAATGGCCTTTGTAGCCCGAATTGGCTCCCCAGCTGTTCTCTACCATCCACTTCTTGGGCTTGCCCTCGGCATCGAGGTCAACGGCCATCAGCGTCATGGCATGGCTCGAACCGCTGGCAAAGGTCTGAATGCGCTGCTTCTTGTCCATGGGGAAGGTGGTGCCCATCAGCGAGCCGTAGTCGTAGTTGTTCACGTCGAGCAGACCGCGCTCTGAGTCGAGGCACTTGCCTACGTCGCACGAGAAGTACATCATGGTGCTGTCCTTGAGCGAAGCAATAGCCATCTCCTTGATATCCTCTACGGGCAGGTTGATGTAGCGCCAGTTGTGACCATCGTAGCTGTGGCGGTCGTAGTCAATCTCATAGACCTTGTAGTATTCGCGCGAGGGGTCGTTCATCAGCATCACGTAGTCCTGCAGCAGCTGCGGGTCGCCATACTTCTGCATGAAGCTCATGGGGGTGTGGTGCTCTACGGCCAAGGGCTTGCCCTGCGCATCGCGCAGGGTGTAGTCGAACTCCGTGGGAGGTACGCCGAGGCTGAGGGTGAGCATACGGTAGATGGTGCCGAGCATGGTGGTCTTCTCCTTCTGCAGCTGGCTCTTGCTCTTGCCGGCAGCAACCATGTCGCGAAGGGCCAATCCCTGCTCCTTGAGTTTCAGCGAAAGGAGAGAGGCCATGCGCGAAGTGTGCTCGCTGCTGTAGGTCTCGGGCATCGCCTCCTTAGGCACAAGACCATACTTGCCCACCACATCGGCTACACCCGTAAAGGTGCCTCCATCGCTCAGGGGATGCTGGAAGAGCCACTCTACGGTGCGGCTCTCCAGGGGCTCGCGACCGGTATCTATCACGCCCTGCAGGAAGAGGTTGGCCTTCTCGAGCTGATCGAAGAAGAAGGAATAGACCTGCGAAAACTCGCAGGAGGGGAGGTTGTACTTGGCAATGGCCTTGGCACGCATGACGTTGAGACCGGTGAAGAGCCAGCAACGACCAGAGGATTGCTGGTTGGTGATACCACGGGAGTTGACCCGCACGCTGAAGTAGGTATCCATGGCCTGACGATTCTCCTGGTTGATGGCCAAGGTGCGCAAATCGGTAGTACCCATAGCGTTGCGCAGGGCTTTGTCGGCAGGAGTGGCCTGATAGGCCGAACGAATCTCCTGCATCATCTCGGGCGAGATGGCTCCCTGCTGTGCCTGAAGGGCCGAAGCCGCCATGCAGCAGAGGAAGAGGGAAAGGGCTTGTTTCTTCATATTCAATGCATTGTTTATGGTAAGTAATAATAAAAAAGGCCATTATGAAGGAGGCCACAGCCTGCATAAGAGAGGGCAGCAGCATCTATTGATGACCCGACAAAGTTAAGGGATATTTTCGGAAAAAGCAAATATTTAGCAAAATGTTAATTATTTATGATTCATCAACAAATATTTGCCAGTCTGAAAAAAAACATCTATATTTGGCATGCAATAAAACTCGTAGCTAGTAGCTCGTAGCTCATAGCTAGTAACTCGTAGCTCGTAGCTCATAACTAAAAAACAAAGAAATATGGCCTTTGTCGAAATACTTTTCTGGGTCGCTGTGGCGGTGGTAGTCTATACATACGTAGGCTACGGCATTATCTTGTGGATGATGGTGAAGGTGAAGGAGTGGTTCATCAAACCGGTGGCGCTTCCCCACCCCACCGACGAGGAACTGCCCGAGATGACGCTCTTCATCACGGCCTACAACGAGGAGCAGGTGGTGGATGAGAAGATGGCCAACTGCCTCGACCTGGACTATCCGAGAGAGAAGCTGCACATCGTGTGGTGTACCGACGGGAGCAACGACCATACGGTGGAACGACTGGGCTGCTGGCCGCAAGCCACCGTGCTCCATACCCCTGAACGCAAAGGAAAGAGTGCCGCCATGAACCGCGGACTGCAGTATGTCCATACCCCCCTCGTGGCCTTTACCGATGCCAACACCATGCTCAACAGGGCCTCGCTGCGGCTGATTGCCCAGGCCTTTCTGGATCAGAAGGTGGGCTGCGTGGCTGGTGAGAAGCGCATCCAGACGGAGGAGAAAGCGGATGCAGCACAGGGAGGTGAAGGGCTCTACTGGCGCTATGAGTCGGCCTTGAAGGCCCTGGACTCGCGCCTCTACTCTGCTGCGGGTGCTGCTGGCGAACTGTTCGCCATACGCCGCGAGCTGTTTCAACCGCTTGAAGAAGATACCTTGCTCGACGACTTCGTGCTCTCGCTACGCATCGTGGAGCAAGGCTACCGCATTGCCTACCTGAAGGAGGCCTACGCCATGGAGAGCGGCTCGGCCAATCTGGCTGAAGAAGAGAAGCGCAAGGTGCGCATCGCAGCGGGGGGCCTGCAGTCGATTGCCCGCCTGTGGCCCCTCTTCAACCCCCTGCGCTACGGCATCTTCAGCTTTCAATATGTGTCGCACCGCGTGCTGCGCTGGAGCATCACCCCGGTGCTACTCTTTGCCCTGCTTCCGCTCAACGTGGTGCTCCTTTTTGGCACAGAGCGCACAGCGCTCTACGTCATCCTTTGGCTCCTACAGGCCCTCTTCTATCTGGCTGGCAGCCTGGGCTACTACCTCAGCATGCGCCGCACCAAGAACAAACTGCTCTTTGTGCCCTGCTACTTCCTGTTCATGAACCTCAACGTGCTCCGCGGCATGGTCTATCTCTCCACACGAAACGACAAAGAGAAAGGCACCTGGGAAAAGGCACAACGAGCTTAATATCCACTCCTTGAAAAATCGCTACTACACCATGATGAACATACTGAACGATCCCTTGCATACCGCTCAACTTCTCACCCTGGCTGCCGACTGCATATTCCTGGTGGACCAACAGGGTATCTGCAAAGATGCACTCTTCAATCTATCCCGACCCTTGAACATCAAAACAGAGGATGTCGTCGAACAGAACATCTTCCAATTGATGCCACGCGATACCGCTGACCAGATGCGAAAGGAGCATGAGCAGGTACTGACCTACCGCTGTGCTTCATCGAAGGACTTCAAATGGCACTATGCCAACCGCAGCTACTACTTTGAGTGCAACATGTCCTATTACGAAGGGATGGCCTTCTGGGTCTGCAACGACGTGACGGATAAGATGCGCCACAGCCTGCAACTGGAGCACAAGATACGCCAGCTGCGCGAGATAGAGAAGGCTGCGGCCATCGGCTTGTGGAAGTACAACATGAAGCAACGCTTCTTTACCTATCATGGAGAGACCGGAGTGCTCAGCAAGCAGCAGAAACAGACCATTGGCCGCGATGAGTACCTGCAGATGGTGCTGCCCGAAGACCGCGAATCACTCACCGAACGCCTTGAAGCGTATCTGCACGGCGAGCTGGAGCTGAGCGCTGACTTCCGCATGCGCTGGGAGGGCAACATCTTCTACATGCACATGAAGTGCTATAGCTGCGAGGTGCTGACGGACGGCAACGTCATCCTCGAAGGTTACATGCAGAACATCACCGAGCTACAGCGTAACCGCAACGACATCAGCCTGCTGACTCACGCCATCAACAACTCTACCGAGGATATCTTTGCCGCCAAGGCCAACGGGCAGTTGCTCTTTGCCAACCGCAAGTTCCGCGACCACCACGGCATCCCACATACCACTGACATCACCACCCTGCACTTTGCGGATCTCACCTCCTCGCCCGACAACCCCGAGGTGTGGGAGAACCTGAAAAAGAGAATCCCCCGCGGCCAGGAGAACAACACCTTCATCGTCTATAACCCCCTGAAGGATGACCCCAACGTCTTGGCTTACGAGGGCAATGCCTACTGGATAACGAGCGACGATGGCGATGAGGTGCTCTGGGCCTTTGGGCACGACATCTCACAACGTATCCGAAACGAGCGGCAGATACACCGACTCTCCTTGATATTAAATAAGGTGGTCGAATCGCTTCCTGCAGGCATCGTGGTGAAGGACCCGCAGAAGGGGTTTTCTTACCTCTACCGCAACAAGGAGTCGCACAACCGCCAGCTGAGCGGTTTACCCCAAGAGGCCATTGGCCACACCGACTTTGAATTCTATCCCGAAGAGGTGGCCCGGGAGAAACGAAAGCAGGACGAAGAGGTCATGGCCACCGGACAAGAGATGCACTGGCTGGCTGAAGAGAGCGACATCGATGGCAATCTGCTCTACCTGGACAAGCGCAAGATGCGTATAGGTGGCGACAATTGTCCTCCCTTCCTGCTGAGCATTGAGTGGAACATCACCGAGATGGAGCAGATGCGCCGCGAACTGGTGGTAGCCAAGAAGAAGGCTGAGACCTCTGACCAACTGAAGTCGGCCTTCCTGGCCAACATGAGCCACGAGATACGCACACCACTCAACGCCATCGTCGGCTTCTCCCGACTGATTGCCGAAAGTGAAGAGTATGCTGAACGCAGGATGTACTACCAGATTGTAGAGGCCAACAACGAGCGCCTGCTCAGCCTGATCAACGAGATTCTAGACCTCTCGAAAATCGAGGCCAACATGGTGGAGTTCATCATGGGCCCCGTGCGGCTTCAGACCCTCTTCGAGGAGGTCTATCAAGCCCACCTGCTGCGCTGCCCCGAAGAGGTGGCCCTGGTCAACGATGCCGACCCCGATCACGACGTGGTGATTCACACCGACAAGAACCGACTCTTCCAGGTCATATCCAACCTCATTGGCAATGCCTTCAAGTTTACCACCCATGGAGCGGTCACCTTTGGCTACCGCATCGACGACAATCGCGTATCATTCTACGTGCAAGATACGGGCACAGGCATTCCCAAAGAGAAGCTGGCAAGCGTGTTTGATCGCTTCGTGAAAGCCAACAACTTTGTACAAGGTACCGGTCTGGGCCTCTCCATCAGCAAGACCATCATCGAAAAGCTGCAGGGCGAAATCAGCGTGACCTCAGAAGTGGGCAAAGGTACCACCTTCAGTTTCTACCTCCCCCTGCCAGAAGAGGAGATCGAGCTGATGGAAACAGAGACGCAAGCCGAATCCACAGCGACGAGAGCTACCACTCAGCGCCCTGCACGACCACGCTCCAGCAAAGAGCATAAACCGCTGATTCTGGCTGCCGAAGATGTGGAGAGCAACTACACCCTGCTCAGGGCTACATTGAGCAAACGTTACCGTCTGGAGTGGGCCAAGGATGGCATCGAAGCGGTACGCATGAACGAAGAGCTACACCCCGACCTGATCTTGATGGACATGAAGATGCCCAACTTGGATGGACTGCAAGCCACAGCCATTATCCACGAGGTGAGCGACGTGCCGATCATCGCGCTCACCGCCTTTGCCTTCGACAGCGACCGAGTGAAAGCCCTCGAAGCAGGCTGCGTGGATTTCATGACCAAGCCCTTTACCCCCGAACGGCTCTACGCCATGATCGAAAAGTACCTGCCGGAAGCGGATAATGGAGAAGATCAAATAACGAATGTATGATCATAAAATTACTAACTAACCATCATAGGACTTATGTTAACTCAAATTATCAATGGACGAATTTACACGCCGCAAGGTTGGCTGAACGAAGGTTCGGTGCTGATGCGCGACGACAAGATTCTTGAAGTGACCAACTGTGACCTGGCACTGATTGGTGCCCGATTGATTGATGCCCGCGGCATGTACATCGTGCCTGGGTTTATCAGCATGCACGTACATGGCGGTGGCGGACACGACTTTACAGAGTGTACCGAAGAGGCCTTCCAGGCCATTGTGGATGCCCACACCCCCCATGGCTCCACGACCATCTTCCCCACCATCTCCTCCTCCCCCTTCGACAAACTGCACCAAGCTGCCCAGATCTGCGAGAAGATGATGGCTCAACCGGGGTCTCCCATCATGGGCCTACATATTGAAGGCCCCTACCTCAGCCCGAAAATGGCTGGTGAGCAGTTTGCTGACCAAATCAAGCCCATCGAAGAGAAGGAGTACCGCGAACTGGTGGAGCAGACTCACTGTATCAGACGCTGGGATGCAGCACCTGAGCTGCCCGGAGCATTGGAGTTTGCCCGCTTCGTGAGCAGTCACGACATTCTGGCTGCCGTATCGCACACCGAAGCTGAATACGACGATATCAAGAAGGCCTTTGAAGCAGGCTTTACCCATGCAGCCCACTTCTACAACGCCATGCCTGGATTCCACAAACGGCGTGAGTACAAGTATGAGGGCACCGTGGAGAGTGTCTATCTGACCGATGGCATGAGCATCGAACTGATTGCTGACGGCATTCACCTGCCCTCCACCATCTTGCGTCTGGCCTATAAGCTGAAGGGGGCCGACCAGACCTGCCTCGTGACGGATGCCCTCTCTTGCACAGCGACCGATGGAAGCAGCTTCAACGACCCGCGCTACATCATCGAGAATGGGGTATGCAAACTGGCCAACCGCTCGGCACTGGCCGGCAGTATTGCCACGAGCGACGTACTGGTACGCACCATGGTCAAGGCAGGTATCCCCTTGGGCGATGCCCTGCGCATGGCCTCGGAAACACCGGCACGCATCATGGGTGTAGGCGACCGCAAGGGAGCACTGCAGAAGGATATGGATGCCGATATCCTGATTATGGACAAACAGCTCAACGTACGTGCCGTATGGCAAATGGGCGACCTGAAGTACACCACGCTCTGACCTAAAACATAAAAAGTCATAAACATGGGAACCTTTTCACAGGGTTCCCTTGTTTATTATGTACTTTTGCGCACAAAACCAAAGTAGATATGAAGAAGAATCAAGTTACTATTCTGACCCTCTGTGGGGCTATAATGCTGGCTGGATGCAGCACAACGAACATGAACAATACCACCAAGGGTGGCATTATCGGCGGTGGCTCAGGGGCTGCTGCAGGTGCCATTATCGGTGGACTGATTGGCAAAGGCAAAGGTGCGGCCATCGGAGCTGCCATAGGTGCTGCAGTAGGTACCGGCACCGGCGTGATTATCGGTAAGAAGATGGACAAAAAGGCTGCTGCTGCCGCTCAGATTGAGGGAGCACAGGTGGAACAAGTGACCGACGTCAACGGTCTGCCTGCCGTAAAGGTGTCGTTTGCCGCAGGCATCTTGTTTGGATTCAACTCGGCAGCTCTAAGCAATGAGGCCAAGGCATCACTCCAGGATTTGTCGCGCATCTTGCGCGAAGACAAGACCACCGACATCGCCGTGATTGGCCATACCGACAAAGTGGGTACCTACGAAGCCAACGTCAAGGTATCAAACAATCGTGCCTACAGCGTGCAGAACTACCTGCAGCAGTGCGGTGTGCCCATCAACCAATTCAAGGAGGTGAAGGGCGTGGCTTACGACCAATACGACGAGTCCAAGACGGCTGACCAGAACCGACGCGTAGAAATCTACATGTATGCCAGCGAACAGATGATTCAAGAGGCTCAGGCACAGCAGTGATTTTTCAGCTACGGGCTACGAGCTACTAGCTACGAGTGACTAGCTACTCGTGTTATTCTATTTCCATTTCTTGGAAAAGGGCTGAGGTGAGGCGTTGCTTCACTTCGGCCATTTTTATTTCCTGACCTAGCTCTTGCTGCAGCGAGGTGACGCCCTTGTCGATAAAACCACAAGGATTGATGTAGCTAAAGTAGCGCAAATCGGTGTTGACATTCAGGGCCAGTCCGTGCATCGTGACGTAGTGGCTGCTTCGCACTCCAATGGCACAAATCTTGCGAGCACGGGGCTTTCCGCCATCGAGCCATACCCCTGTAGCACCCTCTACCCGTCCGGCTTCAATGCCATACGAAGCACAAACCTTTATCACGGCCTCCTCCAGATGGTGTACATACTCCTTGAGTCCCCAGCCAAACTCCTCCAGGTTGAGAATAGGATAACATACCAGCTGCCCCGGTCCATGATAAGTGATATCTCCTCCACGGTCGATGTGATGGTAGGTGGCACCAATGGCCTGGAGCTGCTCGTCGGTTAGCAACATGTTGCGCTCCTTGCCACTACGGCCCAGCGTATAGACATGCGGATGCTCGCACAGGATGATGCGGTTAGTATAGGTCGCTCCACCCTGTTTGGCTGCCACCACCTCGTCGAACAGCGTCTCCTGACGGTTCCATGCCTCGGGGTAGGCAATTACTTTCCAATCGTCAATAATGGTTTTCATCTGCTATATGATTTTAATGATTCAATTCAATGTAGTTGCATCTGGTTGCCACGAACCGCCTCTTTGTTCTCGGTAGGCTTTGGGCGAAAGGCCTACGTACTGCTTAAAATACTTGCCGAAGAACGACTGGGTAGGAAAGTTGAGCTTGGCAGCCACCTCCTTGATGCTGAGGTCGGAGGCTTCGAGCAGCTGACGAGCCTCGGTAATCACCATTTGCACAATCCATTGCTGGGGCGTAGTGCCCGACTTCTCCTTGATGATGGTCGAGAAATAGCGGGCATCGATGTGCTGCTGCGCCGCATAGAAATTCACCTCGCGCTCGGTGCGGTAGTGGCGGAACAGGG
>CAMCUZ010000067.1 GCA_945879145.1 uncultured Mediterranea sp.
GAAGGGTTGCAAGAATGCTGCTGATGCTGCCGAGGCTATCGGTATTGGTCTGCAGGCTTTCTGTATCCCCGGTTCTGTGGCTGACGACCGCAAGGTAGGTATCGGTCATGGTAATCTGGCTGCCCGCTTGCTGCGCGAGGAGACTCAGTGCTTCGCCTTCCTGGCTGGTCACGAGTCGTTCGCTGCTGCCGAAGGTGCTATCAAGATTGCCGAGATGGCCAACAAGGTGCGCAAGAACCCCCTGCGTTGCATCCTCAACGGTTTGGGTAAGGACGCTGCCATGATCATCTCACGTATCAACGGCTTTACATACGTTCAGACTGAGTTCGACTACTACACGGGCGAACTGAAGGAAGTGAAGCGCATTGCTTACTCTGACGGTCCTCGCGCCAAGGTGAACTGCTATGGTGCTGACGACGTACGCGAAGGCGTAGCTATCCTGTGGCACGAGAACGTAGATGTATCCATCACGGGTAACTCAACCAACCCCACGCGCTTCCAGCACCCCGTAGCTGGTACCTACAAGAAGGAGCGTGTATTGGCTGGTAAGCCTTACTTCTCAGTAGCATCAGGTGGTGGTACGGGTCGTACGCTGCACCCCGACAACATGGCTGCAGGTCCCGCTTCATACGGTATGACTGATACGCTGGGTCGTATGCACTCCGACGCTCAGTTTGCAGGTTCTTCATCTGTTCCTGCTCACGTAGAGATGATGGGCTTCCTGGGTATCGGTAACAACCCGATGGTAGGTTGCACCGTAGCATGTGCCGTTAATGTAGCACTGGCTCTGAGCAAGTAAAAGTGTCCGCGTATCTCTTGCGCGTACCTTTATAAATACTAAGAGAGGGCAGGAGAGGGCTTCTGTTGGTGTTCGACCGAAGCCTTCCTTCTGCCCTTTTTCATTTATTGGAATAGCGATTCCATCCGCATACTTATTAGAAGAAATTTTGAGCTTTTGCTCTTATTCTCTCGTTTGAAAACCGCCAATTTTTAATGTTGCGAGATTCAACACCAAGCGGATATAAAAAATAGAATGCCAAAGTAATTTTTAGGAATAATCTCCGTTTTTCTGTTTCTTTTCACACGAAATCTAACGTTTTGAGAAGGCGCTGCTGACCCTTATGCTCTTCTCGTGCATTCTGGCATTTGCTGACTTTCGTATAGGAATATTGTTATGCATCTCCGTAAAGGTAGGCATCTTTTCCCCTCTTTTTAGTGCTTCTGATGGTGGTCGCCATTGTAGATTAGTTAATCATCAATTGAATCTTCAAGGATTTGAAATAGCCAATAGTATGGTAGTTTACTCCATGCATGCGATTATTGCGGCGGATACTTTGTTGTTTTCGGGAAAAACAGTACTTTTGCCGTCAAGATATGATTTGTTTGTACGATGCAGATACTGTTAGCTAATGCCAAGATAATGAGGGAGCACGTGGAGCGGTGCAAGCCCTGGAGTGAACCGCTGTTTCAAGCTGAAGCCAACCTGCTGGCGGCTGAGATGGGGCGGATGGATAGAGATGAACTGGCCCGTCAGCTGGATTGCAGCGTGGCACTGGCTGCTGAGAACCGCTTGCGCTACCAGGCCTTTGCGGCTGCTCCCAAGATGCCGGCCTTGCTGGCCTACAACGGACAGGCTTACAAGCACCTGCGGGCTGAAAGCCTCACAGACGAGGCACTCCGCTTCGGGCAACAGCATCTCTGGATTACCTGCTTCCTCTACGGCCTGCTTCGCCCCATGGACGGCATTGTGCCCTATCGCATGGAGCATTGCGTGAGGCTTGAGGCCACGGCCGACCAGCCCATCCCGCACTTCTGGCGCAGCCGGCTGACCGACCTCCTGATTCAGCACGTGAAGGCCGACGACGGGGTGCTGGTGCACCTCTCCACGGCGGAGTATGAGCAGCTGTTTGACTGGAAGCGCGTCTGCCACGAGGTGAGGGTGGTGCAGCCCCTCTTCTACGTGCGCAAAGGGGGACGGCTGAAGATGCAGGCCGTATGGGCAAAGAGCTGCCGCGGCGCCATGACGCGATTCATCCTGCAGCAGCAGTTGATGTTCCCCCACGAGCTGCAGGGCTTCAGTCACGAAGGCTTTCACTATGCTCCCACGCTCGGCGAAGCCGACTATCCGCACTTTGTTCGCGAGGATGATTGACGCTGCGCTCAAATCAGATAGGGGATAAACACCACACCCCCCACGATGGCTGCTGCAATGGAGATGATGAGCACAGCTCCTGCAGCCACGTCCTTGGCTTGGCCGGCTAGCGGATGACGGGTGGGGGATGCTAGGTCGGTGAGTCGCTCGATGGCCGTATTGACCAGCTCGGCAGAGATGACACTCCCTATGCAGAGCACCACGAGGCACCACTCCATCCGGCTGATGCCCAGCCACAAGCCGGCACAAACCACCACTACTGTTGCCAGCAGGTGAAACTGCATGTGGCGCTCATGCCTCACTCCATGCCCAATGCCCCGCAGGGCGTAGTAAAAACTTTTCAGTTCCTTCATGACTTGTTCAATATTCAATTTAAAATTTAAAACGGCGGGTCATCATTTTTAAATGTTGGTGTGTGCAGTTTTTTGCTGTAACGTTTGTAACGATTGTAACGCTGGGGATTTACTTGTGGGTCCTCACTAAACATTATTTCTCTCTACCTGCTTCACGCCTTTTACGGTGCGGAGCTTCTTGACCAGGGTCTCCAGGTGGGCGGTGTTATCTACCATGATGGTGAGCGTGCCGGCAAAGAGGCCGTCGTTTGAGTCTATGGCGATGCCTCGCAGGGTGATGCCTGCCTCCTTTGAGATGATGGACGTGAGGTTGGTCACAATGCCGATGTCGTCGTGGCCCACTACGCGCAGGTTGACGGGATATTGCTTGCCCGCGCCCTTGCCGGCCCAGCGGGCCTTCACGATGCGGTAGCCAAAGCGGGTGCGCAGGTCGGTGGCGTTGGGACAGTCGCAGCGGTGAATCTTGATGCCGCCCGTCACGCTGACAAAGCCAAATACGTCATCGCCATAGATGGGCGAGCAGCAGCGGGCCAGCGTGAAGTCGATGCCCTTTAGGTTCTGGTCGATTACCAGCACATCCTCGCGTGTGGCGGAGGTTGCCTCGTCGGTAGGGGTCATGTTGTACCCCTCGGCGCTGCGATAGACTATCTCGTCGTGGTTGGTGTCGCTCTCGCGGCGTTGCTGCTCCAGGTAGCGGTCGATGATGAGGTTGACGTCGAGCGTTTCGTCGGCAATCGCCTGGTAGAAGTCGGTCACCACCTTGTAGCCCATGCGCTTGATGAGTCGCATCATGATGGGCTCATCATACTCAATCTTGCGGTTCTTGAACTTGCGCTCCAGGGTCTCCTTGGCAAAGGCGTACTGCTTGGCGGCAATCTCCTTGAGGGCCTGCCGGATTTTGGTGCGTGCCTTCGAGGTGGTGACAATGTTGAGCCAGTCCTGCTTGGGCGTCTGCGTATTGCTCGTCATGATCTCCACCTGGTCGCCACTCTGCAGCTTCTGTCTGAGGGGCACGTTGCGTCCGTTCACCTTAGCGCCAATGCAGCGGCACCCCACGCGGCTGTGGATGGCAAAGGCAAAGTCGAGCACGGTGCTCCCTTTACCTAATTTAAATAGGTCGCCCTTGGGGGTGAAGACAAACACCTCGTCCTCGTAGAGGTCCATCTTGAACTGGTCCATTGCCTCCAGTCCCTGGGCGTCGTTGCTCTCGAGCGCCTCGCGCACCGAGGTGAGCCACTCATCCAGTCCGCTTTCGCCCTTCACCCCTTTGTAGCGCCAGTGGGCAGCCAGTCCGCGCTCGGCCACCTCGTCCATCCGCTCGGTGCGTATCTGCACCTCCACCCACTTGCCCTCAGGGCCCATCACGGTGATGTGGAGTGACTCGTAGCCGTTGCTCTTGGGCACGGAGAGCCAGTCGCGCAGGCGCTTGGGGTTGGGCTGGTACATGTCAGTCACGATGCTATAGACCTGCCAGCACTCCTGCTTTTCCCTCTCGGGCGCTGCGTCGAGGATGACGCGGATGGCAAACAGGTCGTACACCCCCTCGAAGGCGCACTTCTGCTTCTTCATCTTCTGATAGATGGAGTGGATGCTCTTGGTGCGCCCCTTGATGTGGAACTTCAGCCCGGCCTCCTTCAGCTTCTGCTCAATGGGGCCTATGAAGGCGGCGATGTAGCGGTCGCGCGAGGCCTTGGTCTCGTTGAGTTTCTCCTTGATGTGGTAATAGATGTCGTGCTCGGTATATTTCAGTGCGAGGTCTTCGAGCTCCGACTTCAGCTTGTAGAGTCCCAGCTTATGGGCCAGCGGGGCATAGAGGTAGGCCGCCTCGCCGGCCACCTGCAGGCGAGCCTCGTCGTTGGTGGCATCCTTGATCTGGCGCATCAGGTTCACGCGGTTGGCTATCATGATGAGGATGACGCGCACGTCTTCGGCAAACGAGAGGAGCAGGTTGCGGAAGTTTTCGCTCTCCACGGCGGGACTCTTGGTGTAGAGCTCCTGCACGCGGAGCAGTCCGCGCACGATGCCTGCCACGTCGTCGCCATACTCCTGTGCGATCTGCTGCGTGGTGCAGAGGCCGATGCGCACGGTGTCGTGCAGCATCACGCCCAGTATCGAGGCGCGTCGCATCCCGATTTCGTCGGCCACGATCACCGCCGTCTGCATATCTTTAATAATAGGATTCAGTCCAAAGAGGTCGCGCCCCACGCGTCCGCTCTCCACGGTGCGTTGCAGCGTCAACTTCAGTTTGCGGCAGTCGTCAGGCTGCAGGGCATCCCCCGAGAGGCGGAGCAGCTGGCGGTAGAGGTCGAAGAGTATCCCACGCTCTTCGGCCGTGAAGAAAGGGTGTTTCAGGTCTGTTTTAGTCTCCATATCTTCGTTGTTTTTGTATTGTAAAAGGGCTTTTTTTGTAATAAAGCCTCGATTTTTGCGGTAAAGATATGATTTTTCTTTCTTTTTTTGGTGCAGTTCTGATTTTTTTTGTAATTTTGGGCATCAAATTATTAAAAAGATACTATGATGCTTACTCAACAAGACCTGGAATTGCTGCAGAAAAAGGGCATTTCCGAACAGCAGATTGCTGATCAACTGACCTGTTTTGAGACAGGCTTTCCCTATCTGAAACTCGCCGCAGCCGCCTCGGTGGAGCACGGCGTGCTGGCCCTTTCGGCCGACGAGCAGAAGGCCTATCAGAACGCCTGGGAAAGCTATACACAGACGGATAAGAAAGTGGTGAAATTTGTCCCCGCATCGGGTGCAGCCAGCCGCATGTTCAAGAACCTCTTCGAGTTCCTCGGCGCAGATTACGACGTGCCGACCACCTCGTTTGAGAAGACCTTCTTCGAGAAGATTGACCGCTTTGCCTTTTTTGCCGACCTCAACGCTGCCTGCCTCAACAACGAGGGCAAGGGCATCCTGGAGCTGATTGGCGCCGGACAGTACAAGGCCGTAGTAGCCAACCTGCTGCAGAGCGCCGGCCTGAACTATGGCGCGCTGCCCAAGGGCCTGCTCAAGTTCCACCGCTATGAGAATGGTAACCGCACGCCCCTGGAGGAGCACCTCGTAGAGGGCGCACTCTATGCGGCCAACCGCAGCGGCAAGGTGAACGTACACTTCACGGTATCGCCCGAACACCGCGCGCTCTTCCAAGCCCTGGTGGACGAGAAGGCTGCCCTCTATGCCAAGAAGTTCGGCGTGGAGTATCAGATTTCGTTCAGCGAGCAGAAGCCCAGCACAGATACCGTAGCTGCTACGATGGACAACCAGCCCTTCCGCGACGAAAACGGCAAGCTGCTCTTCCGTCCCGGTGGTCATGGCGCGCTGATTGAGAACCTCAACGACCTGGATGCTGACATCATCTTCATCAAGAACATCGACAACGTAGTGCCCGACAAGCTGAAAGGTGACACCGTGCTCTACAAGAAGCTGATTGCCGGCGTGCTGGTGGCCCTGCAGCAGAAGGCTTTCAACTACCTGCAGCTGCTCGACAGCGGTAAATATACGCAGGAACAGCTGATGGAGATCCTGCAGTTCACGCAGAAGCAGCTCTTCTGCAAGAACCCCGAGGTGAAGGACCTGGAGGATGCTGAACTGGTGATCTACCTGAAGCAGAAGCTCAACCGTCCGATGCGCGTCTGCGGCATGGTGAAGAACGTGGGTGAGCCGGGTGGCGGTCCGTTCCTGGCCTACAACAGCGACGGCACTATCTCACTGCAGATCCTGGAGAGCTCACAGATTGACATGAACGACCCCGCCAAGAAAGAGATGTTCGAGAAGGGTACGCACTTCAACCCCGTTGACCTGGTTTGCGCCGTGCGCAACTACAAGGGTGAGAAGTTCGACCTGCTCAAGCACGTGGACAAGGCTACGGGATTCATCTCCTTTAAGTCGAAGAACGGCAAGGAACTGAAGGCCCTGGAGCTGCCCGGCCTGTGGAACGGCGCCATGAGCGACTGGAACACCGTATTCGTAGAGGTCCCCTTGACCACCTTCAACCCCGTGAAGACCGTCAACGACCTGCTGCGCGACCAGCACCAATGATTCCGCTTGTTAGTGATTAGGGATTAAGGAGTCACGGACTATCGCTGCATCATCACAGCTTTTCGCTGATTAGATTAATAAACCTCCTTGCAGGTTTTCGCCCTACAGATCCGGTAGGCGAACACTGGCAAGGAGGTCTTTTTTTCAATTTAAAACGGAGGTATTCAATTTAAAATTAAAAATTTAAAATTAAAAACGGCGGGTGTTTGCAGGGCGCAAAATATTGCGCCTCTACAGTGGGTCATCACAAAAATTAAACGGTGTGTGCACAGATTTTAGCTGTAACGTTTGTAACGATTGTAACGCTGGGGATTTTACTTGTAGTGGATGATTAATCACTAATCACTAATCCTTCGCTCTTCTTCTCTGAGATGAGCAGCAGCTTGTCGCCCTCTTGCAACTGCAGGGAGCCGTTGGGGATGAGGTACTCTGCTCCGCGCTTCACGATCATCACCAGTGTACCCCTGGGCAGGCTCAGCTCTTTGAGCGTGCGGCCCTGCAGCAGCAGCTGGGGCGTCACCGTCATGTCGCGCAGGTCGCTGTCAATCTCCTCGGGCAGCTCCACGCCGAAGTCGTTGCCCATCCTGGGCATCGGGGCAGAGAGACGCAAGGCGCGGGCCACGCGCGATATGGTGGTGCCCTGCGTGAGCAGCGAGAGGATGGTGATGAAAAACACGATGTTGAAGATGACCGCCGCCCCCGGGATGCCTGCCACTACGGGGTAGGTGGCAAAGATTATCGGCACGGCACCGCGCAGGCCCACCCACGATACAAAGCAGAGGCTGCGTGGCGTGGTCTGCTTGCGAAACGGCAGCAGGCAGAGCCATACGCTCAGCGGGCGGCCCACCACAATCATAAACAGCCCAATGAGCAGCGCCACAGCAGCCACCTCGAGCAGCTCGTGCGGGTTGACCAGCAGCCCCAGGCAGAGGAACATGACAATCTGGCAGAGCCACGACAGCCCGTCCATGAAGGTGTAGATTTCGCGTCGCTTGGCAATGCGGCTGTTGCCCACCATCATGCCGGCCAGATAGACCGCCAGGTAGCCGTTGCCCCTGAGCAGGTCGGTAAACGAGAAGATGAAGAAGACGAATGAGAGCAGCAGGATGGGGTAGAGGGCATGGTTGTCGATGTTGAGCCGGTTGATGACCCACACCGCCAGCCGTCCCAGCAGATAGCCCGAGGCGCCGCCTATGATGAACTGCACCGCCAGCGAGCCCAGGATAGAGGCCACCTCCATGCCGTCCGACTGAATGAACTGAATCAGCACGATGGTCAGCATATAGGCCATAGGGTCGTTGCTGCCGCTCTCCAGCTCCAGCATAGGGCGCAAGTGGTGCTTGAGGTTCATCTTCTGCGAGCGCAGGATGGCGAATACCGAGGCCGAATCCGTGCTCGACATGGTGGCGGCCAGCAGCAGCGAGGGCAGCAGGCCAAAGTGGATGTTGGTCCAGCTCATCCCCGAGAGCCAGCAGATGAAGAGCCCCGTGAGCAGCGCCGTGAGCAGCACGCCAGCCGTAGAGAGCACGATGCCCTGCGCCATCACCGGCCGAATGTCGGCCAGGCGGGTATCCATTCCGCCCGCAAAGAGGATGACGCTGAGCGCCACCATGCCAATGAATTGCGCCTCGCGCGCGTCGTGAAACTGCAGGCCCAGCCCGTCGCTGCCCACCAGCATGCCCACCAGCAGGAAGAGCAGCAGCGAGGGCACCCCAAACCGGTAGCCCGTCTTACTCACCATGATACTTACAAACAGCAGGATGGACCCCACCAGCAGAATATTTTCAGCAGTAAACCACATAGACGTTTTATATAATAGGAAGCTATTTAAAACAGAGGGTGCATCCCACTCATCACTAAACTACGAACAATTTGGGTACAAAGTTAGTTCATCCCCGCGACAAAAACAAATATTAAAACCACTTAAAATGATGATATATAACATATCCTTTTCGGCATAAAAAAGTGGCTTTCGGTTGTTATTATATCAACTATTCACGTTACCTTTGCTCCGACAAAACAGCGCAAGCATGGGTGTGCCGTGAAGCGCTAAACGAATAATCATATAGAGTTAAAACCATTTTTAGTTCTATCAACGTACGATGAAAAAAGAGATCAAGTTCAGTCTCGTCTATCGGGACATGTGGCAGTCGTCGGGCAAGTACCAGCCCCGCGTTGACCAACTGGTGCGCATCGCACCCCTTATTGTCGAAATGGGCTGCTTTGCCCGTGTAGAGACCAACGGTGGTGCTTTCGAGCAGGTCAACCTGCTCTATGGAGAAAACCCCAACGTGGCCGTACGCGCCTTCACCAAGCCATTCCACGAGGCGGGCATTCAGACCCACATGCTCGACCGCGGCCTCAATGCGCTGCGCATGTACCCCGTGCCGGCCGACGTGCGCCGCCTGATGTACAAGGTGAAGCACGCTCAGGGCGTTGATATCACCCGCATCTTCTGCGGACTGAATGAAACGCGCAACATCATCCCCTCCATCAAGTACGCCCTCGAGGCAGGCATGATCCCGCAGGCCACGCTCTGCATCACCTACTCGCCCGTACACACCGTGGAGTACTACACGCGCATTGCCGACGAGCTGATTGCCGCCGGTGCCCCCGAAATCTGCCTCAAGGACATGGCTGGCATAGGCCGCCCCGGCATGCTGGGCCAGCTGGTGAAGAACATCAAGAGCCACCATCCCGAGGTCATCATCCAGTACCACGGACACAGCGGCCCCGGCCTCTCCATGGCCTCCATCCTCGAGGTGTGTGAAAACGGCGCCGACATCATCGACGTGGCCATGGAGCCCATGTCGTGGGGCAAGGTGCACCCCGACGTCATCTCCGTGCAGGCCATGCTCAAGGACAAGGGATTCCAGGTGCCCGAAATCAACATGAAGGCCTACATGAAGGCACGCGCCATGACCCAGGAGTTCATCGACGACTTCCTGGGCTACTTCATGGACCCTACCAACAAGCACACCTCCTCGCTGCTGCTCAAGTGCGGCCTGCCAGGCGGCATGATGGGCTCTATGATGGCCGACCTGAAGGGTGTACACTCGGGCATCAACATGATACTCAAGAGCAAGAACAAGCCCGAGCTGAGCCTCGACGACCTGCTCGTGATGCTCTTCGACGAGGTGGAGTACGTATGGCCCAAGCTGGGCTATCCACCCCTGGTCACCCCCTTCAGCCAGTACGTCAAGAACGTGGCGCTGATGAACGTGATGCAGCAGGTCAAGGGCGAGGAGCGCTTCACGATGATCGACAACCATACGTGGGACATGATTCTGGGCAAGAGCGGTCGACTGCCCGGCCCGCTGGCCCCCGAAATCGTCGAACTGGCCCGTCAGAAGGGGTACGAGTTTGTAGATACCGACCCGCAGCTCAACTACCCCGATGCGCTCGACACCTACCGCAAGGAGATGGCCGACAACGGATGGGACTGCGGCCCCGACGACGAGGAGCTCTTCGAGCTGGCCATGCACGACCGTCAGTACCGCGACTACAAGAGCGGCGTGGCCAAGCAGCGCTTTGAGGCCGACCTGCAGCGTGCCAAGGATGCCGCCCTGGCCAAGGGAGGATTCTCAGCCGAGGAGATTCTCAAGCTGAAGCGTGCCAAGGCCGACCCGGTGATTGCCCCGCAGAAGGGGCAGGTGCTGTGGGAGGTATCGGTCGAAGGTCCCTCTACCGCCCCATTCATCGGCTGCAAGTACCAGCACGACCAGGTGTTCTGCTACGTGAGCACGCCGTGGGGCGAGTACGAACCGGTCGTGACCGGCTTCACCGGCCGTGTGGTAGAGATCTGCGCCAAGCAGGGCGACGTGGTCAACAAGGGCGACGTGATAGCCTACATCGAGCGGAGCGACATCTTCGCCTGATGAGCCACCCTGTGTACCGCAATACAATATTCAATTTAAAATTTAAAATTTAAAACGGTGGGTGCATTCGGGGCGGAAAATATTAGCTTCGCTCAAAACATCTTATAAATTATTACACTAAGGTATAGTCCGCCCCTACAGTTTATCACAAATTATACGGTGTGTGCACAGATTTTGGGTGTAACGTTTGTAACGATTGTAACGCTGTCACGTTTTGTGGTGGGTGAATCTCCGCCTTAGGCCACTTGGATGGAGGGGAGGTTGTCCGAGGTGCAGGTGGAGAGGCGTTTGATGAGTTGGGCTAGCGTGGCGCGGCTGTCGCAGAGGTGTCC
>CAMCUZ010000068.1 GCA_945879145.1 uncultured Mediterranea sp.
GGTATCAAGGCGGTGGAAGAGATAGCCTACGCCAAGAGCAAAGGCATCGACTTCATCATCTGTGACCATCATGTGCCCGACGAAGTGCTTCCGCAGGCGGTCGCTATCCTCAATGCCAAACGTGAAGACAACACCTATCCCTATGAGCATCTCTCGGGTTGCGGCGTGGGGTTCAAGTTCATGCAGGCCTTTGCCTTGAACAACGGCATCGAGTTTCACCACCTCATCCCTCTGCTCGACCTGGTAGCCGTAAGTATTGCATCAGACATTGTGCCCATCATGGGCGAGAATCGCATTTTGGCCTTCCATGGCCTGAAGCAGATTAACAGCAACCCCAGCGTGGGACTGAAAGCTATCATTGACGTATGTGGACTGGCAGATAAGGAGATTACCGTAGGGGATATCGTCTTCAAGATTGGCCCGCGCATCAACGCGTCGGGTCGCATCCAGAACGGTAAGGAGGCAGTTGATTTGCTCACAGAGAAAGATTTCTCTACAGCCCTTGAGAAGGCTGGACAGATTAATCAGTACAACGAAACCCGCAAAGACCTCGATAAGAGCATGACCGAAGAGGCCAACCGCATCGTGGATGGGCTGGAGGGATTGGACCAGCGCCGATCCATCGTCATCTATAATGAGGCCTGGCATAAGGGCGTGATCGGTATTGTGGCTTCCCGATTGACGGAGGTCTATTACCGTCCGGCCGTGGTACTGACTCGTACGGGGGATTTGGCTACTGGCTCTGCCCGCTCGGTGTCTGGGTTTGATGTGTATAAGGCGATAGAGTATTGCCGTGACCTGCTGGAGAACTTTGGTGGCCATACTTATGCAGCAGGGCTCTCGATGAAGGTGGAGCATGTGGCTGAGTTTACCCGTCGGTTTGAACACTATGTGTCGGAGCATATCTTGCCTGAGCAGACCAGCGCTGTGATTGATATTAATGCCGAGATTGATTTTAAGGACATCACGAACCGCTTCTTCCTCGACTTGAAGCGATTTAATCCCTTTGGACCTGAGAATGTGAAGCCGGTGTTCTGTACCCATCATGTGTATGACTATGGTACCAGCAAAGTAGTGGGCCGCGAACAGGAGCACATCAAGTTGGAACTGGTTGACAACAAGTCGAACAACGTGATGAACGGCATCGCCTTCGGACAAAGTTCGCATGTACGCTTCATCAAGAGCAAGCAGTCGTTTGATATATGCTACACCATCGAGGAGAATACCCACAAAAGGGGTGAAGTGCAGCTGCAGATTGAAGATATTAAACCCAACGGCTGAACTTTGGGCAGATCGGCATCGTCATGAACCATCTCGACATACTGCGTCAGTACTGGGGGTACGACTCCTTCAGAGGAATCCAGGAGGAGATTATTCAGAGTATATCCCGTGGAGAGGACACGCTTGGCCTGATGCCGACAGGAGGTGGAAAGTCCATCACCTTTCAGGTGCCTGCGCTGGCCATGGAAGGGCTCTGTCTGGTGATTACCCCGCTTATCGCCTTGATGAAGGACCAGGTGCAGAACCTGCGGAAGCGCGGACTTCGTGCTTTGGCTATCCATGCGGGCATGGCCCGTGAGGAGGTAATCCGGACGCTCGACAACTGCATCTTTGGCAACTACAAATTCCTCTATGTCTCGCCCGAGCGGATTGGTACTGAGCTCTTTCAGCGGAAACTGCGTAAAATGCATGTCAGCTTTATCACCGTTGATGAGAGTCATTGTATCTCTCAATGGGGGTATGATTTTCGTCCGGCTTACCTGCGTATTGCAGAGGTTCGTGCGTTACTTCCTAATGTGCCGGTGCTAGCACTGACCGCTACGGCCACCCCAGAGGTGGTGAAGGATATCCAGCTGCGTTTGGGCTTTCGCCGTCCGAACGTCTTTCGAATGAGCTTCGAACGGCGTAACCTAGCCTATGTGGTACGTCGTACGGATAGCAAACAGGATGAGTTGATCCGCATCTTGAAACGGATAGAGGGAAGTGCCATCGTCTATGTACGAAACCGTCGCCTTTGCAAGGAGATGACGGAGTTGATACAGTCGCACGGCATCTCGGCTGACTATTACCATGCCGGACTCGATGATGTGACACGGGATGTCCGTCAGCAACTTTGGTCCAAGGGAGAGACAAGGGTCATGGTGGCTACCAACGCCTTTGGCATGGGAATCGATAAACCGGATGTGCGCTTGGTGCTTCATCTGGACCTGCCTGATTCTATTGAGGCCTATTTCCAGGAGGCTGGCCGGGCTGGTCGTGATGGGCAGAAGGCTTCGGCGATTGTGCTCTATAATCGATCGGATGACCTCCAGCTCAAGAAACGGCTCGACAGTTCCTTTCCCGAGAAGGAGTATATTCGTGAGGTGTATGAGAAGCTGCAATACTACTACCAGATGGCGATGGGCGATGGGCTGGGGTGTGTGCGCGAGTTTGATATCGATGATTTCTGTCGGAAGTTCAAGCTCTTCCCAGTGCCGGTGGATGGTGCGCTCCGTCTGCTCACTCAAGCGGGCTATCTGGAATATACCGAAGAGCGTGATAATGCGTCGAGAATTCGTTTTCTGCTGCTGCGTGATGAACTCTATCGCTTGCGCGAAATGGATACGGATAGTGAAAAGGTGGTGCAAGGCGTACTCCGGCTCTATACGGGTCTCTTCAGCGATTACGTCTTTATCCGTGAGACGGCCATAGCCTCTTTCTGCAACCTTACTCCTCAGCAAGTTTATGAGGTGCTGATTAGGTTGGGCAAGTTGCGCATCATCAGTTATATCCCTCATCGACGTACACCTTATATAATATATACGCGCGAGCGCGTAGAGCGAGATCGCATACAGTTGCCCCCTTCGGTCTATGAAGAGCGTAAGGCACGCTATGAGGCCCGCATGAAGGCGGTTGTTCAGTATGCCTCGCAGCAGACGGTGTGTCGGAGTCGCTTCTTGCTGGATTACTTTGGAGAAAAAGTGGATCAGCCTTGCGGTCAGTGTGATGTCTGCTTAGACGTGCAGACGGCCATAGGCCAGTCTAATCGGGAGCAGGAAGTAGCCCGTTACCTTATAGCTCGGCTGAGCCAAGGCCCCTGTAGGGCGGTTGAGTTAGGTGCAGGCAGTCCTTGGAGTCCCGAAGTGCTGGCGCAAGTCCTTCAGCAGTTTATCAATCAGGAACTCGTTCGTTGCCAAGATGGATACCTTGTGCCTGATCACTTGAGAATCAAACAAATGAACAATACATTATCATCAAAGAATTCGTAGCTTATAGCTCGTAATTAAAACAATATGGGATTTTTCAAATCATTACTGAGCGGTAAAAATGAAACCGCGGAGGAACAGAAACAGAAAGCCGAACAGAAAAAGTTCGAAATCTTTAAGTATGACGGTATGCGGGCCCAACGGATGGGACGTATGGACTATGCCATCAAGTGTTATACTGAGGCGCTGGCTATCCAGGACGACTTTGAGACTCGCAGTTATCTGGCTCAGACCTATATCCGTCTGGGTCAGCTGGATGAGGCTCGCCATGAGTTGGAAATCATGATCAAGGCCGAACCAACTCACACCGATAGCTACCTGATGCTTTGCAACGTCTGCTACATGCAGGAAGATTATGCCGCCATGGCAAAGGCCGCTCAGCAAGTCATCCAGATAGAGGAGGGCAATGCTGCAGCCCACTACCTGCTGGCTAAGGCTGATGAGGGGCAAGGCAATCAACTGATGTGTGTAGCGCATCTCACGCAGGCCATCATGCTTAAAGAGGATTATACTGAGGCCCGTTTGATGCGCGCTGAGGCCTTGATGAAGATGGGACAGTTTGCTGAGGCAGAAGAGGACCTGCAGGCTGTGCTCACGCTGGAGGCTGATAATGAGAGTGCTATCCTACTTCGCGCACGCATCCTGCAGGCTACAGGAAATGAGGAGGAGGCTGAGAAGGATTTTCTTCACTTGATTGAACTGAATCCCTTCAACGAGCAGGCTTATTTGGCTCTTGGTGCGCTCTACATCCAGCAGAAAGCGCTCGATAAGGCCATTACCCTGTTTGACGAGGCTATCGAAATGAATCCACAGTTTGCCACCGCATACCGTGAACGGGGGCGGGTGAAGTTGCTCCAAGATGACAAAGAGGGGGCTACAGAAGATATGAAGAAAGCACTCGAACTGCATCCACAGGAGGCTGAAGCCGTGAATGGTGAATTCCACAGCATGCCTCGACAGACCGATATCCTTGGTCTGTAAGGCCTCTTTTTATCAGAATAGTATGAGCTACACCACTTACATCTTCGATTTTGACTATACGTTGGCCGATTCTTCGCGTGGCATCGTGATGTGTTATCGCCATGTACTGACCCGTGAAGGTTTCCTGGAGGTGACCGACGAACAGATTAAGCGTACCATTGGCAAGACCCTGGAAGACTCCTTCTCTGAGATGACGGGCATTACGGATGTGCAACGCCTGGCTTCGATGAAGCAGCAGTACGTGGAGCATGCCAACAGCTGTATGACGGCCAACACCCACCTCTTTCCTGAGACCAAGGAGGTGCTCAGCAGGCTCAAGCAACAGGGTGCACGTATCGCCATTCTCTCTACCAAGTACCGCTATCGGATTGAGGAACTGGCTGCCCGTGATTTTCCAGCAGGATTCTTCGACCTGATCGTGGGAGGGGAGGATGTACGGCAGATGAAACCCAGCCCCGAAGGACTGCTGTTGGCTATGGAGCGACTTCAGGCTACTCCAGCAGAGACCCTTTATCTGGGCGATAGCGTGGTGGATGCCCTTACGGCACAAGCAGCTGGGGTACCCTTTGCCGGTGTACTCCATGGGGTCACTACCCGTGAGGAGCTGGCGGCCTATCCTCATATTGCTATTTATGACAATCTTCATGCCTTGCTGTCAGCTGCTTCGCTGCCTGGAGTTCAGGCTCCTCCATGGGTGGCCTGGTGGAAACTTCCTATGCTCTATTTCATGGGTAGCATGGCATGGGATGAATTGGTTGAAGCTTCTGGCTTTCCCCTTTTCCTGTTTCTTTTTCTTTTGACCCTCTGGTGGACGTTGCAGGGACGGCGCTTTCTTCCCTTGCCGATTCACCGATGGATGATGCAGCAATTGCAGCCTTTAAACCGTCGGTTGAGAGGCTTTTTCCTTCGGGTGAAACGGGGAAGGGCTATCCCCACGAATACCATGAGTACAACCGTCTGTAAGTGTTGTGGCGAGATATACCAAGGTAATTTCTGCCCACGTTGTGGACAAGCAGCTACTACATCCCGTTACCGGATGAGTAATGCCTTAAAGAATATTGCGGGAGGTTTCTTCAATATTGACAGCGGTTTTGGGCGTACCCTAATAGACCTTTTCTATCGCCCCGGCCATCTTATCCGCGAGTTTGTGACCGGTCGTCGGGCTTTCTATTTCCGTCCTTTCCAGATGCTTTTCATTCTGGCTGCCATCTATATTATGATTGTGCAGCTTGTAGATCCTGACGCATTGCGTAAAGCGCAGGACGATGAGTACAAAGCAAAGGTCGTACAAGAGCAGTTGGCTGAGGTGCGTCGCTCTATTCAAGAGAAGAACAGCTCCGATCAAGAGCGTGTGGTCAATCTCCTCACGCAGGTGGTTGATACCCTGGATGCCGTGGTCGCAGCTGAGTCAGCTGATGTACCAGCACTCTCTGGTGAGCAGGAGAAAACAGATATGGAGGAGGAACTGCAAGACGAACAGGAGGATGACGGTGGCTTTTTCCTTGTTTTCATCAAAAAGATTTCGGCTCTTTTTGCAGGGGGGCAGTCGATGAGTAAACGTCTCAACCAATTTGTTGAGTCGCATCCTTTTGTTCAACGTGTGGCCAATCTGCTGGAGGGTTGGATTCACGGCAACAAAGCCTTCAGCGTGCTTGTCACGTTACCTCTCTTTGCGTTGGCCTCTCGATTCGTATTCCGCAAGCCCAAGTACCGTCCACAGTTCAACATGACCGAGCACCTTTTTGTACAGGCTTTCATTGCCTGTCAGCTTTTGTTGCTCAGTATGGTGTTGCTGTTTGTGCACGGACATGCTGACATGGATGATTTCTACGATGTCTCTGCCTCGGGAATCTTCTTCATTTTCTGCTTTGTCTATAAGCAACTCTACTGCTTGAGTTGGTGGGAGAGCTTTGTACGCACCTTCAAGATGTTCGTTATCGCTTTGTTGTTGTTAATCCTTCTTGCTATTCTTGTGCTGATTGTTGGGGGAGGCATGCTGTTGATTTAATCTTTTTTTCTGAAAAAAGGGGTGAAGGGTTTGGCTGTTCCGAAAAAAAGCTGTACTTTTGTGCCCGATTATTCCGCAACGGGTTCAACTAAGTGTTTGTTAAGTGATTAACAGCCACCCGCCGGAGCTAACTTATACAGATATACAGTTAAATGTACGCAATTGTAGAAATTAACGGCCAGCAGTTTAAGGCAGAAGCTGGCAAAAAACTGTTTGTACACCACATGCAGAACGCTGAGGCTGGTGCAACAGTTGAGTTTGAAAAAGTTCTTTTGGTTGACAACGAAGGCAACGTTACGGTAGGTGCTCCTACGGTTGAGGGTGCTAAGGTGGTTTGCGAAGTGGTTTCTCCGCTGGTAAAGGGCGAGAAGGTGCTCGTGTTCCACAAGAAGAGAAGAAAAGGCTATCGTAAGCTCAACGGTCATCGTCAGCAGTTTACGGAGTTGACAATTAAAGAAGTAGTAGCTTAATCATTAAAAACAGTAAGAAGAAATGGCACATAAAAAAGGTGTCGGTAGTTCTAAGAACGGCCGCGAATCAGCAAGCAAGAGATTAGGCGTTAAGATTTTCGGTGGTGAGTCCTGCAAGGCAGGCAATATCATCGTTCGTCAGAGAGGCACAGCATTCCATCCGGGTAAGAACATCGGTATGGGTAGCGACCACACTCTCTACGCCCTGGTAGATGGTACTGTAGTGTTTAAGACGGGTAGAGAAGACAAGCGCACCGTATCGGTGGTTCCCGTAGCTGCAGCTGCAGAAGCATAAGCGAAAAGCTAAAATATACTCTAACAAAGGCAGGAGGCATTCACTTCAGTGTGTGCCTCCTGTCCTTTTTTTATATGGTCTCTGAAACACATTATCACCTTTTTTGTGCAAAAAGGCGCACGAATGCTTGCGTGGAAAGGAGAGAAACTCTATATTTGCACAATTTTTCAAAAAATGAGCAACTATATTCGTAGGCCATACCCTATTCGTATAGAGAACACGCATGGAAATATTATTATATAGAGAACACGCATGGAAACATTACCCGGCTTGACCGACTACATAGAACAGAGTATCGTGCGACATTGGGACCTCGATGCACTGACCGATTATAAAGGAGCCACTTTGCAATACAAGGACGTGGCACGAAAAATGGCCAAATTTCACATCGTACTTGAAGCGGCAGGCATCAAGCCGGGAGATAAGATTGCTGTGTGCGGTCGCAACAGCGCGCATTGGGCTGTCACTTTTCTGGCTACGGTGACCTACGGTGCCGTTATCGTGCCTATCCTTCATGAATTCAAGGCGGACAATATCCACAACATCGTCAACCACTCCGAAGCCAAGCTGCTCCTTGTAGGTGAACGCGTTTGGGAGAATCTGGACGAGAAAGCCATGCCGGCACTCATAGGTATTGCTTTACTGGAGGATTTCAGTGTGGTGGTGAGCCGCCATCAGGGATTGCTGCAGGCCTACGAGACTCGCAATGCCATTTATGGTGAGCGATATCCCCGCAATTTCCGCCCTGAACACATCCATTATCCTCGGCGTGCTACTGAACCCACCATGCAGCAGGCTATCCACGCAGATGACACCCTGTGTGTGATTAACTACACCTCTGGCACTACGGGCTACAGTAAGGGGGTGATGCTCTCTAGCCGTAGTCTCAGTTCGAATATTGCCTATTGCCAGGAGATGTTGCCCGTGAAGGCTGGCGATCACATTGTGTCGATGCTTCCTCTGGGGCATGTATTTGGTATGGTCTATGACTTCCTGTTCGGATTCTGTGCAGGAGCTCATCTCTTCTTCCTCACCCGCATGCCCTCACCGAAGATAATCGCTCAGTCGTTTGCTGAGATACGTCCTCGCGTTATCTCCTGCGTGCCGCTGATTGTGGAAAAGATTATCAAGAAAGATATCATCCCGCAGGTGGATAACCGTATTGGACGACTGCTGCTGCGCTTGCCGCTGGTAAATGACAAAATAAAGGCTGAACTGCGCAAGCGGGCCATGGAGGTATTCGGTAACAATTTCGATGAGATTATTGTGGGCGGTGCACCCTTTAACGCAGATGTGGAGCGCTTCTTGAAATACATCGGATTTCCCTATACCGTGGCCTACGGTATGACTGAGTGCGGACCTATCATCTGCTCCTCGCGTTGGGACCGCCTCAAACTCTCCTCCTGTGGACAGGCCGCTTCGCGTATGGAGGTGCGCATTGATTCTCCGCAGCCTGAAACGGTGGCCGGAGAAATCATCTGCCGTGGAGAGAACCTCATGCTGGGCTACTACAAGAATCCCGAGGCTACGCAGCAGATTATCGACGTGAATGGTTGGCTTCATACGGGTGACCTGGGCACAATGGACTGCGAAGGCAATGTCTTTGTGCGTGGACGCAGCAAGAACATGCTCCTCACTGCGAGCGGTCAGAATATTTATCCTGAGGAGATAGAGAGTAAACTCAATAACATGCCCTATGTGAGCGAGTCGCTTATTGTGTTGCAGAAGCAGCAACTCGTGGCCTTGATTTATCCTGATTTTGAAGATGCCTTTGCACACGGCTTGCAACAGGCCGATATCGAACGTGCCATGGAGGAGAACCGTTTGGAACTCAATGCTATGTTGCCTTCATACAGCCAAATAGCCAAGGTGAAAATCATCTTCGAAGAATTTGAGAAAACAGCCAAGAAGAGTATCAAGCGATTCCTCTATCAAGAGGCGAAAGGATGAACATTTTGAACTACTATTTATGGAACTCAACGCACACAACAAACAGGAATATCCGCCCATGCACACAGCGGAGCACATTATCAACCAAACCATGATTCGCCTCTTTGGCTGTGGACGGTCGGTTGAGGCGCACATCGAGCGTAAGAAGAGTAAACTGGATTACGCCCTCGCTGAAGCACCTACTGAAGAACAGGTTAAACAGTTAGAGAAAAGAGTCAACGAGGTAATTGAAAGTCATTTGCCTGTTACCACCGAGTTTATTACGCAACAGGAAGCTTGCGGACGTTTTGATATGGAACGGCTCCCTGAAGGGGCCAGTGATACGGTGCGCGTGGTGCATGTGGGTGATTATGATGAGTGCCTCTGCATCGGTACGCATGTAGAGAATACGGCTGAGATTGGTCAATTCCAGATTGTCAGTCACAGCTACGATTCCGAAACCCACCGCTGGCGTATGCGCTTCAAGTTGCTTCCCGTCAAGTAACAGTGGTAAAAACCTTCGTTTTCTATCCGAATATTTGCTCGTTTCAGAGATTATTGCGACCTTTGCGCCCCGAATAAAGCAAGTGAACAGAAGAATTGAGAGCATGAAAGAGAGGATTGCAGCACTGTTTGATTTCGACGGTGTGGTGATAGATACGGAGACACAGTACAGCCGTTTTTGGTACCAGGTGGGCCAGCAGTATGGCTATGAAGGATTAGACCAGCAGGTGAAAGGTCAGACGTTGACCTATATCTATAATACTTTCTTTGCAGGTCGCGAGGCTGAACAGCAGGATATTACTCGTCAACTGAACTGTTTTGAGCAGCACATGAGCTACGACTACATTCCTGGGGCGGTGGATTTTATCCGTGCCCTTCGTGCCGAAGGTATCGCTACCGCTGTGGTGACTAGCAGCAATCAGCAGAAAATGCGTGCCGTCTATAGTGTGCACCCTGAGGTGAAACAACTCTTTGATCGCATTCTTACCGCCGAGATGTTTGTGGCTTCTAAGCCAGATCCCGATTGCTATCTGCTCGGGATGCGTCTCTTCGATACAACACCCTCTCATACGTTTGTCTTTGAGGATTCCATCAATGGGCTCCGAGCCGGTATGGCCAGTGGAGCACGTGTTATTGCGCTCTCCACCACCTTTCCTGCCGAAGTAATCGCTCCCTTGTCACACAAGGTAATCCATCACTTCAACGGTTTCAGTGTGGCCGACATGCTTGCTGTATAAAGAATACATTAAAACTATAACCAATACAACTATCATTATGGCTGGATATATTTCAGATGATACACGTAAAGTGACGACTCATCGCCTCATCGAGATGAAGCAAAGAGGTGAAAAGATTTCCATGTTGACTTCGTATGACTATACCATGGCGCAGATTGTGGATAGTGCTGGCGTGGATGTGATACTTGTGGGAGATTCGGCTTCGAACGTGATGGCTGGTAACACCACCACCCTGCCCATCACCCTTGATCAGATGATTTATCATGGCAAATCGGTAGTACGTGGCGTGAAACGGGCTATGGTCATCGTGGATATGCCTTTCGGCTCTTACCAAGGCAATGAACTCGAAGGCTTGGCTTCGGCTATCCGTATCATGAAGGAGAGTCATGCTGATGCGCTCAAATTGGAGGGTGGTGAGGAGGTCATAGGTACCGTAAAGCGCATCCTCAGCGCAGGTATTCCGGTGATGGGGCACCTCGGATTGATGCCCCAGAGCATTAATAAGTATGGAACCTATACGGTCCGCGCAAAGGATGAGGCCGAAGCC
>CAMCUZ010000069.1 GCA_945879145.1 uncultured Mediterranea sp.
AACAAAGAATGGCATTCAACCGCTTCTCCTTTCATCTTCAGTAACTAACCCCCTCTTCTATAAGGTGAATAGAGTGGGGATAAAACAGAACCTAAAGGGAATAAGTTGAAAAGCAAGCAAACAACCCAAAATTGTTTTCCACACTATTCACAGGCAATCATCAGCACAATAGAGCATTTCTTTAAAAAAAGAGAAAACAAAAAATATAATTATGAGTGATTTGATTGAAGCTATCAAGCAACTGAAGAAAGAGAAAAATGCGTTGATCTTGGCGCACTACTACCAGCAGGGTGAAATTCAGGATATCGCCGACTATGTGGGCGACAGTTTGGCGTTGGCTCAATGGGCCGCCAAGACCGAAGCGCCGATTATCGTGATGTGTGGTGTACACTTCATGGGTGAGACAGCCAAGGTACTCTGCCCCGACAAGAAGGTGCTGGTGCCCGATATGGCAGCTGGCTGTTCGTTGGCCGATAGCTGTCCGGCAGATGAGTTTGCCCGTTTTGTAGCCGACCACCCTGGATATACGGTCATCTCTTACGTCAATACTACTGCCGCTGTTAAGGCGGTGACCGACGTAGTGGTGACCTCGACCAATGCCCGTCAGATTGTGGAGAGTTTCCCTAAGGAGGAGAAGATTATCTTTGGTCCCGACCGCAACTTAGGAAGCTATATCAATGCCATTACAGGTCGTGATATGCTGCTTTGGAACGGGGCTTGCCACGTACACGAGCAGTTCTCTGTGGAGAAGATTGTGGAACTGAAGCAGCAAAATCCCGATGCCGTGGTGCTGGCCCATCCAGAGTGCAAGAGTGTGGTGCTGAAGCTGGCCGATGTGGTGGGCTCTACAGCTGCCTTGCTGAAATATGCAGTGGCTCATCCCGAAAAGAAGTATATCGTGGCTACGGAGAGCGGTATCTTGCATGAGATGCAGAAGAAGTGTCCCGACACCACCTTCATTCCTGCTCCTCCCAACGATAGTACCTGTGGTTGCAACGAGTGTAACTTCATGCGGTTGAATACGTTGCAGAAGCTCTACGACTGCCTGAAGAACGAAATGCCCGAAATCACTGTTGATCCTGCCATAGCTGAAAAGGCGGTACGCCCCATTCAGCGCATGCTCGAGATTTCGGCGAAACTGGGCTTGTAGTTTGAGATATCAATTTGTAATATACTTACAAAGCTTTTGTGAAGCGATGGCGCGATGACTGATTTTATTCTTCAGCTCATCGCCCATCTCAGCAAAAGTCTTGGTATAGCCTTCGGGTTTGAAAAGGGGGTCGTAGCCAAAGCCTGACGTGCCGCGTCGGGTGGTGATGATTTCCCCTCGTACAATCCCTTCAAAGAGGTGCTCCTTGCCATCGATGATGACGGCAAAGACTGTACGGAACTGCGCCTTGCGGTTTGCTATTCCCTCCATCTCCTTGAGCAATTTGCGCATATTGGCTTCGGAGTCGTGTCCTGCGCCTTCAGCATAGCGGGCGGAATAGACTCCCGGTGCACCACCGAGTGCCTCTACCTCCAGCCCCGTATCATCGGCAAAGCAATTGGTATGATAGTGTTCAAACACATAGCGTGCCTTCATCAGGGCATTCCCTTCCAGTGTGTCGGCCGTCTCGGGTATCTCTTCATTGCAATGAATATCCTTCAAACTCAATAGCTCGATACGCTCTCCAATGATCTTTCTCACCTCATCCAACTTATGCTTGTTGTTGGTGGCAAATACAAATTGCTTCATATACAGGGTTTGTTTTCTATGATTAATCTTCTTTATTTCACTTTGATTTTGGCAAATCCTTCGCCAAATACGCCGATGACGTTGCTCTGCGAAACAAAGGCATTGGGGTCAATCTCCTTCACTAATCTGAATATCTGTACGGATTGGCGCTTGTAGGCCAGTACGACGAGCACCTTGACGTGGTTCTTGCTGTACCAGCCGATACCATCGAGCACGGTTACGCCACGATGGGTCTCCTTGGTGATGCGGTCGGCTATCCGTTCATACTCTTTGGAGAAGATGAAGAATTGCACCGACTGACGGGCGCTGTTCACCACGTAGTCGAGCACCAGACCGATGACAAAGAGGGTGACAAAACCGAAAATCACGCGTCGCCAGTCGCCAAAGACGAAGTAGCAGGAGGAGATGATG
Organism: uncultured Mediterranea sp.; assembly: GCA_945879145.1. Lineage (GTDB taxonomy): Bacteria > Bacteroidota > Bacteroidia > Bacteroidales > Bacteroidaceae > Bacteroides. The sequence goes on from CAMCUZ010000069.1 coordinate 2,150, forward strand.
GCCGCATCCGAAGCCATCACCATGCGTCCTAACGTGACGTCCTTATACTTATTTATTATAGCAGCAATGATATCCGTACCACCCGTACTACCGTTGCAATTGAATACAATACCCAGTCCCAGACCACAAAGGGTTGCACCTATCAAGCAGGCCATAAAGTCCTGTCCTTCACCCAGTATCTTGGGCGGAATGCCGTCAGGACCATTCACTATCAACTGGAAGAGCCAGAGCAGAAAGGTCAGCCCAAAGATAGCATACGTCGTTTTAATACTGAACTTCGGACCCAGAATTTTGATGGCGAAGGTCATCAGGATGGCATTGATGATAAAGAACGACCATTGGATGGGGAATCCTGTAGCATAATAGATGATGGCACCGATACCGGTGGTACCACCCGTCGTTATCTGATAGGGGATGAGGAACGCGGCCCATCCCAGTGAGTAGCTCATGAGACCGATGGTGATGAACACATAGTCTCTGAGCTCCTGCATGACGGCTGCTTTACTGGGTTTGGTAAATTGCATAGTTAACGGGGTTATGATGGATTATCCTTTGACTACGATGTTCACGATTTTCTTCGGCACGATGATGACCTTGGCCACCTGTTTGCCTATAATCCACTTCTGAGAACGTTCGTCGGCCAGAATGGCCTGCTCAATCGTGGCGTTGTCAGCATCGGCGGCAAAGGCTTGGTTGAAACGGGCCTTGCCGTTGAACGAGATGGTGTAATTCACCGTGTTTTCCACCAGGTACTCGTCGTTGTACTTGGGCCATTGGGCATCGCAGACAGAGCCGGTATGACCCAGCTGTTCCCACAGCTCTTCGCAGACGTGGGGAGCAAATGGAGCCAGGGCAACCACCAGCATGTCGAGCACTTCGCGCTTGCTGCACTTCATCGTAGAGAGTTCGTTCACGCAGATCATGAAGGCGCTGATTGAGGTGTTGTAGGAGAAGTTTTCGATATCTCCCGTTACCTTCTTCACCAGTTTGTGAATGGCCTTCAGTTCATCGCGTGTAGCCGCTTCGTCGCTCACCAGCGCATTGCCGTTGCGGTCGAAGAACAGGTTCCAGAACTTCTTTAAGAAGCGGTGTACGCCATCAATACCATTCGTATCCCAAGGTTTCGACTGCTCTACGGGGCCGAGGAACATCTCGTACATACGCAGCGTGTCGGCACCATATTTCTCTACAATCATATCGGGATTGACCACGTTGAACATTGACTTCGACATCTTCTCTACGGCCCAGCCACAGATGTACTTACCCTCTTCCAGGATAAATTCGGCATTGTGGTATTCCGGACGCCAAGCCTTGAAGGCCTCGAGGTCGAGGATATCGTTCGACACGATGTTCACGTCCACGTGGAGTGGGGTAGTGTCGTATTGGTTCTTCAGTCCCAGCGAGACGAAGGTATTGGTGTCTTTGATACGATAGACAAAGTTGCTACGGCCTTGAATCATGCCCTGGTTCACCAACTTCTGGAAGGGCTCTTCGGCTACGGAGTAACCCAGGTCGTGGAGGAACTTGTTCCAGAAGCGAGAGTAGATCAAGTGACCCGTGGCGTGTTCTGTACCACCTACGTAGAGGTCCACATACTGCCAGTAGTGGTCATTCTTTTCTGATACCAGCGCTTGGTCGTTGTGTGGATCCATGTAGCGCAGGTAGTAGGCACTCGAACCGGCAAATCCTGGCATGGTGTTGAGCTCCAAGGGGAAGATGGTCACGTGGTCGATGCGGCTATTCTCTGTCACGCAATGGTTTACGCTGTCCCATGCCCACTTCGTAGCATGACCCAATGGCGGTTCACCCGTTTCGGTAGGCAGGAACTTGGCCACTTCGGGCAGTTCGAGCGGCAGGCATTCGGCGGGAATCATGTAGGGCATACCCTCTTTATAATAGACGGGGAAGGGTTCTCCCCAATAGCGTTGGCGACTGAAGATGGCATCACGCAGACGGTAGTTCACCTTGACGCGTCCCAGGTGGTGCTCCTTGACGTATTGCTTCGTGGCAGCGATGGCCTCCTTGATGGTCAGTCCGTTCAGGGTCAAACTGCAATAAGGTGTTACTCCAGCCTTAGGTGAGTTGCATACGATACCCTCTTTGGCATCAAAGCTCTCTTCACTCACGTCGCAGCCCTCCACCAGCGGTACGATGGGGAGGTTGAAGTGGCGAGCAAAGGCGTAGTCGCGACTGTCGTGAGCTGGAACGGCCATGATGGCACCTGTACCGTACCCAGCCAATACGTAGTCGCTGATCCAGATGGGTACCTCGTCGCCCGTGAAGGGGTTGATGGCATAGCTTCCGCTAAACACGCCACTCACGCTGCGGTCGCTGATACGTTCGCGTTCGGTGCGCTTCTTGGTGCGCTCCAGGTATGCCTCTACGGCCTCTTTCTGCTCGGCGGTAGTCACTTGGGCTACCAGTTCGCTTTCAGGGGCCAGCACCATGAAGGTGACGCCAAACATGGTATCGGCACGGGTGGTGAAGATGGTGAACTCCAGGTCGCTATCCTTCACCTTGAACTGCACTTCGGTACCTTCGGAGCGGCCGATCCAGTTGCGTTGCGTCTCCTTGAGTGAGTCGGTCCAGTCGATGCTCTCCAGTCCGTCGAGCAGGCGTTGTGCGTAGGCCGATACGCGCAGGCACCATTGGCGCATCTTTTTCTGCACCACAGGGTAGCCACCACGTTCGCTCACGCCATCAACCACCTCATCGTTGGCCAGTACCGTACCCAGTTGCGGACACCAGTTCACCATCGTTTCGCCCAGGTAGGCGATGCGGTAGTTCATCAGCACGGTCTGCTGCTCCTTCTCGCTCATGGCCTTCCACGCTTCGGCCGTAAACTGCAGCTCTTCGCCACAAGCCACGTCGAGTCCTTCTGTACCCTTTTCCTCGAAGTGAGCAATCAGTTTAGAGATGGGCTGTGCCTTCTGGCAGCTGTTGCAGTAGAAGCTGTCGAACATCTGCTGGAAAGCCCATTGCGTCCAATGGTAATATCCCGGGTCGCAGGTACGAACCTCGCGACTCCAGTCGAACGAGAAGCCAATCTTGTCCAGCTGTTCGCGATAGCGGTTGATATTGTTGACGGTAGTAATTGCAGGGTGTTGACCTGTCTGGATGGCATACTGTTCAGCCGGCAAGCCGTAGGCATCATACCCCATGGGGTTGAGCACATTGAAGCCCTGCAGGCGTTTGTAGCGAGCGTAGATATCCGAGGCAATGTATCCCAGCGGGTGACCCACATGCAGTCCTGCACCACTCGGGTAGGGGAACATGTTGAGCACATAGAATTTCTGCTTTGTTTCATCTTCGGTCACCTGATAGGTCTTGCGTTCCACCCATCGTTGTTGCCACTTCTTTTCAATCTCCCTGAAATTATATTCCATACTCTTATCGTTGATAGGTTGTTTATAACTGTTGTCTTCCGGTTGATAAATCACCTTGCTTGGTGAATAATCGGTGCAAAGGTACATTTTATTTTTCTTACTCTACAATTTTTTCTCTACTTTTGCATCGCAAAACAACGAATCGTACATGAAAGAGAAATTATTGCAGGCTAAATGGCACCTGATTGCCATCTTGACGGTGGGCATTTGGGGTACTACGTTTATTTCTACTAAGATATTAATAGGTAGCGGATTGAGTCCGCAAGAGATTTTCTTACTCCGTTTCTTGATGGCCTACGTGGGTATCTGGTTCATCTCGTCGCGTCGGTTACTGGCCGACAATTGGAAGGACGAGGGATGGTTGCTGCTGGGTGGATTGACAGGGGGTAGTCTCTATTTCCTCACCGAAAATACGGCACTTGGCATTACGCAGACTACCAATGTAGCCTTTATTGTCTGCTCTACGCCGCTTATCACTACGCTCCTTACGCGCCTCTTTTTCCCAAACGAGAAGGGAGGTCCCTGGCTGCTGACTGGCTCACTCATCGCTCTGCTTGGCGTAGGATTCCTGGTGTTCAACGGCAATTTTGTGCTGAAGCTCTCGCCCGTAGGTGATTTGCTCTCGCTGTCAGCTTCGTTGCTTTGGGCCTTCTATAGCCTGATCATCCTCAAGCTGAAGGGGCGCTACAGCACGGTATTCATCACGCGGAAAATCTTTTTCTATGGCTTGCTCACCATTCTGCCCGTCTTTCTGTTTCAGCCTTGGCACTTTCCCTTGAGGGGGTTGCTTGTCCCTGCCGTGTGGGGCAATCTGCTCTTCTTGGGCGTCTTGGCTTCGCTCATCTGTTTTGCGGTGTGGAACCTGGTGCTGAAGAACCTCGGCACCCTCTCTTCTTCCAATTACCTCTATCTGAATCCACTATTTACCACGGTAGCTTCGTTGCTCTTCCTCGACGAGCGTTTTACCTGGATGTCGCTTATTGGCGCTTTCTTCGTACTCTTTGGTGTCTATATCGCAGGAAAAAAATCAAAATAATTTTTTCTTGATGCAACTTTCTACCCCCTATGTGCGTCTAATGGATAAAACGAAAACGTTAAACTTAAAACATAGGAGATAGAACAATGAAAAGCTCAAGATTTTCAAAAGTAATGGCTGTAGTGCTTTTTGCTATGGCGATGATGACAAGCGGTAATGTACTGGCACAAAGTCCAGAAGATTATATCAAGAACGATATCGTAGATCAGGGTGTCGTAAAGGAGCGCATCATCTATGTAAACAACGATGGTGTCCTGGAGCGTCATATACATTATGTATATACTTACAACGAAAAACAGCAGGTTACGAGTAAGCAAGCTGAGAAATGGGATGACTTAAGTGATCGTTGGATACCCTACTTCAAGATGGAGATGAGCTACGAGGGGAATACCGTGAACGTCACCTACGCCCGCTGGAATAAGCGCTCAAAGGCCTACGATAAGGACATCCAAAATAGTTCCTACGAGATGAACGATGGCTTGATGGAGCAACTCATGGCCAACAAATAGCCGTAAGAGGGCTGGCTTAACCTATCGGCAAGACAACCATTATACATAATTTCTCTCAAATTTTCTAAGAGCCGAAGGCCTAGTGATTATGCCTTCGGCTCACTATTTTTATTCCTCTCCTACACCCTTCGTGATGACTTCGGGTTGTTCGGTAGATAGCTTCTTGGCCAGCATCACGCAGGGGCGGTCGGCTTTGAGGGTCTTGCCCGCTACGGTCACTTCGCCTGGTGCGTAGAAGATGGCTTGCAGCATATCGAGTTGTTTGTGGTGTACGGCTTGCAGCTGTGGGGTGTTGCTCACAATCTCTATCGTGGCAGGGTTGTAGCTCTTCAACGAGACTGGCGAAGCGATACCTGGCACTACGATATACGCATACCTGGCTTGTTGCGGCTTCGCACCGTGGGGGATGCTGAGGTTGAATACCGGCAGGGAGACAAGGTCGCCACTCTGGTTGAAGTTGATTTTGCTCCAGGTGCCCTGTTGTTCCCCGTTTTTGAGTTGGATTGCCGTGGATTCGGGGAAGTAGTAGCCCACGCGGTTGTGCCAGATCCATCCCTTGTAGCTTTGACTCAAGGTGCTCGAAGGTTGCAGACGAGCTGCATCTCCTTCGGTAGGCAGCAGATAGACATCGCCCGACAAGTGGCATTGGTTGACTGAGGTATAGATGGCTTTGTCGGTTTCGGGTGCTTCAATACCGGCACCCAGGCAGACCATCTCATTGTCGAAGAGGAACCACCCCTTCTGCGCCTTCATGCCGTAGTCGTTCATCGCATAGCCCATGGCGCCATAGAGGCCATCGGAGGCACCGGCCACAAACTTCGATACGCCATACACACCCCAGTCGTTGTGGTTCTCCACCTCACCCTCGGGGGTGGTGGTACCCGGTATCTTGTCCCACTCCCATACGGCAAAGATGTCGGCATACTCGTCGCCCTTCACGCGGATGTTGTAGGCCCCTTCGCTCAGGTAGGTACCCCAGAGGTTTTCGCCGTTACCGCTCTCTGAGCGACAGGTGTTTTCACTCACAGCACGCACGGAGATGTCGTAGCGCTTGCGGTTGTGGAGCATGTAGTCGCTGGTCCAGTACATACGGTTGCGGTCGGTACGGCCGATGGTGGGGTTCTCGGTGGCAAAGCGCTGGGCAGCGTCCTCATATTCCTGTGCATGCTCTGGATCGATGGCTTTCATCTTGCTGAAGAGTGAGCTGTAGTCGCCCAGGTTGAGTGTCTTTTTGCGGCTCACGCTTCGGCCGCAGACGCTGAAGTCCATGTAGTGTCCACGGAAGATGTTGAGGTAGGTGGTACGCACAAAGTCGCTGAAGAGCTTGGCCTGCTGGGGGGTGAGGGCAAAGCGGGTACCTACAAAGAGGGGAGCCATCTTGGCGATGTTATCTACAAATACGGTTCCGTAACCACCTACATAGAGCTGTTTTCTGTGTTGTTGGTAGGAGAGGTCTTCGCGGATGCCTTCAAAGTCGGTGATGCGGATGGGTTCAAAGAATTCGCCCACGTTGAAGCTCACGATGCTGTCGTTTTTCAGCACACAGCCGCGCACGATGTGGTGCATGGCAATATCCTGCTTGTTGGCGCCCGTCCATTTGCGGGGGTCGCTCTGCTCCATCATCAGCATCAGTCCCTTCAGTACTGCGGGGTCGGGCTTCTCTACACCCACGGCCAGCAGGGCCAGGATGTCGGCCATGATTTTGGGAGCCGATATTTCGTTGTACCACCAGTTGTAGGAGCGTGGTTGGTACTTGTTCCAGGTGCGCAGGGCCTTGTCGATGGCGCGGAAGAGCATGAAGTTGCCGTAGAGCGAGCTCTCGGGGCAGGTGTAGGCCGTAGCCAGCTGGCGCACGTAGTTCAAGTGAGTCACCGGCTCCCAGTTGGTGCGGAAGAAGCATTTGTAGTCAATCTGCGGCCAGGTACCCTCGGGAGTGAGCATCTTCATCAGACTGGTGGCTCCCTTGTCCATCTTCTCCACAGGCTGACTGGCATAGATCTGCTGGCGTACCCGCTCCAGCACCAGCTCGTAGTCGTCTTTGGGTTCTACGGCTTTGTACTCCTTGCGGTTGCCCTTGGTGGGGTCGAAGTAATTCACGTAGGGGTGCTTGGTCAAGATGACCCGTCCTGTCACGGTCAGCGTTGCGGGGTTGGGCAGATTGGTAAAGACCTCGGTAGGAATGCTGAAACTCTCCATTTTGCGTCCCTCGGGGGTATAGGTGATGCGTACCACCCCCTTTTCGCCTGGGGCGTAGGGCTTGTCGCTCCATTTGGCCGAGGTGCAGCCGCAGCCGGTAATCACCTGCTTGATGAGGAGTGGCTGATCACCCGTATTGATGAAGTGGAAGTCGTGGCTCAAGCTACCGTCGCGTTCGTCAAACTCGCCGAAGTCGTGACTGACTTCGGTAAAAGTAATCTCCTGTGCGCTACTTATGCTGGCGCAGCCTATCAGCAGGAGAAGAGAGAGGATGCTCTTTTTCATGGTGTGTGGATGTGGATTGATGATATTATTGCCCTACAAAAGTAGGATATTTGGGGTGAGTACACAAATTATTCACCCAATAATGTACAATTTTGGACCACATAATGTACGATTGAATCGTTATAATTCTTACATTTGCACCAAATTTAAACCATGAAACGATTATGAAGACGTTGCAAATCCAAAAAATAGCTGTTGGTAGTCCGCAGCAGGCTGCCGAATTGCCTGCCTTGCTCGATGATGCAGGCATTGCGTTTCAACCCATTAACCAGGTGAACTGGCCCGATGAATATCCCTATCAGCCCGTTGTGGCATTTCGTATGGCCTATACAGACCAGGCCCTGCTGCTCCATTTCCGTGTGAGCGAAGAGAGTGTGCGCTCCGTAGCCGGAGCTGACAACGGTCCCGTGTGGGAAGATTCATGTGTGGAGTTCTTCTCCATTCCGGCCAATGATGGGGTCTATTATAATATGGAGTGCAACTGCACAGGTCGTCTGCTGGTGGGTGGTGGCATCGGTCGTCAGGGCCGCGAGCGTGCACCGCAGGCTGTGCTTGACCAGGTGAGTCGCTGGTCGTCGCTCGGAACGGGCGATATGGAGGAGCGTCCGGCCCCCGCTCAGTGGGAGGTAGCCCTTATCATTCCCTTCTCCACCTATTTCCTGCACCACATTACCTCGATGGAGGGTTGCACTATGCGTGCCAACTTCTACAAATGTGGAGACAAACTCAGTAAGCCACATTTCCTGTCGTGGAACCCCATCAACTGGCCCAAGCCCAACTTCCATTTGCCTGATTTCTTCGGGCAGTTGCAGTTTTGAGTCAATACATAATAGTTGTCCAAAAGCTTTACTTTTTAGTTCCATGCGGGCCAATAAGCGAAAAAACGAAGTATAGAACATTTATTCGCTGTTTTTGTCCTATATAGACATTTGTTAGGTCAACAGCAGCCCTATAGTAACTCTAAGGTAAGTCTAAAGTAACTCAATAGT
>CAMCUZ010000070.1 GCA_945879145.1 uncultured Mediterranea sp.
CTATTGAGTTACTTTAGACTTACCTTAGAGTTACTATAGCGTAGCTGTTGAGCTAAGCATCGTCCAAATAGGATAAAAACCGTATGAAATTGTTCGATACTTCGCATTTTCCGCTCATCAGCCCGCTTGAATCTCAAAAGTAAGGTATTTGGACAAATCATGATAAAACACATGGTTTACTCCGTCTGCTCCTTCGGATAATTCACCAGATAGAGGGTACCTGTAGCACGGGTGAAGGCGGTGTAGAGCCACCGGAAATAATCCGGCGTCAGGTACTCCTCCGAAAGGTATCCCTGATCCAAAAAGACGTTGCGCCATTGTCCACCCTGCGCCTTGTGGCAGGTCACGGCGTAGGCATACTTCACCTGCAGGGCGTTGAAGTGGGGGTCCTGCTTCATCTTCTTCATCCGGTCGCGCTTCAAAGGGATGTCGGCATAATCCTCCAACACGGTTTGGAAGAGCCGCTCCCCTTCGTCGCGATTCAAGGCCGGTGCATCGCTGTGCAACGTGTCGAGCAAAAGAGTGACCTCCATGGTATAGTCGTCGTAGTCGGGAAAGGCCAAGGCCACATCAGCAAAGCGAAAGCCATACAACTCGCGCGTACGACGCACCCGACGCACCACGGCCAACTCGCCATTGGCAATGAAGTCGGGCAGGCTCTCTTTGCCTTGGAGTGCTCCTGCCACGGCATTTCCGTTGGCGGCAGCCTGCCTACGCACCTCTTGATGGGCAGCAGCCTCCAGCTCAGTCCAGTAATAATTATTCTTGGCCACCATCAGCATGTCGCCCGACTCCAGCTCCTCTTCACGCCACAGGATACGATTCCTTATACCTATATTATATAGGTTCGCGCGCTTGTTGCTGCGGCAGATCACCATGGTCTCGTCCGCTCCGTCGCGGTTGTAGCACGCCTCAATCTCCTCCAGCAACTCGTTGCCATTCACCACACGCACATCGGCAAAGCCCGAGAGGCGAATCTTGGGCAGCAACCAGCAGTTGTCCGTAGTAATCCGTTCGCGCAGTCGGGTAGCATTCCAGAGGATGCCCGATGCTGCACCTTGTCGTACCACTTGGGTGAGTTCCATCTCCTCCACCTGCAAGCCATAGCCACGCAACGCATCAGCCGTGAGTGCAGGGCTCAACTCCTCGCCTACCGGAGGAAGCTGTGCCGCATCGCCCATCAGCAACAGGCGGCATCCCTCACCCGAATAGACGTAATGCACCAGGTCGTCGAGCAGGCGCCCTGTACCAAACAGACTCCCCGAGATACCGTCGTTGGCAATCATGGAGGCCTCGTCCACCAGGAACAGGGTGTGCTTCTGCAGGTTGTCGGCTAAGGCAAAGTTGTCGGTACTGTTGTCAAAACTGCGTTGGCGGTAAATCTTCTTGTGAATGGTAAACGCAGGATGATGCGCATAGAGTGCAAAGAGCTTGGCCGCCCTTCCGGTAGGAGCCAGCAAGATACACTTTTGCTTCAAGGCATCAAGAGCCTGCACCAGCGCAGCGACGAGCGAAGTCTTACCTGTTCCCGCAAAACCACGGAGCAAAAAGAGCGTTTCGCTTGAGGTCGAAACCAGGAAGTTTGCAAGCGCTTTGAGCACCAAATCTTGCTCAGAAGTGGGTTCGTATGGAAAATATTCCTTAATTTGTCTTTCTAAATAGTTATTTATCATTGTTACACAACAAAAATTTGAGCAGAATCATCGTTTTTAAAATTATTTCTTTTATTTTTGCGGTGCGAATATAACAACTAAAAAAAACATATTTATCATGAAAACAGTTTTTAATGTAGTTTTAGGTCTCTGTGCCTTGGCTTTGGTCTATATCTGCTACGCCAGCATCATGGGTCCTATCGACTTTGAACAAGAGAAAAAGCACAGAGATGCTGCGGTTATCGCTCGCTTGATTGACATCCGTAAGGCGCAAGCAGAGTATCGTACCCGTCACAATCAGCAGTACACGAACAATTTCGACTCGCTGATTGATTTCGTTAAGCACGACAGTCTGCCCTTCATCTTCAAGCAGGGTGAATTGAACGACAAGCAGCTCGAAGATGGTCTGACTGAAAAGAAGGCCATTGCCATCGTTGAGAAAGCCAAGAAGACAGGCAAGTACGACGAAGTGAAGAAATGGGGCTTGGAGAACTTCAAGCGTGAGACCATGTGGGTAGCCGTGAAGGATACGGTGTTCCCCAAGGGCTTCAACGCCGACTCACTGAGATATGTGCCTTTCGGCAACGGTGCTCAGTTTGAGATGGCTACGCGCAACGATACCGCCAAGTCGGGTGCTCCCTTCTGCCTGCTCGAGGTAAAAACTCCCTACGAGGTTTATCTGAACGGCATGAACGCTCAGGAGATTGCTAACTTGAAGGACCTGCAGACCAAACTGGGCAGATACTGCGGTCTGAAAATTGGCGACCTGGAAACTGCTAACAACAACGCCGGCAACTGGGAGTAATATTCCTCCCCTTTGCTTATCCATCCCATTTAAGAGTTAGAAGAGGTGAGCTAGCCGGCCTCAAACCGACTGCAGTCACCCTTCTAACTCTTCTTGTTTTCTATTCTATTGAGTGTGATATCGGAATATGAACAGCGCTTTATCTCCAGAGACGTGGCCTAAACTCTTCCTCCGCCTGGGCACTGATGCATTTCATTTTATGGTGCAACATACCCCGGATGAGAGGCTACCACGAAAGGAGAGGTATGCCATTGACGAAACCCTCTCCATGACAGCCAACCTGAAACAATTCGTCAAGGAGCAGCAATGGAATACCCAATCCTTCCAATGCGTAGAGGTCGTCATCGCTACAGATCGCTTTACGCTGATGCCCTTGGAGCATTTTGAAGATGAGCAGGCCGAAAAGTTTTATAGCTATAACCTCTCGCCACGTGAAAACGAGGAGATACACTACAACATCCTCTCTACAAGCAATGTGGTGGTACTCTTCGGATTCGACCGCAGCGCCACCCGCTGGCTGAATGAGCAGATTGGCCCCATCCACCTGCAGGCTGAAGCCTCGTTGCTCATCGAACAGTTTGCCCTGTTACAGCGTGGACACTCCACCCAGGCACTCTATGCACACCTCAGTGAGCAGGCTATGGGACTCTATGCCTTCAGTGGAGGAAGCATCCAGCTGGCCAATGTGCAGCGCTGCAACAGTGCGGCCGACCGGCTCTACTTCCTGCTCTACCTCTGGAAGCAGCTCCTGTTCGACGTGGAGCATAGCCCACTCTATCTCAGTGGAGCAAAGCCATGCATTGACCCGCTCCTGGGTCAGCTCAGAAAATATATCCGCCACGTCAGCACAATGGACGATGGCGACTCATTGGACTTCAACTATCTTATCTCATGCGAGTAATCAGTGGTATCTATAAGCGCAGACGATTCGACGTACCGCGCACCTTCAAGGCACGCCCTACAACGGACTTTGCCAAAGAGAATCTATTCAATGTACTCAACGGTTATGTTGACTTCGACGAAGAGGAGGTACATGCACTCGACCTTTTTGCCGGCACGGGTAGCATCAGCATCGAGCTGGTGTCGCGCGGTTGTACCGAGGTGGTGAGCGTGGAGAAAGACCGCGACCATTATGCCTTTATCTGCAAGGTGATGCGCGAGGTGAAGACGGATGTGGATCTGCCTATTCATGGCGATGTATTCAAATACATCCGAGGCTGCCGGCGCACTTTTAACTTGATTTTTGCTGACCCTCCTTACGAACTGGCCGAGCTGCCTACACTGCCCGACCTGATTTTTGAACAACACATGCTGAGTGAAGGGGGACTCTTCGTCCTGGAGCATGGCAAGAAAAACGATTTCTCGACCCATCCCCACTTTGTGGAACAACGCATCTACGGCAGCGTACACTTCTCCTTCTTTCAGTAAGCAACGCGGTTAGAGCAGCGGAGCCATCAGACGCACCACACTCTCCAGCGCCTTGCGCCACCAGGGACGTTGCTGCCACTGCTTGAGCAGCACTTGGTCGGCCTCCTGCTGGTCGCGTAAGAAGATGTCGCGCATCGCGGATGCTGTCACCGCATCATACACAAACGCATTGACCTCGAAGTTGTGTTCAAAGCTACGAAAATCGAGATTCGTAGATCCTACGGAGTAGAGCATGTCGTCGCTCACCATCAGCTTGGAATGAAGAAAACCTGGTCGGTAAAAATAGACCTTGACACCGGCAGTGAGCACATCCTTGATGTAAGAGCACGAGGCCCAATGGGTCAGCCAGTTATCAGCCTTCAGCGGAAGCATCAACCGTACATCTACACCCGATAAAGCAGCGCTCTGCATAGCCAAAAGCAGTGACTCAGTAGGGAGAAAATAGGGGGTCTGCACATAGAAGTAACGGTGGGCCTGCCCAAGAGCCATGATGATGCCCTGCATCACCTCTCTCCACGGGTTGACCGGATTACTGGTCACCACCTGCACCAACGAGGTTCCACAGCATGCCATCTTGGGAAAATAGGCTTTGGAGGTGATGAGCGAACGATCCACAAAGAACCAGTCGAGCAAGAAGACGGTCTGCAATCCATGCACCGCACGCCCCTCCAGCTTCAGATGGGTATCGCGCCAGCCTCCCCAGCCCAATCCACGCACATAGCGCTCAGCCAGGTTCATGCCTCCTACAAAGCCCACCTTGCCATCCACCACCACAATCTTACGGTGGTTGCGATAGTTCACTTTGCTGGTAAAGAGAGGGAAAATCACCTTCAAGAAGCGATGCACCTCAATCCCCTGCATCCGCATCTCCTGGAAAAAGCGACGAGGCACACGCCAGCAACCTACATCGTCGTAGAGCACTCTGACCTCTACGCCATGACGCGCCTTATCCATCAGTGCATCCCGTACAAGCCGCCCCACTGCATCATCCTCGAAAATATAGAACTCCACATGGATATGGTGCTCAGCCTTTGCAATGGCAGACAGCAGTGCCTGAAGCATCTCCTCGCCCGACGTATAGACCTCTACCCGATTGCCCTCAAAAGGAAACGACTGGTCGGTCAGCTTAAAGAAACCGATTAATCGGGCGTAACGCTCCGGCAGGGAAATCTCCTCTTGCGCGAGGTACTCGGCCATCGGTTTCTTCAACAAGCGATTGTAACCTCTCCGGCTAATGATGCGCTCGTGGCGGTGACTGCGGCCGAAGAAGAAATAGAAAATGAGCCCCACAACAGGGAGGAACATCAAGACCATGACCCAAGCCATGGTCTTGACCGGATTCCGATTGTCGAGCACAATCACGATAATCGTTCCGATAATCAGCCCCAGGTAAATCAATTTAAATGCTACCGAGGCTACCTCTTCTGCTATGAAAGCCCATTCAAACATACCTTAGAAAGGACGGCGACCGCCACCGGGAGGGGGGCCCATGGGGCGACCAATACCGCCTCCAAAGGGACCAAAGCCCTGCTGCATACTCTTCATCTTCTCACGAGCAGCCTTACTGCCGAAGATATTCAGACGGTAGATGAAGTGGAACATACAGTAGCTGTTCACGCCGTTGTACTGATAGACGCTACGACCACTGGAGGTCAACGAGCGGGTGATGTTACTCTGTCTCTTCAGGATATCATACATCTCAAAGCTCACCGTGGCATTGCCCTTAAGGAAAGTCTGCGAGAGCTGTGCATTCCAGATCAATTCGTCACGGTTCATGCTCGAATCGGAGTAGCCGCGGCGGCTCTGGTTGGCAATGTTCGTAGAGAGCGACATGCTCCAGGGCATGGTGAGGGTGGTGGTGGCTCCGTAAGAGAAGTTATAGGGTTCCTGGTTGTTCTCGGGTGTCAGTTTGTCCTTTTCTGCCGTGTAGGAGAAGGTACCGTTGATGCCAAACTCCAGCCAGTCGTTGCGGAAGGTACCGTTCAGGCGTTCACTCAGCGTCAAACCGGTAGTCGTGTTCTTCTGCACCTGTTTATCATCCGAAGTCAGATAACCTACGTTGTTGGCATAGTTCACATTGGTAAACGAACCGATGGTAAACTTCTTGTTCTTCAGTGCGGTATTGATACCGAACATACCAAAGGCATTCCAGTTACCGTTAATATTCTCAGGCGTGGTGGTCCATGCACCGGTCGTTGCATCATACTGGCGCATATTGCTGATGCTGTTCTGCGTCATCTGAACTCGGGCATGGGTAAAGATACCGCGCTGTCGCTCGGCATTGTAGGTGTTGTAGAACAGCATGAGGTTATGCGAGAATGCAGGCTTCAAGCCAGGGTTACCTTTGATGATATTCAGCGGATTGGAATTATCGGTGATGGGGAGCAGGTTCTCCATACTGGGCTGACTACTGCGGCCACGGTAGGTCAAACGCAACTGGCTCACTTTGGAGAAGCGAATGCGCAGGTCCATGTTCGGAGCAAAGTTGGTTACGTTGCGGGTGGTATCCGTCATGTAATCATTCTTGCGATACGAGAGCTGGGTGTGCTGCGGCTGCACCGAAGCACCCAGATTGAGTTGCCAGATGGGGCGAACGAAACGCAATCCTACCATCGCTTCGTGGTTGAAGTACTTGTACTCCGCATATTTACTCTGCTCTTCATCCTTCAGCTGTTCATAACCATTAGGTAGAGGATTGCCAAAGCTCCAATCGCTGCCCAGGTCGTAGGTACTCTTGTCGCTCTCGCTGTATTTATACTGGAAATTGTAGCTGAACTGCAGGAAGGTAGCTTTGGCTATCGGTTCACTGTAGGTCAGGCGAGCTGCGTAATTCCAGTTCGTTGTGGGCATATTGATGTAGCGACGGATGATGTTATTCTCCTTTCCTTCAGCAAAGTAGCGGGTATTGACTGAGCTGTACTGGTCGCTCTCGCTGTCGCTGTATCCACCGGTAAGTCGCAGCGTCAGGTTACGTCCCTTCGAACCGAACTTACGGTTGATCTGCAGTGAAGCATTCGTAGATAAGCTGTTGCCATCCGATGAGGAGAGATTCTCACTGGCATTCACACTGATGGCCTCCAACCTGCGCAACGCTTCATCTTTACTGTTGCCCTCATCATCTTCAGCCAACAAATCTATTTGGCTCAATTTCGTTAGGTAGTCATTCGGATTAACCACAACAGCAAAGGGGTCGCTATTGAACGTTGCCGACACGGAGTTACCGAAACTGTTGGTTTTGCCGTACGAGAGATTGGGACGGAAGATAATATTCGTCAGCGAATCGGGTTTCCACTCCATGCGGAAGTCGGCGTAGAAGTTGTTGTTGGTACTCGAAGAGGCCGAATTGGAGTTACTGAACGAAGAGGAGCCTGTGAGGAAGTTTTCCGCATAGCCAGTACTTATGGCATCGTTGCCGCGGTAGTTGTAGCGCACACTACCTCCAAGGTCCAGCTTCGAGCTCTCGGTGGCAAAGTTGAGTCCCAGCTCCTTGGTGGCTGTCAGACCATTGTTGCGCCGCCAACGAGGACCGCCACCTCCGCCTGAGAAGCCCTGGTCGTTCACGTTGTTGGCTCCAGCAATCAGTGAAACCTGCGTATGGTCGCGGAAGTAGTTAATCATGGCCCGTTCCATGTAGCGGTTCTCGGTGCCTGCGGAGAGGTCGATGTTGCCAAATACACCCTGATTCATGCCTTTCTTCACCGTCAGGTCGAGCACGGTCTCCTCCTCACCGTCGTCAATGCCGGTGATACGGGCCAGGTCACTCTTCTTGTCGTAGGTCTTCAGCTTATCCACCATATCCACGGGGAGGTTCTTCAAGCCGGTCTTCACGTCGCCGCCGAAGAACTCCTTGCCATCCACCATCAACTTCTTCACCTCTTTACCATTGATCTTTACGGTACCGTCTTCATCTACCTCAGCACCGGGGAGTTTCTTGACCAGCTCCTCCAGCATAGCGCCCTGAGGGGTGCGGTAAGCCGATGAGTTGAAAGCCACGGTATCTTCCACGACCTGCACCTGAGGGGCTTCGGCAGTCACCACCGCCTCCTTGAGCAGGACCGCATCACTCTCTAGCGTGAGCGTACCCACGTTACGGCTGGGAGCCGATTCCGTCAGCTGCATGGGCTTGAACAGCGGTTTGAAACCGATGTAGCTCACCTTCAGCACGTACTTACCCGCCTTCACCTTAGGCAAGGTGAAATAGCCTTGGTTATTACTGGCCACACCAGCCGACTGCGTACTGTCGGGCAGGTGAAGCAATTGCACAGTAGCTTGTATGGCCGGCTCACCGGTATCTTCCATCACACGGCCAGCCACTGTAATCTGTTTGGTTTGTGAAAGGGCAGGCACTGCGGCTATCAGCATCGACAGGCCAACCAGAAAATGTTTCATACTGTTATTCATTATGCTATGCTCTATTTCTCCTAACTAAAATTCGTTCACAACACATTGGACACACGCAGTGAGCAAAGGTTTAACGAGATGGGAGAATAAAGGAAATATTTTATCGACGTTTACCCTTAAAAAGGGCATCAACCGCAGCCTTTTTTATACCATACTCCAGGCAGAGTACGTTCAACACCAAGAAAACCAGGAACGATGAGGTATCTACCGTCTGCAGGTCACCGTGGAGTACACGCCACAGCATGCCACCAAACAGGTAGAGTACGGTTAGAAACATGGCGTTACGCACCGCACGGTTGCGGATGACCACCGTTTCGGCATTCTCGTGCTTGGTCAAGGCGAAGAGTATCATCAGCGCACCCATCATCATCAACAGCTTGGAGCACTCCTTATAAAAGAGCAGGTTTGTATCGTTCACTCGGCCCATCAAGGCCATCAGAAAAGGAAGTACCAAGGCCAACGCCATAATCACGTAGCCCATGGGACGACAATAAACTGGTAAAAGCGCTTTCATAACAAAAATTCAATCATTCTTTCAGTTTTCAAGCTGCAAAGATACGTTTTTTATAAAGAAGCACTATCTTTGCAGGCATAAAAAAACAAAACAGAGCAACTGATGAATAAACAAGAAGTGATTCTCTGCGATAGTTTGGTCGAGAACTTGAGCCAAGCTATCGCCCGCATTCCGCACGATCGACTATTCCTACTTACCGACGAGCATACCCATACACTGTGCCTTCCATTGATAAGCGATATACCCGAAGTGGCTTCGGCTAAAGAAATCATCATCGGAGCAGAAGATGTGCATAAAAACCTTGAGACGCTGGCCCAAGTCTGGATGGAACTGAGCACGCAGGGGGCCAGCCGCAAGTCGCTACTTATCAATCTCGGTGGTGGAATGCTGACGGACCTGGGAGGGTTTGCAGCATCAACTTTCAAGCGGGGTATCGCCTTCATCAACATACCTACCACCCTGCTGGCTATGGTGGATGCAGCCGTAGGTGGAAAAACGGGCATCAACTTCAACGGACTGAAAAATGAGATTGGCTGCTTCTCTCCAGCGGCAAGCGTGTTACTCGAAACGGAGTTTCTTCGTACACTTGACCAGGCCAATATCTGCTCCGGATATGCCGAGATGCTGAAACATGGTCTCATCAGCAACCAACGTCACCTCGATGAACTGCTCTCATTCGATATGAATCGGATTGACTACGCTCTCCTGAAGGGGCTCGTAGGAGAATCGGTTAAAGTCAAGGAGGAGATAGTAGCTAACGACCCACACGAGCATGGCATTCGCAAAGCGCTCAACCTGGGACATACCATAGGACACGCCTTTGAAAGTTTAGCCTTGGCAGAAGGACGGCCCGTTCTGCATGGCTATGCAGTAGCTTGGGGCCTGGTCTGTGAACTCTACCTATCATATATATATACCGGTTTTCCTAAAGAGCTTCTGCAGCAAGTGATCTATTTTGTACGAAGCAACTACGGTGCATATCGTTTCGATTGCAAGCAATACGAACAGCTCTACGAGCTGATGAAGCACGACAAGAAGAACAGCAACGGAATCATCAACTTTACGTTGCTTCGCGGAGTAGGTGAAATAGCCCTCAATCAGCAGGCAGAACAACGAATCATCAACGAAACTTTCGACTTTTTCCGTGAAAATATGGGTGAATAAGGAAGAAACAGAAAAAAACAGCAAAAAAAAGGGCAGAATATTTGCAGATACAAAAAAAAGCCGTACCTTTGCACCCGTCAAACAAAGAATGACACAGCGGGGTGTAGCTCAGCCCGGTTAGAGTACGCGTCTGGGGGGCGTGTGGTCGCTGGTTCGAATCCAGTCACCCCGACTGAGAAAAGGCATTGATAATCTGATGATTATCGATGCCTTTTTCTTTTATCTAGTTGAAAGATAGCCCGAAAATGAAGCAAGAATGATGCTGATTTAAACACCATGGTTAAACTGTAGTTTAAGTAGATTGCACAACCATTGCACAACAAAGAGCAAACAGAATCCTAATAACATAAACATGCGGTGATCTGGGCGGAAAATATTCCGCCCCTACAAGGGGATATGAACACCACCGTTAACCCTATATGCTACCAGCCACTGTAGGGGCGGAATATTTTCCGCCCGTATGCACCCACTTTGACGGGATGCATTGCTGGATATAATAAAATTGCTGGATAAAATAAAAAAGAGCCTCGCAGCTGATTGCTGCAAGGCTCCGGGATTGAAAACGGCGACTACCTACTCTCCCA
>CAMCUZ010000071.1 GCA_945879145.1 uncultured Mediterranea sp.
AGATTATAGACGACATCATTGATGATTTCTTCTTCTCTGACCATACTTGTTCACTATTTTGTTTTTGTTCATGCATTTTGAACGCTGCAAATTTAATGAACATTCTCCAAACAGCCCAACTTCTTTGTTCAAAAAATTGTGTTTGTTCATGAATTTTGAACAAATATAACGCTTTGAACAAAATAATATGCGTTTTCTAAAATTCTTCTGACTTTTAAATTGGATAATTCATCCTTTATATTTCTATCTGCTCCATGCACTGCAGCTTCGCATTATAGACATATCCCAAAATCGTTCCCTGCACAATCCGCTGAATGATTTCCTCTACCATATTCAAATGAACCACGTACCATTCGTCAGGGTGATGTTCCTCTCCCTGGTCGTCTATAACCGTAACGTGATATTGGGCCTGCTTCAAGACGGTATGAATCAAGTGCTCCAGCTTCTGCGAATGGATGTTGACTACCTTATAGGACGCTACGATTTCAACTTCAGCCATCAGGTAAGTGGGTTCATGTGCAGCACGGGCTATACGCTCTTCTACAGTTTGGGTAGTGACACCGATTTTATACAGATTCTTCTGATTCTTAATCTCCTCATTAGTAGATAGAGAACGTAGTACGTAGATATACCCCGTGCACAAGTCCTCCGGTTGCACCTCTTTAGGCATGTTGAACGACTCTGCTTCTTCTTTAAGCAAAGTGACGGCATAGCCGTTGCTTACTACATTCTTGCGTAAGGTTTGCAGCAGGATATCCGTCTCCGTACCATTCTCATAAATACAGCGTGTGCGGGCATCGGGCAGTCCATTGGTTGATTTGGTTCGATCACCTACCTGTTCGAGGTAGAGCAGTTGGCCATCCACTACATAGTAGCGTCCTGCCTCTAGGCTGGCCGTCTTGACTATCTTATCCAGACGACGACGACCTGCCCGCAGTTCGTGATGTATCTTGTCAAAAAGAGGCCGGTATGACTCGAAGTTGGTACATGGCCGAGTATGAGCTATATAGTCAGCCTTGTTACGCAGCTTCATGACCTGTTGCATATCTTCGGGTATGTCGAATAGGGCAGCTTCTTGAGGGGATATCCTCAAGAGTGGGTCATCGAAGATGGATTCCAGTTCTTTCTTAATGTTCATCCTTCAATAGATTTAGTCGGTCATACTGTTTCAGTGATGCCAGTTCGTTACTTCTCCGCAAGGCTTTCAATGAGGCAGCCAGCAGTTTTTCTTTGAGGTCTCCCTCCTGACGAGGTTCACGTCCATGTTTCTCTACCCAGACGATGATTTCCTCCAGTTTCTGTGCACTTCGGTCATGAGCTGTTGGTTTGGGTGATAGTGGACGTACATGAGCCAACAGCGGGTCTTCAAAAATCTCCAATAGTTCTTCAGGCCATTCTTTCATACTATTTTGATATGTTATAGATGTTCGTCATACTCCAGTCCCATCATTCTTCTGATTTTCAGATTCTTTATCATTTGCAGGGCAGCAGTCATCTCTCTGACCTTGGGGTCAGGGCTGTCCGCTGAGGGCTCTTTACCATGTTGGGCGACATATTCCTTCAAAGGCCCCTTGAAGATGGTGACAGCTTGTTCTATGGTCAAGTTGATTTTCAGTTCGGCTATGGTGTCCTGTATTACTTTCAAGGTTGGAGCATCCACCGATTTGGAGAGTACCTGATAGGCACGCTGGAAGGGATTGATGGTGTCTATCAAGTTGATGGACAGTTTATCAATGTTGATGAACTGGTTAGAGAGTTTCAGCAGGCGGTTGCCCTCACTCTCTTCTACATCGTTCCCCTTGACTATTGTGTCGAGCAATACCCGCTGGCGTACCTCTTCCACTTCACCATCTGTCAACTCGGGGTAGCGTTCACGGATGATTTTTGGAATCAAATGCTTGGTCAAGTTTTCAGCTGTCGTAGCACCGGCTATAGCCTTCTGTACTTCGCCATTCTGAAGAATGGAAGCTTTCAGATCATCGAGTTGCTCTTGAACAATTGTTTTTGTCTTCTCACTGGAGAGCGGCTTCAGTCCTTCCACTATCAGGTCTCGATTAGAGCGAGGCGTTTTGGTATCATTAGCCTCCTGAAGAGTTCGGAAGTTCCAACTGGGTGCCATCACCTGCTCCATCAACAGCGAAGCCGATATCGCTTTCAGGAAATCGTTAACCGCCACTTTCACCTCTGTCTGCTGAGCGTCAGGCATGGCAATCAGATTGACAAAACGGGCTTCCTTTTTGCCTTCGCAGTCGCGTGTGCAGCGACCGATAATCTGTATCACCTCTGTCAACGAACCACGAACGCCTATCGTCAGACACATCTCACACCAGGGCCAGTCGAATCCCTCTTTGGCTGTTCCCAACGCAATAATTATGTCAATGTCCTCCTTTCGTTTCATTCTTTGCAGATAGCTCTGCACCAGATTTCGCTCTTTGCCGTCATCCTCCACTAGGTCGGCAACCTTGAGCAACCGTCCATCGTAGGTCCGTACATGGTAGATTCCGGTATGGTAGTCCTTCTTCTCTACGGTTCCTATCTGTTGGATGATTCGGTCCGTCTCATCGTATTTGCCTAGTCCAGTGGAGGCACGGGCATTCACACTAGGGATGTGTATCAAGATTTTCTTCGTAGTGTCCAGCACCTCGTGGATGTGCTCCAGGTAGTTACCCCGATAGAAATGGTAGCCCAGCGACAGGCACTTCAAGTAGCGGTAGCCGTTCAGCTGCTGATAGTAGTTGTAGGTCACTGGATGGAATCGGGCCTCATCTTCAGGCCGCATCACGGGGGTACGGTCTCCGCGGAAGTAGGAGCCGGTCATGGCCACAATATGTCCCGTAGAGTTGTTCATGACGCGACGCACGATGTCTCCCAGTTGCGAGTCTTCACCGGCACTGCTGTGGTGAAACTCGTCAATACCCAGCAGGCAATCGTTCATCACCTCGTCACTTAGCTGACTCATGCCGTTGCGCAGGGTAGCATGAGCGCATAGCAATATCTTTGCAGTATCCTGCTGGAAGAACTCACAGAACCGTTCAGCCTTGTCCTTCTCATTGGTAGCATCACACAGGTTGAAGTAAGCAGCAATCTTCCAGTTGGCAAAGAATCCGTGAGACTTCAAATTGGTATTATTAAAGGAGCGTCCTATGCTCTTTTCGGGTACAGCCACGATGACTTTCTTGATGCCTTGGTGCGCCAGTTTGTCCAAAGCTATAAACATCAAAGCTCGGCTCTTTCCCGATGCGGGAGGAGCCTTGATGAGCAGGAAACGCCTGTGACGTTCGGCGTAGGCTTTGGCTTGCATTTCGCGCATACCCAATTCATCCACTTCAGTGGAACGTCCATCTTGGGCATATTTGATGTTGACAAAATCTTCGTTCATCACAGTCTGTTATTTGGCAGTCATAAGTTCATAGAGGCGAAAAAGGCATTCCAAACGGGCTTCATCGTTGGCAAAGGGGTAGCCTGAATAGCAACTCTCCACAATGTCATCCAGTCGGGCATGTGCTTCACGAAGGTCTTGCGGCATGGTGTCGGGGTCGTACAGCTCGGCCAATGTCTGACCTGGGTAGTACTCCCGAGTAATCAGTACCTCTTCAGCAGCTTCCTCAATCTCCTTCTTCTTGGCTTCGTTCACTTTTGGGAAAGGGAACGTGTTGTAGCATAGCTGGGCGGAATAGCGATAATCAGTCTTCAATCTGCCTCCTACCGTTCTGACCCATGTCATGTGCATACGGCTGGTGAGGATGCCGAAAAGCCATGTTTTTGCATCATAAATGGCAAAATTAGGTGCAATTACCACTACATTATTATCTAATATCCCTAATGGTATATATTGACGTTTTTCTGAAGACACAGAGGGAATGAATATCTTCGGTTTGTTTTTATGCCGACATTCTGCAAAACAATGAGCTTTAGAGGCTAGTTTATTAGTCGCTGGCCGTTTGCTCTTAAGACGGTTTTCTCTGCATCTTTCGATTCTTTGTTTTATTGAAACAACTGATAAAGCCTCCTCAAGTTCATTATCTTCAATCCATAAACAATATTTGAACTCCCCTCGTATAAATTCCTGCGAACCAACAATTTGATGAATGTATCTTTCTACCAAAGTCGATTCGGATATCAAGTGCTCTTTTTCTTCAGGACTTAATAATAATGCACCCCCATCATTCGCCATACTGCCAAAACAAATATCTGGCAAGTTAGATAATGATACGTTGCTTGAAGTTACAATCAAATCAGCATTCTTAATAAGATATGGGTTGATGCTATCTACATATTCATACGTTGATTGGTTATACATTTTGCAAGGATGATTTTCTAAAGCTTCCAAACCTATTATGGTACAAGTGACACCAGCATTATGCTTGGCATTGTTGCTCCACTTAAACCAACTATAAGCGAAACTAATATGAACATGCTGAAACATTACTGGCCACAAAATACCTACTTGCTCTCCTTGACATATAGAATTCGTTGATACAAATGCCACTCTGGCATGCGAATTCATGATATAGTGAGCTGATTTGTAGAACCAACAAGCGATATAGTCTAGTTCATTTGCTCCTGTCAGGTTCCCAAGGACACGAGTGATGTCCTGCTTCTGTGAATCATCTTGTAATCTTGCTCCCAGATATGGCGGATTGCCAAATACAAACACTTCCTCGTCAGCCGTATGCGGGCAAACACTTTCCCAATCGAGACGGCAGGCGTTGCCACACACTATCTGTGTGATGTTATGAAGAGGCAAAGCATCGGTTTGGATGCCAAAGTCATCGAACAGCTTCTTGTTCATCTGATGCTCAGCAAGCCAAAGGGAAAGCATCGCCACCTCGTGAGGAAAGTCGAGCAACTCTATACCGTAGAACTGATCGATACGTATCACAGAACCCATTATGGAACCTATGGCACGTTGACCTCCCTCGCAGAGCTGTTGCAGACGGAGGATGTCCATTTCCAACAGTCGAAGCGACTTGTAGGTGATGATGAGGAAGTTGCCACTGCCGCAGGCCGGGTCGAAGAACTTCATACGACTTATGCGGGCCAGCAGTTCGTTGCCCTTACGGATGATGGGCAAGCAGTTGGTGCGGAAAGCCTTACCTGTTTGTCCTCCCATATCAAGCAGTTGTTTCTGACGGTCATAGTCGGCTTTCAGCTTGTCATAGACATCATGCAGTTCGTCCAAGAAGAGGGGATTGATAACCTTCATGATATTGGGTACACTGGTGTAGTGCATACCTTGAGTGGCCCGCTCTTCGGGATTGACCACCGCTTGAATCATGGAACCGAAGATGTCGGGATTGATATCCTTCCAATCCAATTCGCCACACTCCAGGATGATGCGCCGCGCCTTGGCTCCCATACGGGGAATGGCAATGCGACGGGAGAAGAGTCCACCATTGACGTATGGGAACTGGGTGATGATGTGTGGGGTATCGTCGCTGCGCTGCGGACGGTCCATGATGTTGAAGGCTTCATCCAGGTAATCGCTTAGGTCGCTGCCATCGGGCTTGGTATATCGCTCAATGGAGGAGGTAAAGAGCTGTTCCTTGAAAATGCCGGTATCTTCGGCAAAGAAGCAGAACAGCAGACGCGTGATGAAGATGTTGAGGTCGTGCAGGTCATCATCGCTGCTGAAGTCGTTGTAGGCACGTAGCTCATCGTGTAGCTTGGCCAGTTTCTCAGCCGCTTTGATATCAGCAGGGTTCTCCTCCACATAACGTACTCGCTCAATATCCATCAAAGGATAGAAGAAGGCGAAGTCGCAATGTAGGCGTGAAAGGGGATTTTCGTAGGTCTCTTTTTCACGTAGGTCATAAGCCAAGAGTGTACGGCCATCGCTGACAGCTACTATCTTAGGAGCCGCCCGCAGTACGGTCAGATCCCGTTTCAACGTTTCGAGCGTATCACGCAGGTGCAGCGTGTCGCTGGCCCGATAGGCCAACAACCCTTTGATAAGGAGTCCATCAAATCTGGCTATCACGCCCTTTCCTTCTACATAGCGACTTACCTCTCGTTCACTTTTGCCAAAGGTAAGCAGCAACATATAGCCAACGATTGAGGCATCGACCGGCTCTTTCAGTACCGACAGCCTCTGTTCAATCTCCTTGTAGCCTAACTGAGTCTTCTTTGCCATAACCTTGCCTCCTCCGTTAAGCACTGATTTGCAAGGCAAGGCACGCATGATGGTGCCCGATGTTCCATAGTTTCGTACATAGCTTACAAACAAAGTATGTGCCCGAAACTATCTATTCTGCGATTTAAAACGGGGTCAGGACACAGCACCCTGGTATAAAAGAAACGTGGGCAAGAGACTTATCCACGTTCCGGGTGCTTGGCCTGACCCACATCAAGAGATAAGTTCCGCCCACGCATATCGCGTAGGCGCTCACTTATTTATTCCCTTGATGTTCTTTCTGCGGCCAAGCTTTGGAACGTTCTAATAGAATAAATAGCAAACGCGCTAATTAACAAAAAATGTCTTCACACCGCACATCCACCAGGGTGGATTGCAATGTGGAGGCGAAGATAACGGAAAGTTGCGAGATAGCCAAACAAATAGACTATTATTTTCAGTTAAGTAAGGATGATATCATCAAGAGAAGAGCTCTGTCATCCCCAGCAGGAGGCCTATTTATCCTAGCAAAGCGATATCTATCAAGCATCTAAGCTACATCTTTCAAGCAAAAAAGCTACACTCTTAGGTGGTCGCACGAGGTCGGTCAAGCGATTGACCCGGGTCAATCAATCGACTGACCTAGGTCGGGCGATTGGATGACCTCGTGCGACCACCTTTGGATACAAGAGAAAAGCAGATAAGGTGTAAGGAAAGTTAGAACAGATGCAGCTATAGGTGCATCACGACCTGTCGCCATAGGGGTATCTGCACTATAGCGAACACCACAGCGTGACCAGGAAAGGTACGGAGAAATCTACCACAAAGCCATGGAACAGCGAGACTACGACCAGGTCGTTGCCCGAGGTGCGGGCGATGATGGGCAGTGTGGTGTCCATCGTGGTGGCTCCTCCGGCTGCTATCGGGGCAAGCCTTCCGAACCAGCGCACCAGCAGCGGGGCGGCCAGCAAGGTGATGAGCTCGCGGCTGATGTTGGAGAGCAGGGCGATGGTACCCAGTTCGGCCCCGCGATACTCGGTGATGAAGATGCTTGATAAGGAGTAATAGGCAAAGCCCGAGCCCACGGCCAGGCAGTCGGTAAGCGAACGGTGGCTCAGCAGGAGGCTTACCAACGCCGTAGCGACCAGTGTACCGAGAATGGTGCAGAGCGGAAGCAACACCAGGCGTGGGTTAAGTGCCCGGAAGTTCTTGAGTGTCTGCGGGTCGCTGCCGATACTTGCTCCAACGCACGCCATCAAGGCTGCCAAGGCATAAAAGCTGAAGTCGCTCACCTGTTCACTCACCCTAATCCATCCCGAAAGGGCGATCAACAGGCCCATCACAAAGAAGCCGACAATCACCAAACTTCCCTTCAATGCCTTCAGCAACGACTCCTGCTCGTTGGCATCAGCCTCTGCCTGTTTGTCCACAACAGCCTCTGAATGATTATCCACAACAGCCTCTGCAGAATTGTCCACAGCAACCTCTGCATGATGAATGATGCCGGCCCTCTCGCGGAGCCTAATAGAGGATGGTGCTGAGGCAGAATGCTGCTGGGTGGTTCGCCACAATCCCCAGGCTGCCCATACACTACCCAGCGTACCGGCCAATGTAATGAGGATTGCCTCCAGGCCCAGCGTAGCCAGTCCGCTGACGATGCGCTCGTTGCTTCCCACCTCCAGGCCAAGCAGGAAGAGCAGCGTCCAGATAAAGACAGCTATCACGCGGCCCAACCTCCCGAAGAGAAATCGGCGCAACAGGTAACCGGTCAGCATACCGGACAGCATTATGGTGATGATGGTAAACATCGCGTAGTTCTATGAAAGGGGTTAAATTATCGGGGCACAAAGATAAAGCAAGCCGACGTGAAATACAAAGGGAAGTTTGCATTTTCTCCTCACATCAGCTATCTTTGCGCGCAAAATAGGAATGATTCCCTGTAGGGGATGATCATGATTACCTTTAAGATACGGTTTTACTATGAGCAAAGAGAAACTTTCTAAGCCTGCACTGCTGCCCTTTATGCACCAGGGATTGATCGAGGCAGGTTGTGATGAGGCTGGACGTGGCTGCCTGGCTGGAGCGGTCTATGCGGCTGCTGTCATCCTACCTGCTGACTACAGTAACCCACGCCTCAACGACTCGAAGCAGCTCACCGAGCGGCAACGCTATGCCCTGCGTGAGGAGGTAGAGCGTGATGCCCTGGCTTGGGCTGTAGGGGTAGTGACCCCCGAAGAGATTGACCGCATCAATATCCTCAACGCCTCGTTCCTGGCCATGCATCGTGCCGTCAGCGCACTGAAGCTACGGCCTCAGCATCTGCTCATCGACGGTAATCGCTTCCGCCCCTACGAGGAGATTCCCCACACCACGGTGGTGAAAGGCGACGGCAAGTACCTCAGCATTGCCGCGGCTTCTATCCTGGCCAAGACCTACCGCGACGACTACATGCTCCGGCTGGCCGAAGAGTATCCCTGCTACGACTGGCAGCACAACAAAGGATACCCTACAGCCAAACACCGAGCAGCCATAGCGGCCCACGGTGCCACGCCCTACCACCGCCAGACCTTCAACCTACTGGGCGAACCGCAGCAACTCTGCTTCGACTTCAGCGAATAAATTGGGGTCTTCCGCCCCTACATACCGCCATTGTGGATGAATCCAGACAATGAATACCTGTGCCCCCATGTTCACCTCCAGACCGATGATGTCGCCCTGCTTACCAAGTCCACGCTTCGCCTCATCAAGACGGAAGAATTCAAAGTGAAAGAAGCGGTTTCTCACCCCGAAAGCCTCCACCGTACGCAGTCCGGTCTCGCGGAGATCCTCCATTTGCTCTACAGGCTGCGTATAGCTGACATTCTCGCCCGTGCCTTGCAGCTGAGCCAGAAGCGTGGCTTTCATCACCTGGCCGGTAAAGAGCAACACCTTACCCTCAGCATTGACAATGCCAGCAAAGGTCTCAATGTGGCCAGGCACGAACTCCTCCATGATGAAATGACGGGACGGATAACGACTAATCACCTCCTGGTATTTCGCCCTCAATTCATCCTCGCTCTGCAGCTTCCAGGTATTGCTGGCACCCACACCGTTGTCGGGCTTCACGATGACAGGGAAACCCAGTTTGTCACAGAAGGCCTGTGCTTCTTCCACAAAACGACGTATTATAGCAGTTTTATCCAAACGATTTCAACAAAATCAGAAAATTATTCTATTTTTGTGATTCCAGCAGAATAATCCTCTGTTTGCCACCTCAAATCAGGCCTTTGGCAGTATAAGGAGCAGAATGCAAAAGAAAAAAAAGAGGATTTTTTTGATAAATCAAGTGCAAAGCCCTATCTTTGCGCCTTGAAAGCGGCAACCCGCAATCAACCCAAGATACAAGTAAAAATCAACCCAATAAACCAATAAACATTATGAGCAAAAAAGCACTTCTGATGATTCTGGACGGCTGGGGCATCGGCGACAGCCAGAAGGACGACGTCATCTCCCAGACTCCTACCCCCTACTGGGACTATCTCATGGCCAACTACCCCCATTCCGAACTGCAAGCCAGCGGCGAAAACGTTGGTCTGCCCGACGGACAGATGGGTAACTCTGAAGTGGGTCACCTCAACATCGGTGCCGGACGCATCGTATATCAGGACCTCGTAAAAATCAACCGTGCCTGTGCTGACGGTAGCATCCGCCAGAACAAAGAGATTCAAGCTGCCTACAGCTACGCCAAGGAGCAGAGCAAGAGCATCCACCTGATGGGTCTGACCTCGAACGGCGGCGTACACAGCTCGCTCGACCACCTCTTCACCCTCTGTGACATTGCCAAGGATTACGGCATCAGCAACACGTTTATCCACTGCTTCATGGACGGCCGTGATACCGACCCTCGCAGCGGTAAAGGCTTTATCCAGCAGCTCACCGACCACTGCGCACAGAGCGCAGGCACCGTGGCCAGCATCATCGGACGCTTCTATGCCATGGACCGCGACAAACGCTGGGAACGCGTCAAGACGGCATACGACCTGCTCGTGAAGGGTGAAGGACGCAAGGCCGACGACATGGTGAAGGCCATGCAAGAGAGCTACGACGAGGAGGTGACCGACGAGTTCATCAAGCCAATCGTGAACAGCACCGTAGATGGCACCATCAAGGAGGGCGACGTAGTCATCTTCTTCAACTACCGCAACGACCG
>CAMCUZ010000072.1 GCA_945879145.1 uncultured Mediterranea sp.
GTTTCACATCATTCAAAAAAATCTTTCTTTCCATAGTTGAAATATTTTAAAATTAAACATCAAAAAACATTATTATTATTTTTGTAAAATCATCGACCTGTACAATCAATTTAATTTTTATATTATAAATTCATACTTTGCAGATTCGTGTCACATTGCAGTTCTGATACACCCGGCCATTGCTCTCGCTGGTGTAGAAGCTCAGCCCCACCACCACGGCATCACCCTCGCTGAGTGGCAGCTTTGTCTGGTCGCCTCGCAGCCGGGCCACGAAGGCATCACCATAGCCACTATCCGCCATACGGAGCACTACATTACACGCCTCGTAGGTCACACTCGGGTTCTTCACACTCTGTACTTCCTGTACAGCCTCTTTCTTCTCAATAATAAATAAACCAGTCATAAGAAAATTGTAGTTTAAGCGTTAATAAAAATCCGTTGTAGGCCATAAAAAAGAATGCCCACCGACTCCGTTGAGGAATCTGTGGGCAAAGGTATTGGATAAAAGGGAGTAAAAACGGAGAGTATCTGAACCAATCTACGATTCAGATACTCTCAGATACAAATTCGGATACTCCCTCAGATATGTTCAGAAACAAATTGCGATTATTGTTGTGTTTTTCAATTATTGCGCTATGTTGATGAGTTTGCAATCCAAGGCAGTTTCAATCTTCGCTATAGTTTGCATGGTGAAGTTATGTCTGCCTGTCAACCATTTGGAGATTTCAGACTCTCTTTTGTGGAGTCTTTGGGCAAAATCCTTCTGAGTGAGGTTCTTAGCTTTGAGAACTTCACTGATACGCTCTGCTATTCCGAAAGAAAGCTCAAACTCGGCTTTCTGCTCTTTAGGAACACTGGCAAGGCATTGTCTGAACAACGCATTTTGTATCATACGGCTAAATGTTTTTTTATAGTTCAAATGTGGCGCTCTGAATATCGGTAATCATATTCTTCTCTATAGTTACTTTCCCTGATTGCTGTGCTTTAATCAGCACTTTGTCAAACGTCTGTAAATCCATCACATAACCACTCAACTTCGTATCTTCTTGGTAGGTACGTGTGGTCTTCACACCGCCATTGCCGAGGATGAGAATCTGGTCTGATATCCGTAAGCAATACAATCGCAGTTTACGCGAATCAATGGCAAGTGCCTTCACATTATCGTTCATTCGACCTTCATTCCGGAAGAACCGTTCCAAAGCACCTTTGTCTATAATCTTCGACAATGCCAAAAGAATCACGTTAAAATCCTTATTATAAGTAGCATTGTCCTTGAACTCATTCAGGAACTTCTCAAACTCACTCTCCTCGCTGCCATCGAAACAGATGGAGAACATACCTACATTATCATTCTGCTCTATGGTCTTCAATGTTGCTGTTGCCATAACAATCTATTTTTAAGTCACAGCAAATATAAGCACAAACCTTATTCCATATTCACTTTTGAGTGAATATTTAGGAAAATACAACAGTTCTATTCCTTCCATTTCTGCGTATAGGATAGCCGTTCATTCAGGAAATCCACTAAGGCTTGGTCGTCTTGGTCCTTCCACATGGATGGTTTATTATTCCCCCAAAAGTCTCGCTTTTTGGCTTTCTGAACGGTTGATGCTTTGCAGCGCTTCGCGAAGTGCTCTGACAACTCATTCTCTACATATTTCTCAAACGTAGAAATGTTCATCTTGAACAGAAAGCATTTACGGCAATAGACATAGACCAGGGCCCATTGTGCCGAAGTCTTCAGGTAGTCGGGCCATTGCTCCAGCAGTCTGATAATCTCCTTCAGCACCTCTTTCTCAACAATAGGCTTCTCCGTTTGTATCGCCTGATAGATGCGCTCCGAGAAGAGGATGAAGTAGAAGAGCTGTTTGCGTTTATTTTCCGTCAGCGACACACGTTTGTTGAAGAGGTATTGCGAAATTTTCTCTTTTTGTGGCTCCAATCGCCCCTCTTTGAACTGGAAGTAATTACGCAACTCCGCATAGCATCGGTAGATGGTGTCATCGTATTTATCGAACATCTGATCTGCTTCTGCCCTATAATGTTGCATATTCTCATCGAGGTGTCCGCAAAACACTGCTTCCTGAAACAGTTTACGCATCTCCCATCCCAATTTCACATTGACATACGAGGCCAGTTCTTCGCATTCGTGACTATTCTCCCAGTTTTCAAAATCTTCCTCCACCTGCTGCGCCAGTTGTTCTTTAAAGTAGTTGTATTCGTGCGCATAGATTCTCTGGTGCTTTTCCTTTTTGAATTTCGCTTTGAGCAGAGTGCAGATAGCTTGAATATCGTTCTTCAGCTTTTCCATTTCATCAGCAATGAGGTCAAAGAGTAGCTGGTTGTTGACAGGGCTCCACAGCGTGGCGTTCAGATTACCGATGTAGTCATTCACTCGCGAATTATCCAGCAAGGAATAAAGGCTGTCAGAAAGGTAGGAGGTCTGTATCTGTACCTGCTCTATGCCTCCCTCATCCTTGATGAGCTTATCACGCTCCACGCCGTAGTGTATAGGTTGATTGGTACAGTTACTGTCGATATTGATGGTAAGCCATCGCTCCACCCTCACCTCCTGCTTGACCTCCTCCTGGAGCTTGATAAAGATGCGCTTCACGAAGAAGATGTGGTTGAGCTGGCTCAACAGATGGAAATGCTGTACCGTGGCCGAAGAGCCGATACAAGCATCATACTCTAGATGCTTGATCAGATCGTTGTACACGTTTTGATAGTCAATTTTTGTATCGTTTTCCATGACAGGAGAATTTGGGTAGTATAGAGTAAGCGGAGGCAGGGGGCTGATGCAGAAACACCCCTCGGGGTCGCCAAACCCCACACAAGGTTCCGGCAAATGCCACCACTGCCTCCGTATGGTCATCAGACATGAAACCACACGAAAGTGTAATGGCGACGGCGTCCCTTGTGTAATGAGTTGAATTGGCGATTCGAAGGGTGAGACTACGGCGCTCTGCTGCTTACACGCTCATTATGTCAAGTTGTTCTGTTGTTTCTGTTTCTTCTGTTTACTCTGTTTAATGGGTTAATAATTCCGTTTTACAGCTCAAAGTATTTCGTAAAGTAAGCTTTCAGTTTGTTCAGCACGTTCTCTTTCTTGGCAGCCCGTTTGGCGGCTTCACCGGCCTTGCCGAAGAGGGACATTGCGGGCAGTACCTTGACGATGGCGGTACCTACCTCGGGCACTTCGCCCTCGCTGAAGGCTCGCTCCATAAAGGCCTCGGTGGCCTCGGGGCGCAGTCCCTCTTCGGCGATGATGGCCTTCAGGTCGGCTTGCCGCTGTTGGGCGATGTAGTGCTGCCATTGGTCGGTGATGCTGTCGCCACTCTGGGGTGTCACGCGGTCGAGGAAAGCAAGGATGAGGGTACGCTTCTCGCGCAGGCTGGGGCTGCTGCCAATGGCTCGCTCAATCTTGTCCACCATCAGCTCCTTGTCCTGGCAGTTGGCCTCATGGAAGTTGGCCACCAGCATCAAGATGTAGCTGATGTCGAGCTGCACCTGCTCCACCAGCTCCATCTCGAAGACCAGGTCGTTGTTCACGTTTTCAGCATTCCGCTTTTCACGGTTCTTGAACTCTTCACGCAGGTCGATGTAGTACGAGGTATAGTCCTGCAGTTCCAGCTCGCTCAGCAGCAGCTTGTCGCTCATCGCACCATCGACATCGGTCACGTAGCCCTCTTTCAGGTGGAACTCGTCGAAGCTGGACAAGAGGTTGCGCAGCCGCAGCAGGAGGCCGAAGTGACGGATAAATTCGCGCTTCTGCTCGTCGCTCATCATCTGGCGCAGCGCCTCGATGGGACAGTGGTCCACCAGCCATTGCTCCAGCTCGTGGTAGCCCTGGTGGTGTTGCTGGCGGCCCTTGTCGTCGGTCGCATCGTAGCCATAGAAGTAGTCGGCAAAGGGTCGGATGCAGATGATGGAGTTCACATCGCTGTCGCCAAAGATGCTCAGGCACTGGTTGACGTTCTCCTTGAGGTTGCGGAAGCAGACAATGTTGCCGCAATCCTTCACGCTGTTGAGTATGCGGTTGGTGCGGCTGAAGGCCTGCAGCAGCCCCTGCATCCGCAGGTTCTTATCCACCCAGAGGGTGTTGAGCGTCTTGGCATCAAAGCCTGTGAGGAACATGCCCACCACGATGAGCAGGTCAATCTCCTTGTTCTTCATGCGCAGGGCCACGTCCTTGTAGTAGTTGCCAAACTGGTCGCCGTCGATGCTGTACTTGGTAGCGAAGAGGTGGTTGTAATCGTTGATGGCACGGGCCAGAAACTCCTTGCTCGTGACGTCGAGGCGCCCAATGCCGTCAGGGTTCTCATCCTCCAGCACGCCGAGGCTCTCCTCCGTCTCGGCCTCGTTGGGGGCGTAGGTGAAGATGGTGGCGATGCGCAGCCGCTGCTCCTGAGGCAGCAGGGCCTGCTGACGGCAGAATTCGTCGTAGTAGAGCCGAGCCATCTTCGTGCTCTGCACAGCAAAGAGGGCGTTGAATCCACGGGCCATCACCTTGCCCCGTTTTTCGTCCGAAGAGGGATGGCGACTGCGGGCCACCTCGGCCACGTTGAGCGTGGTGCTCAATGTATAGCTCTCGCTGCGACGCGTCTTCTGGTCAAAGTGTTGCAAGATATAGCCGGTAACATTCGTGATGCGCTGAGGGTCAAGAAAGGGCTTCTCGCGGTCGATGTCAGACACCTTGTCATCGCTTATCTGCTCGCGTGGGTGCATGGTCTTGATGTAGTCCAACTTAAACTGCAGCACGTTGCGGTCGTTGATGGCGTTGATGATGGTGTAGCAGTGGAGCGGCTTGGTCTGGTGACCGCGTTCGTCGGGGTCGCCGCCAAAGAGGTCGGCAGTGGTCTGCCACTTGCCACGGCTGTTTCTCACCGCGTTCACGCCGAAGATGGGGGTGCCTGTAAAGCCGAAGAGGTAATAGTTCTTGAAGGCCCCCTTCACGGCCCGCAGCATGTCGCCAAACTGCGAGCGGTGGCACTCATCGATGATGATCACCACCTCCTCTTCCAGGCATTTTATCTGCTGCTTCTCGCGCTTGAGCAGGGCGGAGAGCTTCTGTATCGTGGTGATGATGATTTTGCAACCGGTGTCGTTGAGCTGTCGCAGCAGAATGGCCGACGAAGTGTTGCCGTTGGCACAATCCTTCTCGAAGTTGTTGTACTCCTTCATCGTCTGGTAGTCGAGGTCCTTGCGGTCCACCACAAAGAGTACCTTGTTGATAAATCCCAGTTGCGAGGCCAGCTGGGCCGTCTTGAAGCTGGTCAGCGTCTTGCCACTGCCCGTGGTGTGCCAGATGTAGCCACCCCCTCTGATCGAGCCGTAGAGGCGTCGGTTGTGGGCATACAGGATACGGTTCAGAATACGCTCGGTGGCAGCTATCTGATAGGGGCGCATCACCATCAGGTTCTTATCGACGGTGAAGACGCAGTAGCGTGTCAAGATGCGCAGCAGGTTGCGTTTCGTCAGGAATGTGGCGGCAAAGTCGGTCAGCGCATCAATGCGGCGGTTCTCGGCATCGGCCCAGTAGCTGGTAAACTCATAGCTGTTGCTCTCCGTCTTGACGCGGTGTTTCTGTTTCTGCATCTGGTGGCAGTGGGCAAAGCGCGTGGTGTTGCTGTAGTATTTGGTGAGCGTGCCGTTGCTGATGACGAAGAGCTGCACGAACTCATAGAGCCCCGAGCCAGCCCAGAAGCTCTCGCGGCCGTAGCGGTCAATTTGGTTGAATGCTTCGCGCAGGTTCTTGCCCCGTTGCTTCAGCTCGATGTGGAGCATGGGGAAGCCGTTGACCAGCAGTGTCACGTCGTAGCGGTTGGCCGCCGATCCACCTTCGGGGCTGTATTGGTTCATCACCTGCAGCCAGTTGTTGTTGATGTCGCTGCGGTCCATCAATTTGATGTTCGTGGCCCGTCCATTGTCGAGGGTGAGGCTTACGACGGGGCTCTGCTGCATCATTTCCGTCTTCTCCTCGATACCCATATTCTCGTTGGCGATATAGGCATCGAAGAGCTGCTTCCACTCGCTGTCGCTCAGCTTGAAGTGGTTGAGGGCCTCAATCTGCTTGCGGAGATTGGCAATAAGCTGCGCCTCGCTGTTCACCACCAAGCGTTCGTAGCCCTGAGTCACCAGCTGTTGTATCAAGGCCTCCTCCAGGGAAGCTTCGCTCTGGTAGCCACCCTTGGGTGCTGGCAGTGGCTCGTAGCGGCTCACCACGGTGCAATCGGCATGCTGTGCAATGATATTGGTCTGCTCAATCATGGTGGTTTACGTTCGTTTATTCAAAGGTTAATAACTTCTCGCGGTAATATGCATACTGCTTTTTGCGGAGGGCAATCTCGCGCTTCAGAGCGGCTATCAATTGCTCAAACATATCGAGCTTATCGACGATTTGCTGCTGGATGATTAAATCAGGAACTGGTAGGATAAAATTCTCTATGAATCTACTGTAAACATGCGGTATTCCTCCACTTGTTTTTGTGGCGTAGATTGAATCTTGTACATGTAACAGGTAATAATACAAATATTTTTTCTGAAGGAATTTTTCATTTATAGGAGTAATTGAGAAGGCATCTGAAACAAATACAGGGATAGTCCAATAACTTACATAACCAGCGTAAGCACCTGAACCTGCTATGACAATAGAGTCACCGTTTCTATTTGCTTCATTATGATAAAAGGCAGGTTTCTGTCCACCTGAAATGACGGGGATATCACCTTCTACCGCAGTTTTTGAAGTAATCATTGTGCCTTTTTTAAAGCTGCAAACTTCACCCAGCTTCTTCCACTCCACCTCTTCATCTCCCTCGAAACTGAGAAGTTCTTCGCGGTAATGCTCGTATTGCTTTTGGCGCAGTTCCAATTCACTCTCCAAACGCGAAATCAGTGAGGTGAAGGTGTCGAGATGGTTGACGATTTGCTTCTGGATGATTAAATCAGGAACTGGTAGGATAAAATTCTCTATGAATCTACTGTAAACATGCGGTATTCCTCCACTTGTTTTTGTGGCGTAGATTGAATCTTGTACATGTAACAGGTAATAATACAAATATTTTTTCTGAAGGAATTTTTCATTTATAGGAGTAATTGAGAAGGCATCTGAAACAAATACAGGGATAGTCCAATAACTTACATAACCAGCGTAAGCACCTGAACCTGCTATGACAATAGAGTCACCGTTTCTATTTGCTTCATTATGATAAAAGGCAGGTTTCTGTCCACCTGAAATGACGGGGATATCACCTTCTACCGCAGTTTTTGAAGTAATCATTGTGCCTTTTTTAAAGCTGCAAACTTCACCCAGCTTCTTCCACACTACTTCGCTCATAACTTCACCCCTCCATCGCTAAAATAAACTTATCTACTTCCTCGCGGAGTCTGTTCACTTCGGGCACTACCTCTTCGCTGAGTTCGCGGTTCACGGCCTCAATGTCGATGCGTTCACGGGTGTCCTTTTGCTCCACGTAGGTCGAAATGCTGAGATTGCAGTTGTTCTCCTTGATGATGGCGGCATTGGGCACCAACTTACAAAAGTACTGTTCATCTACCCGATTCTTCACGGCCTGGGCAATGCGGTCGATGTGCTCATCCTCAAGAACGTTCTTGTTTCCATCCTTCTTGCACTCGTTCGAGGCATCGACGAAGAGCACGGCATTGTCCTTCTTCGAGCCCTTGCGCAGCACGATGATGCAGGTGGCGATGCTTACGCCGAAGAAGAGGTTGGCAGGTAGCTGAATGACGGTGTCGATAAAGTTCTGCTCCAGCAAGTAGTGACGAATCTTCTGCTCCGCACCGCCGCGGTAGAGCACACCGGGGAACTCGACAATGGCTGCTACTCCATGCTCTGCCAGCTGATAGAGCATGTGCATCGTAAAGGCCAAGTCGGCCTTTGACTTCGGTGCCAGCACACCGGCAGGGGAAAAGCGCACGTCGTTGATCAAGATGGGGTTCTCTTCGCCATCCCACTTCGTGCTGTAGGGCGGATTGCTGACGATGGCGTCAAACCGCATGGTCTTGTGCCAGGGCGAATGGAGCGTGTCGCCCAGACGGATATCGAAGTTCTCGAAATTGATGCCATGCAGGAACATGTTGATGCGGCAGAGGTTGTAGGTGGTGGGGTTGATTTCTTGCCCATAGTAGTGCAGCCGCTGGTTCTGGGCCGTTTTCGAGAACTTGAGCAGCAGCGAGCCACTTCCGCAGCAGGGGTCATAGACCGACTTGATGGCAGGGTTGCCTATCAGCGCCAATCGGGCCAGCAGTCGGCTCACGGCAGGGGGAGTGAAGTACTCACCACCACTCTTGCCTGCATTGGCTGCATACATCTGCATCAGGTATTCGTAGGCATCACCAAAGGCATCAATCTCGTGTCCGGGCAGGTCGCTACCCAGGTCCATATCGGCCACAGCCAGCAGTACCTTGGCCAGCAGACGGTTGCGCATCACTACGGTACGCCCCAGCGTCGTGCTGTCCACCAGATAGTCGCCAAACAATCCCTTCAGGTCCTCTTCGGATGGCTGACCCTGCGCCGAGGCCTCGATGGATCGGAAAATGTTGCTCAGCACCACGTTCAGATTCTCCTCCACACTCACCACGTTCGATCCGTAGGATGCACGCTCTTCGGCTGCAATCAGGTGGTCGCTCTGCTCCGATTCATCGTAGTGCGCTGCGTAGCTTATCTGCGGGCTGCTCACCCCCGGATTGCGGAGCTGCTTCACCACATTGCTGAAGAGCTGTGTGGGGAGGATAAAGTAGCCCTTCTCCTCTACCACCATCTCGCGAGCCTCCTCGGCCTCGCCGTCGGAAAGCAGGGCATAGTCAAAGTCTTTAAAACCCGCATCGTGTTGCAGCTTGTTGATGTAGAGGCAGATGCTCTCGGAGATATAGCGGTAAAAGAGGGTGCCCAGTACATAACTCTTGAAGGTCCAGCCATCCACAGCTCCGCGCAGGTCGTTGGCAATGCGCCAAATGGTGGCGTGCAGTTGCTTGCGTTGTTCGTTTTCGCTCATGGTGCTATCGATTTTGGGGTTCAACAGTGGATTGGTTGAGTAGTGCGCCTTGGTGGCTGCCCTCGATGCGGAGGCCTTGGTCGATGGGGGTTAGGCGGAGGGTGTCGGTGCCTACCAGCAGGGTGCGGGGCGTGAGGGGTGTGTAGGCGTAGGCTGCGGTCTGCAGCGTGGTGTCGCGTGGGGTGGAGGTGAAGCCCTCTATCAGGGTGACCTCAGCCAGGATGTGGATGCTGTCGGCGGTGACGAGGAGCTGGGTGCCGTCGTCGGGGGTGTAGAGGTAGCTGGGTGCGGTGGTGGTGTAGTAGTGGGCCACGTGCCACGTGCCGCGCAGTTGCGTTACTAGGTCATCGTTGGTGCTGGATGCAGCAGAGGAGTCTTGCTGCTGAGTGGTTTCGGCATGTGAGGTGCCCGGAGCCGAGGCTTGGGTGAGCTCATCTGCCGTGGGGTCGAAGGTTT
>CAMCUZ010000073.1 GCA_945879145.1 uncultured Mediterranea sp.
TCTTTGCCGCCATCGACTTGCCGAAGCGGCGGCAGCGTGTAACGCAACTATAGCGATTCTCAGAGTTGAGCATGGCATTGATGAGTGGTATCAACGAGGTTTTGTCAACATACTCGTACGCCACGATGTCACGGAAGTCGTTATTGCCTTTATTGATGTACATACCCATAGGTTAAAGTCTGTTGCGGGAGTGGTAAGCCTGCATAACCCTTGCAAAGGTATATAAAAAAGACGAGAAACCATTCAATAAAGACGAATATCTTCATTTTTTTGTATTGATGCTATGAGAGATGGCGCATTAGATGCGATGTTACATCCTCCACGCATGAGCCTCCACAGAAGAACAGTCTTTTGAAGTATCAACGGTCTGTACTCGTATGGATGGTTTCTTAGGGAAGTAGCAGTATGCAGCTATACCTCCCAGAAGGTTGACTACGAAATTGCCAAAACTTCTATGTCTTGAATGCTCAACTTGAGCAATGTTCTTCAGTTCGTCATTCACTGTCTCTATTATAGCCCTCTTCCTGAGAAGCAGTTTGTCGGATACGGACATCAATGCTCCCTTCATGTTACTCTTCAGTTTCGTTATAAGTTGTATGCCATCCACAAAGAGCCTTTCGAAAAGGCGCTCGCCAATGTACCCTTTGTCGCCAACGAGCTTTCACGGTGATATTTGCGCTTCCTTTCTGCCTTAAACGTATATTTTGCCATCTGTGCATCAAAAACTTTGCAAAAATCATCTGCAATACAGAAAAATTCAGTTACTTTGTCCTCGGTAATCATAGCGAAATTCTTTAGTCTCATTGTTTTTATTCACTACAAAGTTTTTCACTTCGTTCAAGGAAACTCCTAAAAATTTCGCTAATTACCAAATTTTCAATGGGCTATATTTCATCGAACTCACGTTACAATAGAAAGCATGAATACAATAGACGAACTCCGTAACGATTGTTCCCAGAAGCAGAAGAGGGGAATTCACTTTATTATTGCAAGCGTGGTAATCTGGGCAGGCATTACGGCTGTCCACTTATCCCCTTTGGACATCATGACGAAGAATCTACTGACCTTTTGTCTCTCCGCACCCTTGATGCCCATAGCCTTTGCCGTTTCTAAAATGCTCAAAATCGACTTTCAGCACAAGAGCAATCCACTGACCCCATTGGGCATCTTGTTTTCGGTCAATCAGATCGTGTATCTGCTCATAGCCATGTGGGTATATGGTTCCGTGCCGGAGAAAATGCTGATGGTCTATGCCATGATATTTGGTGCCCACCTGATGCCTTACAGCTGGCTCTATCGTTCCCGCTCCTATCTGGTGTTATCCGTAGTGATACCTCTGCTCGCCCTCATCGTGGGCCTCACCTACCCACCCTATATCCTTGCTGCAGGCATGTTTGTTGTAG
Organism: uncultured Mediterranea sp.; assembly: GCA_945879145.1. Taxonomy (GTDB): domain Bacteria; phylum Bacteroidota; class Bacteroidia; order Bacteroidales; family Bacteroidaceae; genus Bacteroides. The sequence continues at coordinate 1,404 of CAMCUZ010000073.1, forward strand.
AAGTTGTGTTTGTCCTTCTGCTCGCCTATGAGAACAGGCGCATTACCCTTGCTAAGAAAAAGGAATAGGCACCATGATAAAGTAGGCTGTCGAATAGCTGTATCACATAATCCACTTCAGCGTTGCTGCCGGATTTCTCCCTGAGCCAACAGTATAATGGATAAGTGCTGTGTCAAGAAGCCAGCTACTCACTTTCTTACGGCTTCAACGAGATGGTGGGTATCACCGAGCAGGAGGTGTATGAGATGCAGCAAAGTGGAGAGCAGCAGGCGATGTATTGGAGCCAAACTGCTCCATAATTGAAAATATTCCTTCCAAAGGAGTGAGTTTCTCGGATTTTATTGATAGCTTTGCCATGTCAAATCAGAGTTTTGCTTGTCTTTTGATTTCGCAACACTAAGATAAGTGAAAAATCTGGCAGGACTAAATACTGGACAACTTTATGTTTGCCAGGTACTTACGATAATTTTTTTATAATAGTGCTGCGGAATTAAGGATAAACAAGCAATTGAAAACATGTCAGATAACTTTAGTGGTTATGCGGTATTGCTTCGCAAAATAAAGCAACGGATACTAATTGCTCAGCAAAGGGCGATGTATGCTGCCAATGAAGAAATGCTCAGGATGTATTGGGATATTGGCGGCATGTTGCAGCAAAGCCAAGATGCAGACGGTTGGGGCAAGAAAACCTTGCAACGTTTGGCTGTGGATTTGAAGAATGATTATTCCGAGATTAAGGGCTTTTCTGTACGCAATATGCAGTGCATGATACAGTTCTTCAACGAATATAATGAGGACCTTACGATGGTGAAAGGTGTTTTCTCTCCAATTACGCAATCAGTGATTGCGCAATTAGAAGAATATAATTTCACTCTCCCCATAAAGCATTTGGGATGGACGCATAATCTTATTCTCATACAACAGGTCAAGGACATTCGGGCACGTTATTGGTACATGATTCAAAGCATTACATCGCATTGGAATACACGTTATCTGCAAGAAGCCATTAAACATGACGACTACGGCAAGCATGGAGCGTTAGCAAACAACTTCACAGAAACCCTCCCGGCACCAGAAGCAAACGATGTGAAATACATGCTCAAAGACCCATATATATTCGATATGCTGACTTTCACAGAGCAATACAATGAACGTGATGTGGAAATCGGTTTGGTTAAGCATGTGGAGAAATTTCTTGTAGAAATGGGGGCTGGCTTCGCTTTCATGGGACGACAGTATCACATAGAGGTGTCAGGTGATGATTATTATATTGACATATTGATGTATAATACCTTTCTGCACCGTTATTTGGTGATAGAATTGAAAGATACGGAGTTTATCCCAGAGTATATCGGCAAACTGAATTTCTACTGCTCTGCCGTAGATGATGTTCTTTGCCGAGAGGGAGACAATCGGACTATCGGACTGTTGCTTTGCAAGAATAAAGACCGTATCAAGGCAGAATATGCCTTACGTGATATTCAGAAGCCTATTGGTATTTCCGATTATGAATTAGGACAAGCCTTGCCTAAAGACTTCCGAGGAAGTTTGCCTACTATTGAAGAAATTGAGAAAGAGTTGGAAACGGAAAATTCGTAGATAGGCTAACATACCCTGGCGTATCTCCTCATCGCGGTAGCCATGGTCGATGAGATAGCAGATGACAGAGGCGCGCACCAAGGTTTCCTCAATCACGTTCTCCCAAATGCCGTAACCCTTGGAATGGAGTTTCATGCGATGCGCTTTGAGTAGGCGAGTGCCAATCTTCTTGTATTTCTTGTCTGCCAATGGAGCCACCATTACGGACATCTGCATGTTGAACAGAGTCTCCCTGTCGCAGGTTACGGGCGACCTGTTTTCCTCCTTAATTCCGCAATCACATTCTTAAAGTCTATTTTAAAGTACCTGAGTACCTTTTGTTACTCAGGTACTTTTTACTTATCTTAGGGCGGAAAATATTCTGCCCCTACAGTATCGGGAAGAAACCTTCAGCAAAATGGATGAATCACTATTTTTTTTTACTGGATAGTTAATCTCAGTACGCTTATCGGTTTGCCGGCACCTCGGTAGAGCTTGCTGTCGAATGCCGTTTCGCCCGTTGGGATAAATCCGCACTTCTCCATCACACGTCCCGAAGCAGGATTGTCGATGAAATGTCCGCTGATGAGCGACTTGATGTGGGTCGTCTGTCGGATATGCTCAATCATCAATTGGAGCGCTTCAGTGCAGATGCCTTGACCCCAATAAGGTTTGGCAATCCAATAGCCCACCGTTGGTTCGCCTTCGCGGGCAGGCAGAGAGCAGTCACACGATGGTCCGTAGCCCATAGCTCCAATAGGTTCTCCAGTCTCATTCCATACGATGGCCCACGTGGTGGGATTATTAAACACGGTGTGGATGAACTCCAAACTCTCCTCTTCTGAACGGTGTGGAGGCCAACCAGCCCGAGGTCCTACCTCAGGGTCGCTCGCGTATTGATACAACGTCTTGGCATCCGTGTCGAGCCAAGGACGAAGCGTGATTCTATCTGTCTTCATCATGTACTCTTTATTCAAATCATAAATGTATAGCTTGTTTCCATTATCTTCATTCAAATGATCCTCCTCACGCCAGGTACCAGCCGCAGCAACCAGGTGAAGATGTACGACACGTTCTCCATGATTTCAAATTTCATACTCATAGTATTGTTTCGATTGTATAACTAGAATCATGGTGAATAATGATTGTTATTCGCTCTTCAGATTGTCAAAGACATGGGGTGCGTTTGCAGCCAGTTCGCCCAGAGTGTTGCAGGTACGCATCTTCTCGCAGTCGCCGCAGGTGTTGTAGCCTTTCTCCATTACGCAGTGGCGTATCTTGCACAAGTCGCTGCAATAGTAGGTTTTGCAACCTTCGGTGCGGCAACCCATACAGTTGATCCACTCGGGTTGAAACTCCATTTGGTTCATCTCGCCCCATTCCTTTGCCACTTTCTTACGCAGGTTATTGTCATCGTTCAAGGTGGCTATGCGTGCCTCGCATTGTTCGCAGTCGAGGCCGCAGCAGGCAATTAGTTGTTTCATACGTTCTTTATGTTTCAATTCGTTAATAATCGTTTGTGTATCTGACCGGAGTGCAGATTCTGGGGGGTGATGTATCCGCTTCCGTTCAGCTGTCATATCAATGGACGAAGAGCTCGATGCACCAAGATGATGCAAAGATACGACTTGTTTTTCATATCCACTTGTAAAAAACGGCCATAAACAGAAAAGGTAACCAAACGCATGGGTGCACTGTTTTTTTCTGTTTCCTGTGTAAAAACGGCCATGGATTATTCTTTGGATGACCGCAACGCTTGAAAATCGTAAACAGCTTGCCGTTTTTGTACGCTTTTTATTTGTATGTCTCGCAAACAATTCGTTTCTTTGCATACGCTTTGCAGTGTCTAGCTATCTTGAGAAACATAGATAAATCATAGATAAAAACGAAAACTGACAAAAGATATGGAAAAGAATTTGAAGAAAGTGCTGGTCTTGGGCTCGGGTGCGCTCAAGATTGGACAGGCCGGAGAGTTTGACTACTCCGGTTCGCAGGCCCTTAAGGCGCTGCGCGAAGAGGGCATCAGCTCGGTGCTCGTCAACCCCAATGTGGCTACTATCCAGACCTCAGAGGGTATTGCCGACAAGGTCTATTTCCTTCCTGTGAACTCTTACTTCGTGGAAGAAATCATCAAAAAGGAGCGTCCCGATGGTATTCTGCTGGCGTTTGGTGGACAGACGGCGCTAAACTGTGGCACAGACCTCTACCAACGTGGCGTACTGAAGCAGTATGGTGTGCAGGTGCTGGGCACCTCGGTTGAGGCTATCATGAATACCGAAGACCGCGACCTCTTCGTCAAGCAGCTCGATGCCATTCCGATGAAGACGCCCAAGAGCCATGCCGTTGAGAGTATGGAGGAGGCGCTGCAGGCTGCTCGCTCCATCGGCTATCCTGTGATGGTGCGTTCGGCCTACGCCCTGGGTGGATTGGGCAGTGGCATCTGTCCTGACGAAGATACTTTCCTCAAGTTGGCTGAGAGTGCCTTCACCTTCTCCAAGCAAATTCTGGTAGAGGAGTCGCTCAAGGGCTGGAAAGAGATTGAGTTCGAGGTCATCCGCGATGCCAACGACCACTGCTTCACCGTGGCCAGCATGGAGAACTTCGACCCGCTGGGTATTCACACCGGTGAGAGCATCGTAGTGGCTCCGACCTGTTCGCTCACCGACGAGCAGGTGAAGATGCTGCAAGAACTCTCCATCAAGTGCATCCGTCATCTGAACATCGTGGGTGAATGCAACATCCAGTATGCCTTCAACGCCGAGACCAACGACTACCGCGTGATTGAGGTGAATGCCCGTCTGTCGCGTTCGTCGGCTTTGGCATCCAAGGCTACCGGCTATCCTTTGGCCTTTGTGGCTGCCAAGATTGCGCTGGGCTATACGCTCGACCAGATTGGTGAAATGGGCACGCCCAACTCGGCCTACGTGGCTCCGCAGCTCGACTACCTGATTTGCAAGATTCCGCGCTGGGACCTCACCAAGTTTGTCGGCGTGAGCCGCGAGATTGGTTCGAGCATGAAGTCGGTGGGTGAAGTCATGTCCATCGGTCGTTCGTTTGAGGAGATTATCCAGAAGGGGCTCCGCATGATAGGTCAGGGTATGCACGGCTTTGTAGGTAACGAAGGATTGGAGTTTGAGGATGTAGAGCACGAGCTGGCTCACCCCACCGACCTGCGTATCTTTGCCATAGCACAGGCTCTGGAGCAGGGCATCAGCATCGACCGCATCTACGAGCTGACCAAGATTGATCCCTGGTTCCTCGGCAAACTGAAGAACATCGTTGATTTCAAGCATAAGTTGATAGCTTTCAACAGCCTGGAAGAGATTGACGAAACGACCATGCGTGAGGCTAAGGTTCTTGGATTCAGTGACTTCCAGATTGCCCGTTTCGTGCTGAAGCCCAAGGGCAACATGGAGAAGGAGAACCTGGCTGTACGTGCTCGCCGTAAAGAGCTCGGCATCCTGCCCGCCGTGAAGCGGATCAACACCGTGGCCAGCGAGCATCCTGAGCTCACCAACTACCTCTATTTGACTTATGCTGTCAAGGGGTACGACGTAAACTATTATAAGAATGAGAAGTCGGTAGTGGTGCTCGGTTCGGGAGCCTACCGCATCGGCTCGAGCGTAGAGTTTGACTGGTGCTCGGTGAATGCCATCCAGACGGCTCGCAAGCTGGGCTATAAGAGTATCATGATCAACTACAATCCCGAGACTGTTTCGACCGACTACGATATGTGCGACCGCCTCTACTTCGATGAGCTTTCGTTCGAGCGTGTGCTCGATGTCATCGACCTGGAGCAGCCCCGTGGCGTCATTGTTAGCGTGGGTGGTCAGATTCCCAACAACCTGGCCATGAAGCTCTATCGCCAGAGTGTGCCTATCCTCGGTACTTCACCCATTAGCATTGACCGGGCAGAGAACCGCAACAAGTTCTCGGCCATGCTCGACCAGCTGGGCATTGACCAGCCCGCATGGCAGGAGCTGACCAGCCTTGACGATGTGAAGGGCTTTGTTGCCAAGGTGGGTTATCCCGTGCTTGTACGTCCCTCGTACGTGCTGAGCGGTGCTGCCATGAACGTCTGCTACGACGAAGAGGAGCTGGTCAACTTCCTCAAGATGGCTGCTGAGGTGTCGAAAGAGTATCCCGTAGTGGTGTCGCAGTTCCTGCAGAACACCAAGGAGATTGAGTTCGATGCCGTGGCCCAGAACGGTGAGGTGGTGGAATATGCCATCAGCGAGCATATTGAGTTTGCTGGTGTACACTCTGGTGATGCTACGATGGTCTTCCCTGCACAGAAAATCTACTTTGCCACGGCTCGTCGCATCAAGAAGATCAGCCGTCAGATAGCGAAGGAGCTCAACATCTCTGGTCCCTTCAACATCCAGTTCCTGGCCCGTAATAACGAGGTGAAGGTTATTGAGTGTAACCTGCGTGCTTCACGTAGCTTCCCCTTCGTAAGCAAGGTGCTGAAGCGCAACTTCATCGAGACTGCTACTCGCATCATGCTTGATGCGCCCTATACCCAGCCTGATAAGTCGGCTTTCGACATCGACTGGATTGGCGTGAAAGCCAGTCAGTTCTCCTTCTCGCGTCTGCACAAGGCGGACCCTGTACTGGGTGTGGACATGTCTTCTACCGGCGAGGTAGGTTGTATGGGAGATGACTTCGACGAGGCCCTGCTCAATGCCATGATTGCCACAGGCTTCAAGATTCCTTCTAAGGAGAAGGGTGTGATGTTCTCCTCGGGTGCCATGAAGTCGAAGGTCGATTTGCTGGATGCCAGCCGTGCTCTCTTTGCTCAGGGCTATAAGATTTATGCTACGGCAGGTACTGCAGCCTTCCTCAACGCCCATGGCGTGAGCACAGTGCCTGTCTTCTGGCCCGACGAGCGTCCCGATGCCGAGAATAACGTGATGAAGATGATCAGCGAGCATAAGTTTGACTTGATTGTCAACATCCCGAAGAACCATACGAAGCGCGAGCTGACCAATGGCTACCGCATCCGTCGTGGTGCCATTGACCACAACATCCCGCTGATTACCAACGCCCGTCTAGCCAGCGCCTTCATCAATGCCTTCTGTGCCATGAAGCAGGAGGATATCCAGATTAAGAGCTGGCAGGAGTATAAATAAGCACTGGGCGCTACGCGCGCTGACATAGATAAATGCATCCCTGACGGAGGTCTCCTCCTGATGGGATGCTTTGTTTTGTTAAAACATAGGCAGTAAAAGGAGTTGAAATCCATTTTTTTGTGTATTTTTGCCGGCAGAACGTCGAAACGCTATGACATGAAAACAAATATACCTTATATAATATATAGCCTGGTGTTCGTTCTGTTCCTTGTTGGGGGAGGGTGCAGCTCCACCTCTTTGTCTGAGGAGGAATCTGAGCGGCAGGCTTTTCTGGCATTCTATCATTCACAAGGTGACTCCATCTCTCTTGATCCAGTTGGTGTGCGCCATAGGGCATTGCAGCGCATGGCGTTAACCAAGGACAGCATCACCCAACACTACTATCTGGCAATCGCCTTCAAGACCTGCCTGGCTGCTGATAAACAGGACAGCGCTCAGCGGATGCTGGCTCATCTGGAGCAGTTTGTGGCCAGCTATCCACCCTCACCCTACCTGGCCGACTTGACCAGTGAGGTACTCAACATGAAGGGAAACTATCAGTTGCGCTATGGTCAAACAGACTCGGCCATTCTCAGCTTTCAGCGTGCCTACGCCTATAGCCTGCGTGGAGAAAATACGCATACGGCCACCGATGTGATCATCAATCT
>CAMCUZ010000074.1 GCA_945879145.1 uncultured Mediterranea sp.
TAAAGGAATCAGTATAATAATGTATAACCAATAAGTAAACAATGGAAACCGGAATGATAGGAATGCAGTGGATCGTCTTTATAGGGGTGGCCCTGCTGAGCTGGGTGGTTCAGCTCAATCTGAATGCAAAGTTCAAAAAGTATTCGAAAGTGCCGATGAGTGGTGGCATGACAGGTGCTGATGTGGCACTGAAGATGTTGCGTGACAACGGTATCTACGATGTTAAGGTGACTCATGTAGCCGGTCGCCTTACAGACCATTACAATCCGATGGATAAAACGGTCAACCTTAGCGAGGGGGTCTATAGCAGTAACAGCATCATGGCGGCTGCCGTGGCAGCCCACGAGTGTGGTCACGCCGTGCAGCATGCCCGTGCCTATGCTCCGTTGACGTTGCGTAGTAAACTGGTGCCTGTAGTACAGTTCGCCTCGACCTATGTGTCGTGGGTGTTGCTTGCTGGTATCCTGCTGCTGGAGTCGTTCCCGCAGCTCTTGCTGGCCGGTATCGTGATGTTTGCCGCCACCACACTCTTTAGCTTCGTCACCCTGCCCGTTGAGATTGACGCCAGCCGTCGTGCTCTGGCTTGGCTGAGTCAAGCAGGTATCACCAATGTCAATACCTACGATAAGGCCTCCGAAGCGTTGCGTGCTGCAGCCTATACCTACGTAGCAGCGGCTCTCGGCTCACTGGCCACGTTAATCTATTACGTGATGCTTTTCCTTAACCGGCGCGACTGATGCGTGGCTGAGGTATCACTGTTTGTTATGCGGGGTGCTTACTGCACCTCGCTCAGCCAGAACTCATGCGTGTTGCTTACGAGCGACGAAATCATGTAGCAGATAAAAAGAACGGCAATGATTACCATAATCACACCCACCAGCGCGTTGTGATTCTCTTTCTTGAATTGCATCATCGATACCATAATTGCCTCCTTTCTAGGGTTAGTTTTTACCCTACAAATATAGGTAATTAGGATGATTCAAACGAAAAAAGGAGCGCCAAGTAGCGCTCCTTTATAGTTTTTTAGAGTTCCGTTGTACTCTTAAACGGTTACAGCCTTGCTGATCAGCAGCTCTTGATGCGTTCGATGGCCTCTTCGATGGTGACCAGGCTCTGTTCGCCGCTCTCCATGTTCTTCAGCGTTAGCTTACCCTCGGTCATCTCGTTCTCGCCGGCCAGTGCAACGAATGGAATCTTCTTTGCATTGGCGTAGGACATCTGCTTCTTCATCTTGCTGCTGTCGGCGTAGAGCTCAGCACGCAGTCCGGCTTCGCGGGCTTTCTTCAGCGCCTGCATGGCGTAGGCAGCCTCGCGCTCGCCAAAGTTGATGAAGAGCAGCTGCGTGCCGTTTACGGCCTCGCGTGGGTAGAGGTCGAGCTGGTTGAGTACGTCGAAGATGCGGTCGGCTCCAAACGAGATGCCCACACCGCTCACGCCACTCAGGCCGAAGACGCCTGTCAGGTTGTCGTAGCGTCCACCGCCGGTGATGCTGCCTATCTGCACATCGAGCGCCTTTACCTCGAAGATGGCTCCCGTGTAGTAGTTCAGTCCGCGGGCCAAGGTCAGGTCTAGCTCAATCTCGTTCTTCATCTGCAGCTCCTTCAGCGTGGAGAGGATGAACTCACTCTCGGCCACACCTTTGAGACCTGTCTCGCTCTCAGCCAGTACCTGCTTTAGAGTGGCCAGCTTCTCTTCGTTGCTACCGCTCAGCAAGATGATGGGCTGTAGCTTGCCGATAGCCTCTTCGCTGATACCCTTCTCCCGCAGCTCGGCGTTGACGTTCTCCAGGCCAATCTTGTCGAGTTTGTCGATGGCCACCGTGATATCCACGATTTTGTCTGCCTCGCCGATGATTTCGGCAATGCCGCTGAGTATCTTGCGGTTGTTGATCTTGATGCATACACGGATGCCGAAGCGGCTGAATACGGTGTCAACAATCTGCATCAGTTCCACTTCGTTGAGCAGTGAGTCGCTTCCTACCACGTCGGCGTCGCACTGGTAGAACTCTCTGTAGCGTCCCTTCTGTGGACGGTCGGCGCGCCATACGGGCTGAATCTGATAACGCTTGAAGGGGAAAGTGAGCTCGTCGCGGTGCATCACTACATAGCGTGCAAAGGGCACGGTCAAGTCGTAGCGCAGCCCCTTTTCGCAGAATTTCGAGGCCAGCTTAGCAGCGTTGCGGCTCAGCAGTTCCTCGTCGGTCAGACCACTGAAGTAGTCGCCCGAGTTCTGTATCTTGAAGAGCAGTTTATCGCCCTCTTCGCCATACTTGCCCATCAGCGTGGAGAGGGTCTCCATGGCGGGCGTCTCAATCTGTTGGAAGCCGTAGAGGTGATACACGCTACGTATGGTGTTGAATATATAGTTGCGTTTCGCCATCTCTTCGGGCGAAAAGTCGCGGGTTCCCTTAGGGATAGAAGGTTTCTGAGCCATATCTTTTACGTTAAGTTTTGATTTTTGGCTGCAAAGGTATGTTTTTTCTCCGAAAATTTAGCTACTTGTTGCCTAATTTTAGGTTTATCTGATTACATAAAAAGTGCACCACAACGTCACCTGCCCTCAGCATCTTGTTTCGTGCTGGGGTGGTTCGCTTGTGGTGCTGGTTCGTTTTTGAGTTGCAGTGGGCTGAAGCTTATTACTTCAGCTGGGCTTCCAGATTCTCGCGGCCCCAGAAGTAATAAACAGCCAAACCGACCCAGCTAGTCAGCAGTAAGATGATGACAACCAGTAACTTCTTGATGCCGTCAATGTTCCACTTCAGAATCTCAAGTACAGCCTTGATGCAGAGCACCAGGCCGATAATCCAAATGATAAATCCCATATTTCTTTTCGTTTATTAATAAATGATTGTGCAAATATAGCGATTATTCTGAATTTATCATGCCTTTTGTCCAAAATTATTTCTCTTCCTTGGTCAGAGCGGCCAGTTTGGCCTCGGCTTTGGCGAAGTGATCCTCTTTGGTCAGCTTGGTCAGGATGGCACGTCAATAAAGCTAAAGTTACCATAGTTGTATTGTATGTAGTGGTTATTGTTCAATTCCGCTGCAAAGGTAAATACGAAAATTGAAATGTGTAAGTAAAACGAATAAAATATATCAAAATGTATATTTAAACCGGATTTATGCTTTTTATATGATTTATTATGTTGTAGTTTTAATAGCAATTAGAAATTTATTATGGGCGATTATAATCAAGTTGGTTTCCTTCTATATTAATGATAATTCTTGATAAGGACAACCATTCCGGCAATGGGAACGATTGCGAAAAATGGGAACGGTTGCGGGAACGGTTGTGGAAAAAATAATATGATAAACATTTGATTGACAGTTCTGATAGGGATATCTTTGTAGCGTCAAATCAAAGAAAAGAATACTGGTAAAACATCCTTTTGACAACGTGAATATTATTGTAAACAGATCCAACAATTCGAAACATGGAAACACTCAATTCAAACAACACGAAGGGAAAAGTTCCTTTTATTAGCAAATTGGCCTATGGTTTTGGCGATGTCGGCTGTAATTTCAGTTGGTCATTTGTCGTAGCGTTCCTTATGATTTTCTATACCGACGTTTTCGGTATTGGAATGGCGGCTGTAGCCACTCTGATGCTCGTTTCACGCTTTTGGGATGCCTTCAACGACCCTCTCATTGGTAGCCTAAGTGACCGCACGAGATCGCGTTGGGGGCGTTATCGTCCGTGGTTACTCTTTGGTGCTCCGATTACTGCTCTTGTACTGGTGCTCTGTTTTTGGGCTCATCCCGACATGGATTATACGGGCAAGATTATCTATATGAGCATCACCTACGGACTATTGGTATTGGGATACACCTGTGTCAACTTGCCGTATGGTACCCTATGTGGAGCCATGACGCAGCATATTGATGAGCGTGCACAGATCAACACGAGTCGCTCGGTGGCAGCCATGATTGCCATTGGAGTAATCAACATCATCACCGTGCCTCTTGTGAAATATTGTGGCGATGGCACACTCAGCAGTGCCCAGGGATTCATCAGCGTAGCCGCTATCTACGGTCTGATTTTTACATTCTGCCATTGGTTCTGCTTTGCCAAGACCAAGGAGATGGTGGAGGTGGAGATTCCAAAAAAAGCAGTACCCGTCGGCGAACAGTTGAAAGCTGTCGCCAGAAACAAGCCTTTCTTGATGGCTGTAGTCGGACAGTTGCTTTTCGGATTCATTCTATATGGCCGGAATGCCGACCTGATTTACTACTTCAAATATGTTGAAGGCAACGAGGATTTGTTCTCTTTCTTCTCAGGTGTTATCGTAGTGCCTTCTATCATTGGGGCGGCCATTTTCCCCTTGATCTTCAAGTGGACAGGAAACAAGGGCTGGGCAGCAAGCGTGTTCAGCGTATTGATGGGTATCAGTATGGTGACACTCTATTTCTTCTCGCCCAACGAGTCGCCAGTATGGTTCTACACCTTTGCAGCCTTGGCACAGTTCTTTTTCTCTGGATTCAATACCGCCATTTATGCCATCATACCCGACTGCGTGGAGTATGGTGAGTGGAAGACGGGCATCCGCAACGATGGTTTTCAGTATTCATTCATCTCCTTAGCCAACAAGATTGGCATGGCCTTGGGCACCTCTTTGTTGGCGTTAGTGATGGGGTGGGCTGGCTATGAGGCAAATGTCGAGCAGTCGGAGACCGTCAAGGAAGTGATTCATCACGCCTTCAGTACAGTGCCAGGAATATTGTGGATCATGACTGCTGGCGTCATGCTCTTCTATCGCCTGGGTAGGAAAGAATACAACCAGATTATCGAAGAACTTGAGTATAGAAAGACAAACAACAAATAACATTAAAAAGAGTATAATTATTATGAGACAAGCAGTTTTAGTAGCACCGAAGCACATAGAGTTTAGAAACGTTGAGGCCCCTAAGGCAGAGCATCTGCAGGCCCACCAGGTATTAATCCAAATCAAGCGCATAGGAATATGCGGTAGCGAGATTCATTCGTATCATGGTTTGCATCCTGCTACTTTTTATCCCGTAGTTCAAGGTCATGAGTATTCCGCAGTAGTTGTAGCCGTTGGCTCGGAGGTGACGGTATGTCAACCTGGCGACAAGATTACAGCCCGCCCACAGTTGGTGTGTGGAGAATGTGGTCCCTGCAAGCGCGGACAATATAATGTGTGTGAGCATCTGCGCGTAGAGGCTTTTCAGGCAGATGGGGTGGCACAGGACTATTTTGTCACTACAGATGAGCGCATCGTGGTATTACCCGAGGGGATGAGTCTCGACTATGGAGCCATGATCGAGCCATCAGCAGTAGGTGCTCATGCCACGAACCGTACCGATGTGAAAGGCAAGAATGTGGTGGTAAGTGGTGCTGGTGCTATCGGCAACCTGGTGGCACAGTTCTGCAAGGCTCGCGGAGCGAAGAAGGTGTTGATTACAGACGTGAGCGACTTGCGTCTGGCCAAGGCAAAAGAGTGTGGCATTGAATATACTGCAAATGTCATGCACCAGTCACTGAAAGATGCTGCCAAGGAAGTGTTTGGTGACGAAGGCTATCAGGTGGGCTTTGAGGTGGCAGGCGTAGAGTCGAGCGTGCGCTCACTGATGGAGACTATCGAAAAAGGAAGCGATATAGTTATTGTGGCTGTTTTTGCCAAGGACCCAGCCCTCAGCATGTTCTACCTCGGTGAACATGAGCTTCGACTCATTGGCACCATGATGTATCGTCATGAGGATTATCTGACTGCCGTAGATTTTGTAAGCCGCGGAATCGTTCATCTCGAGCCGCTCATTTCCAATAGGTTTGCTTTCGAGCAATACGACGAGGCCTATAAGTATATTGATAACAACAAGGCTACCACGATGAAGGTCATTATTGACTTTGACAAAAATGCTTAAGAAACAATGAAGAAATATCATACCAATATCAATTATCCTTCTGTATTGAGTTTCGTTTTTGTGATCCTGGCAGCGGTGTCTTTCTGCACTGCTGCTCAGGCTCAAGAACAGCCAAGGGTGAAGGACTATGTCGATTGGGGTCTTGAGATTGCCAACAACCACCTGTGGAGAGGTATTGAGGTAAGCGACGGACTGGTGATGTGTACTGATCTGTCGATACACGACAAGGATGAGCACTTTAAGGTAGGACTATGGGGCGGTACGAATACCTCTGGCGACTATAAGGAGTTTAACTTCTTCGGTGAAGTAAACTATGGAGGGTGGAAACTGGCTCTGTGGGATACATACAACTTCTCGCCTGGAGCCAACTACAACAACCAGGAGTTCTTTAACTACTCTGCCCGTACCACGGGGCGCTTCCTCGACTGCATACTGACATATAGCTTTGCCCAATCAACCCCACAATTCCCGCTTACCCTCAGTTGGTCAACGATTCTTTTCGGGCGTGACAGATGGAGTGACAACAGCTCCAATCGCTATTCTTGCTTTGTGTCGGCTGAATATCCCTTGTTCAGGAGTGAGGCCTGGAGCTTCGATGCCTGCATCGGCGGTACCTTCACATTGTCAGATAGGAAAGGCGATTCAAGCACCTTCTATAGTGATAAGGCAGGACTCATACACTTGCAGTTAAGAGCAGAACACCGCCTACAAATTGCGAAGAACTATTCGCTCCCGGTATTTGCCTGCGCGGTGTTCAATCCCGTAATGGATAGCGCATTCTTCCAAATTGGCGCTAAAGTGTTCAAGTTCTGAACAATCACTGTTTAGTAAGGGTTGATTCCCTTTCTTCAATATGCCCTCTAAGTATGACACTCTCTCTTGCTACATTTGGGTCGGCTATTTGGCTGAGCAATAGTTGGCATGAGAGAGTGGCCATTTCGTTTACCGGCTGTTCCACTGCCGTTACCATGGGGTGTACCAGCGTGCATAGCGTTGTGCCCGAAATGCAGCATAGCGACACATCTTCGGGTATGCGATAATGCTTCTTCTGAAGCAAACTCTTGGCCCCCAATGTCGATGTCTCTGTAAATCCGAAGAGACCATCAAACTCAAGGCCCTGTGACAGGAACTCCTCTATGGCTGCGCCACCCTCTTCAGCACTCAATCCACCCTTGATGACATATCGCTTGTCATAAGGGATGGCGAATTTTTCCAAAGCGTCACGATAACCGCGATAGCGGTCATGCCCATTGCTGATATGTTCAGGGCCTTTCATGTGGACAATCTTGCGACATCCGCTCCGAATCAATCTCTCCACCATGAAGAATGCCATCAGATAGTCATCGATGCATACCACCGAGGCCTCTATCCCTTCCACTCTCCTGTCGAAGAAAACAATGGGGATGCCATGTCTTACTATGCTAGTATATAATGATGCGTTTTTGTTCTTATGGCAGACGCTTATCAATATTCCTTCCACTCGGCATTGTTCCAACATTTGCAGGTTCTCCGCTTCTAGCTCAGGGTTTTCGTTTGATACGGCGATTATGGTACGATACCCCTGCTTGCGTAGCTCTTTCTGCGCTTGCTGGATAAAGTTCATGAAGAATGAAGTGACAACCTCTGGGATGATGATACCGATATTGCGGGTCGTTTGGCGTCTGAGGTTAACTGCCATTTCATTGCGTTGATAGCCCATTCTCTTGGCGGTCTCGCAGATGATCTTCATGGTTTCTGGCTTCACATTATGAGTGTCACCGGATAATGCCCTCGACACTGTACTCTTAGATATTCCCAGTTCTTTGGCAATGTCGATAATTGTTGTAGATTTCATTTCTTTTTAGATTAGTTTACACCTCTGGCATAATGCGGCATAAAGGTAGTAATTCTCTTTAAAAAAGAAAAATAATCTCGGAGTTTTTTCATCAATAATCCCTTTTTATAGCTTCACTCTCTTTTTTTGCTTCCACAGACATGGTGAGTGATGACAAGTAATAACAGATCATAACAATGGCTCATCACTCTCCTCCAAAGCTGCTTCGCTCAACCTCTAATCGATCTCTAATCATTCTCTAATCAATCTCTAATCAAACTCTAATTCCAGATTAGAGTCAGATTAGTGTTACTTTAGACTTACTATTGAGTTACTTTAGACTTACCTTAGAGTTACTATAGGGCTGCTGTTGACCTGACGACTGTCCAAATAGGATAAAAACCGGGTGGAATTGTTCTATATGCCGTATTTTTCTCTTTCTGTTCCTCTTGAGGCTAAAAAGTAAAGTTTCTGGACAACTTGCGATTCGCATGATTCTCGCAAGAGCATCATGGGGTGTAGGGTGGTGGTATCCCAAGCCAATTCGATGCTTGCTTAACCTTATGAGGTATGATGTGTTATTTCATATCCTTTACGACTCCCATAAAGAGCAACTCATCATATTCGCCTGTTATTGCAAAGGCAAATGGCCTGTCAAGTTTCATGGTCACAGGTTCAGGCATTTCGTCTGGCGGTGGACAACCCACCTCGCATTCTGCTATGGTCA
>CAMCUZ010000075.1 GCA_945879145.1 uncultured Mediterranea sp.
CTATCTGCGGCTTGCGCGGGTCGCCATTCTGCGCCACAAGATAGCAGGCATAGCGCGTGAGTAGGATGTCATCTATCTGACGCTCAGCACCTGAGCCTATATTAACCATTTTATTGACGTCAATAAAATGGTCTTCTATATTCTGGCCTACATTGCTGCATGCAGCCTTGGCTTTGTCTATTACCTTGGTAAAGTTTTGCCATAACTTATAACCCATCAATTCACATAGTTCCCTTGCGCTCCAGCATTCCACGTTACCAGAAACGCATGCTACCTGCTCAAACTGCTGAAAGAGTAGTCTTATTTCTTCTTGTTTCATACTTTTTTATAGTTCATCCCAACGAATAGAATATGATGTTAACCACTTTAGGGGTACTTGCACTTCTATAGCGCTCTTGCTCCACTCTTTGATGGCGGCACGAACCTCTTCAATAATTCTGCATCCTGAAGCTGTCTGCCAAGCGCGTCGTCGGTAGCCAGCAGGGTGATGTCCTTTTCCAGATTCAGTGCAAAGTGTACGCGCGCAAAGATACCCCAAAATGTTTAATATAACAAACCTTTTGAGGAATTACTGTCTCTTGACTGTCGTTTTTGGTGCTTTAGGTGTGATATCTCATTTTATGAGGCTGGTTGCGGATTTGAGGAAAAATGCCGATATTTGCACAGTGATTCTTTTTAATTGGATTGATGGAGACTTGGATATGACGAAGGCAATGGAATGGTATCAGAGCATGTACGGTATGCTGATGGCGCTGATGGCATTGGCGCTGGTGACTCCTGTGGGGGCACAAGGGGTGGACGATTGGTGTGAGGAGGGGGTATCCTGGAGCCTTGCTGAACATCGACGTGCTCAGCTGGCCGAGCTGCGTTATGAGCTGGCTTTCTATCTGCCCGAAGGGATGGATGAACCCGTCAGGGCGGATGAGGTGGTGCGCTTCTGCCTGAAGAGGGCTGAGGATGTGGTGCTTGATTTTCGAGAGGAGCCTCAGCGGATAGGTCACGTGCGGGTGAATGGACGACCCTGTGACGGGTTGCGCTTTGTCAACGACCACCTGGTCGTACCGGCTTCGGCCTTGTGTAAAGGGAGCAACGAGGTCCAGATCAGCTTCCAGGCTGGAACACAGTCGCTCAACCGACGCAGCGACCTGATCTATACGCTCTTCGTGCCCGACAGGGCACGTACCGCTTTTCCCTGCTTCGATCAGCCCAACCTGAAGGCCTCCTTCTCCCTGCGGCTTCACCTGCCTGAGGCGTGGAACGCGGTGAGCAACAGCCGTCAACTCACCCCGTCGTCATCTACCTTACCAGCCCGCCCAGGCTACAAATGGCTGCAGTTTGCTCCTACCGAGCCGCTGCCCACTTACCTCTTTGCTTTTGCTGCCGGACGGATGGATTACCGCTTCTTTCCTGAGTATGGGGTAGGGGCGTACCATCGTGAAACCGATCCACAGCGCGTGGAGCAGTTGCCTGAAATAGCGCGTCAGGTCCATTTTGCCCTCCATTGGCTGGAGGAGTTCACCGCCATGCCTTATCCTTTCAGCAAGTATGATATCGTGGTGTTACCCGGCTTCCAGTTTGGTGGTATGGAGCATACCGGAGCCACTTTCTATAACGACAACACCCTTTTCTTGCCGCACCATCCCACGCCCGACGAGGAGCTGCGCCGCACTGAGCTGATTGCCCACGAGACCGCTCACATGTGGTTTGGAGATGCCGTGACAATGAACTGGTTTGACGATGTGTGGACCAAGGAGGTGTTTGCCAACTACTTTGCTGCCGAAATTACGCAACCTCTCTTCCCCCACATCAACCATACCCTCAACTGGCTCAAGACCTACACTGCCGCCGCTATCTCGCAGGATCGCACCGAGGGGCGCACCAGCATCCGTCAGCCACTGGACAACCTGCGCAATGCCGGACTGATCTACAACCCCATCATCTACAACAAAGCACCCGTGATGATGCGTCGCATGGTGCAGCTGATGGGAAAGGAGGCCTTCCGACGGGGCATCCAGCGCTACGTCAGTCGCTTTCGCTTCGGCAATGCCACGTGGGACCAACTGATAGAGATACTGGATAGCGAGACCACTGCCGACCTCCATTCGTTTTCTCAACGCTGGGTGGATAGTGCCTACTGGCCCCGCCGTCAGGCGGTTCACTTCCGCGACGGTAGCGATGGCACCTTCTATGGCTCGATGCAGCTCTCGTCGCTGCAGATAGACAGCCTGATGGCCTATTGGCCTACTGAGCAAGATGCCACTGCCCGGCAGGCTCTGCTGATGAATCTTCATGAGAACTACCTGGAGCATCGCCTGAGTGACGACCGCTGGCTTGCGTTCTTGATAGACCGTATCGCCGAAGAACGCGAACAGCTCACCGCATCGACCCTTGTGAGTTACCTGCACGAACCGTTGTTGCTGCGCCTTACGCATTGTGCGGATCCTGACGTGACCCATGCCCCGGTATCTGCCGGGGATGATGCCGAGGATGATGCCGGGGGTGTTGCCGAGGAGGTAGAAGAGCGGTTGATGGCGCTGGCTGATTGTCATCCTTTGCCTTCGGTGCGTACGCAGCTACTGCGTCTGTTGGCGGGTGTGGCCTCCTCATCGCGGAGCGTGGCGCAGCTTTATCAACTCTGGGAGGCATCCACTGACCAGCGCCTCTCCGAGCGCGACTACATGACGCTGGCCTACGAGCTGGCTGTGCGCCTACCGCAGCAGGCTGATGCCATCGTGGAGAAGCAGCGCAGCCGTCTCACCAACCCTGACCGCCGTCGTCAGTTTGACTTCATAGCCCGTGCCGTCACTCCCTCTGTCAGTCAGCGTGATGCCCTCTTCTCCTCGCTTGCCGATCCTGAGAATCGCCGTATCGAGCCTTGGACTCTCTCCCTGCTCTACTACCTTAATCACCCCCTGCGTGACCTTCAGTCGGTGGCTTACATTGAGCCCGCTCTCGCCCTGTTGCCTGAACTGCAGCGCACGGGCGACATCTTCTTCCCTGCCAACTGGTGTAGCAACCTCTTGGCTGGTCACCGATCGCCTCAGGCCGCCCAGGCAGTGGAACATTTCCTTGCCACTCATCCTGAGCTCCACCCCTTGCTGCGCAACAAGATATGGACAGCGGCCTACCGACTCTTTAACACTTCAATGGTGAACTGATACAAATGGTGAACCGATACAGAAGAAAGCTGTCTAATAGATTTGCTTCAGTCAAGAGGATTGTCAATAACCGATGAAGAAGACAGCACGGTTTTCTCTAATGCCTCATTGTTGAACGAGAGAAACGCACTGGTCAGAAAGCCACGGCTATTCCTATTGGAATAGTTCAATCTTTTCTATCAGCGTTGCATGTGCGGTAAAAGGAATTACCTTCTTGTGCTGCAATCTGCCGACGATGATTCCGGGATGGACATTGAACTTCTCTGCATAATGCCGAATCATATCAGCGGAAAAGTCTCCCTTTCCGATTATTTCGTTTTCCTCTGCCTGCGACAGCAAGATACGGGAAGAAAACGCATCGGCCTCTTCTTCCTTTTCCTTCTGCTTATCCGCATATTCTATGTCTTCCAAGAAAATGTCTTTCTTGCCATGAAGCAGGATGTGTCCCAATTCGTGGAAGAATGTGAACCAGAATATATCATTCCTCTTATGTCTTCCCGTCATCTGAATGCAAGGTACGTCATTGATCCATCTTGTTGAACCATTGATAGGTGCCTTAGGCATACAGGGTGTATAAACCAACTTGACACCCGCCTTGGCGCACAGTTCCTGCAACGCTGCGGCAAAATCTGCAGGATGCTCGGTACAGAGGTTTTTCATTGCAGGTATAGCTTCACGCAGGGCTTTTTCGGAAAATTCGCATACTTCCGTTTCTGCTGCCTGTATTTCTCCCTGGCGCAACCATGCGGATATAGCGTGTGGCTCTTTGGTATTATTGAGGGATATACGGAAGGCCACTTTCAGCTGTTGGTTCAGATAGTAGTCTTCCCAAGCCTTTTCCGTGCTGACCTGAAAGAACGAGAGCAATGCCTTGACTTTCTCTTCATGTGTCTTTACCACGGGAATCCATCCCAGTTCCATCATTTTTGCCAAGGGGAACGAACTGGCCCATTCGAATGCTGAGGCCAGTTGCTCTTCTCTTTTCTGTCGGGCTATATATTCATCATACCCACGTTGTATGTTCAGCCAAAAATGTGCGGGAATCTTCGTGACACTCTCGAAAGCTACCGCCATATCAGAGGTCACGCTACTCTTGCCGCCAATGACGGCAAAGATTGTCTTCTCCGGTTTTGAAGTGCGCACAGCAAACTCCTTTACGCTCATCCCCATCTCTTTCAGTTTGTCTGAAAGGGTGATACCGGGATGAAACTCCACCGGCGGAACGAATTTCTTTAAAGTTGCCATAATACTATATACTATTTACCGTGATAATTCACTATTTCTACAATTTCAACTCCTTTTATTTCTATCCAGACGTATTTCCCATTTTCGTCAGTCGGAATAGGGTCTTCGTGAGGCTCAAAAATCAGCCGATACGGCTGGTCGAGGTCACAGCTCCATTGCCCTTTTCTATCTTCCCTCAACTCATGGTAGTGGCCTGGTAAGTAACGCACATCTTCCAATGATTCAGCCCAATAGAGGTCTCGAAGACGCTTCTGGAACAATTCAGATCTTGTCCTACCAAGTTCCTTCAAGCATTTTCGTGGGTCAGATGCTATCTTCTCCAGATTCTTTCTCTGAAAGAATATATCCATTGGTGCTCTATATTTGACTTACATATTCTGTTATTCTTTTCTGTTGCAAATTTACAGCTTTATTTTCAAATAACAGATAGTGTTATTCAAAAAGAGATGATGTTTTATACTTTTTTGGCTAACCCATATCCTTTTACTGCCTTATTCGCTTCAATGATGGCCCCCCAAAAAATAAAATGCTAATTTTTGGTACTTTATTTGTTGTTTTGAAAAATTTTGCTGTATCTTTACCGCGTAATAGTTAAGGCAACTTAAATACCAATTACTATGACAGAAAAAACCTATGCCATCTACACCTACGAGGTGATACCTAGGGGAGAGAAGAAAATCAAGTTTACGGCTGACAACGGCCTGGTGATAGACGATGACCTTTCTACTGAAGATAAGGTCCACCTGATTATCAACAGGATAATGAGCCATAAATTGACCGTGATAGGGAAAAAACATAAGAAAGACCTGCCGCTCCTTGTGCAGAACCTTCATGGGCATGATGATGTATATGCCTTTGTGCTGTGCAACGAGCGGGACATCACCTACTACGAAGGCAAGAAGTTGGAGAATATCGTGACCCACCCCGGCTGTTATGTCGTGGTGGACAACCGCAAGGGGGTATGCCAGATTGCCATTGAGGACAATGATGTGTTTGATATGGAGCGGAATCAAGCCGTGAAGTACCTGAGCCGCTCGTTCAATAGCTTGCTGCACGATTATGGATTGGAGATCGTCATCAAGCATAAATTCTCAGCCCAATCCTTTGTGACGAGTGTCAAGGAGCGCCTCTATACGCAGAAGGATTCGGTGGTCCGGATTGTGTGGGAGTTCCCTAATGCCGCCAAGGTGGCCTGCCTGGATGCTACGGAAGAGCAGAAAGCGTGGATTAAGCAGAATATGAATATGGTGGCGGAGTCGGAGGCTTTGAAGGGAATCTATACGCTGGTGGGTAGCAAAAAGCATCCGCTGCAGGCTGATACCGAACTGAATAAACACATCGCGCTCATGATTGAGATCAGCGCGCAGAATGGCTATAATCTCAAGTATCACTTTGCCAACTCGGGGGTGATGAACTTCAAGATGGCTTCGCATGCCTTTATGAACATCAAGGAGTCGTTCATCGAGGATTTCATGCAGGGGGTCACCGTGCATGGAGATGGCGTGGTGGGCGAAGAGGGGCTTCATCCTACTTACGACTTGATTTTGCGCCTGGATCAGATCAGGAGTGCGATTGTCTCCTACGACCATGAAGACATTATCCCTCTGGATGAGAATTAACGTAACATAGAGAGCGAAATAGTGATGGTACAATTGTTGGACTACGAGGCGTGCAAGCGTCTGGAGAAGGAGTACGGCAGGAATCCACTGATGGAGTTAATCCATACATGTTACCTCCCCATTGAGAACAGGATGAGCAACTGCTGCTTCTCGTGCGTGGAGCTTTGGCTCAACACCTTGACGTGGATGGACTACGTGGTGGCGCTTGACGAGCGTGAGCGAGGTGGCCATCTGGAGAGGTTGTGGCACTCTGTGTATGGTGATTTGCGCCGTGAGGCGAACCATGCGTCGCGCACCTTTACGGATATGGAGCTGCAGGAAGCTACGAGCTGCCTGTTGCTCTTTCTGGCTGTTTGCTTGCGCAGCAGTGATCAGCCTGCGCTCTTCTTCCGTAGCGATTCATTATTTAGTCAGGCTCAAAGCCACTATGCGCAGAGCGCCGACTTGGTGAACGCGATATTGGACGCCTACACCGATGAGGTGAGCTGCTTCATCAAGGATTACCTCGACAGCGGCATCCATGCCTGCGAGCTGTTGAGTGGGAAAGGGTCGGAAATCAAGCCTTTTCATCTGTCGCAGCGGAAGAAAGCTGAGTTGAAGGAGAGGGCGACCAGGGTGCTCTCCTTCATGAAGGGCAGCGTCAAGGGGAGTGAGGTGGCTGTGATGAAGAGGGCCGATTATGACCGTATGATTCAGGCAATCAGCCTCTTCATTGACCAGGGGAAGCTGGTGGCCAATCTACCGCCTCTCGAGACGAAGTTGAAGGTGGACGAGCTGCGCTACTCCTTCTATCTGCTATGGAAAAACCATTGGAATCCTTACGTCGGGCGTGATCAGGTGGTGGACTTCTTAAAGGCTACGTTTGCGCAATTCAATCCTGCGACAAAAGAGACCATATCCAAGAAATTTTCTAAACGTCCCGAGGGGTATGACTATATCCCTGAGGGGGCCGAGAGGTGACCATCGACTACCTCGAAAACCAAGTCATATTACCTTTCCAACCCTTCTGTTAAGAACCTCCTGAGATGAAGATGGGTTATGCCATTGTCATCAGACCTGGTAACCAATGGTGTCATAGAGATGACATATTTGGGATAGTTGTCTTTGATGGCACGAAGATTACCAAACTCACGCTCATACGTGTTATCGTCGGCTATGAGATAAGAAGCCTGCACATAGATTCTTTCGCCTTTTGGCTTTGTACAGACAAAATCAATCTCACCAGCCTGAAGTTGTCCGACCATCACTTCATAGCCCAGACGGACAAGGTGATTATAGATGATATGCTCTATCACCTTCTCAATGTCTCTCTCGCGTGAACCACCTACAAGAGCATTACGAATACCATTGTCTTCAAAATAGAATTTATCGTTGCTCTCAAATAATTTCCGTCCGTGAATGTCATACCTGTTCACTTTGTGGATCATGTATGATTCGCACAGATACTTGGCATAATTGATAATGGCAGTGGAGGTGATGTTCTCTCCTTGTGACCGCATATACTTTGCTATGCTGTTGGCTGAAATGATTTTTCCTGCATTGTCGGCAAGGAAATGAACAAGGTTTTCCAGGAAAGGCACATTGCGGATATTATTCCGCTTGATAACATCCTTCAGCAGTACGGTGCTATAGACATCCATCTGGTACTCACGTGCATCTTGTTCGTCAAGTCCTATCTTTTTCAAACCAGGCAATCCACCAAACTGAATATACTTTGCCAACGTATCATCGCTATCGGGCAACTTATGGAATTCCATGAATTCCTCGTAGCTTAGTGCCTGGACATAGACTTCTTTGTAGCGACCACCTATTTTGTTGGCCAAATCACCACTGAGCATGTTGGAGTTTGAGCCTGTTACAATGATTTCAATATCAGGCTCCTCGTAATAACTGCGAATACTGTTCTCAAAACCTTCTATATCCTGAACTTCATCTATCAAGATGTAGTTGGTCTT
>CAMCUZ010000076.1 GCA_945879145.1 uncultured Mediterranea sp.
AAGCACGAAGCCCGTAACCGAAAACACAAAGCCCGCAGCCGCAAGCACGAAGCCCGCAGCCAAAAACCTGCCCACTGGCCCGACTACAGTCCCCATCGACCAGGTGGCCAAAGCCATAAGCCGCAGCAAAGAGCACCTACCCGCCGCCTCGGCCCAGGCTGCCGCAGCCGCTGCCGACGACCCTGCCGAAGCCATCCGCTACTACGCCGACCTCTGCACGAGCCGCGGCATCGACCTCACCGTGGGCTATGACAACTGGCTCCGACTGGGCTTTGCATTGTCAGATATTTTCGGTGAGTCAGGACGCGAAATCTACCACAAACTGAGCCGCCTGAACAGCGCTTACGACCCCCGAGAGTGCGACGGCCAGTACACCAGCTGCCTCCGTTCCAAGGGCACGGGCGTGACCTACCGCAGCTTCTTCGACCTGCTCCGTCGGGCCGGAATCGACCTCAGCGCCGAGGCCCGAAACCGCCGCGCACAGCAGGATTTTGCCCCCATCACCGAGGAGATGCTCGCCGCCGAAAGTGCCAAAAGTGCCAAAGTGCCTTTTATCCCTATCTCTGAAAAAATAGAAAAAAATACTCTTTTTCCTTCTTTGGAAGAGGAAAAGGATAAAGGCACAACAACACTTTTGGCACAAACCACTACCAAGACCTTTTCAGACAAGATTGAGCGTACGGAGTGGCCAGCGTTCTGTCTGGAGATACTCGACAGCCAGACAGAAACATCCGACAAGGACAAGATGATATTGGGGTCAATCAACCTGATATCAGGCTTACTGCCCGAGTCTCTCTATTCCATTTATGACCGCAGGAAAGTCTATGCCCCATTGTATAATATTTTATACGGAGGATTTGCAACCAAGAAAGGTGACCTCGAAGCATGCAAGCAACTCGTTGCCCCAATCAAATTGGAGATGGAGCGCGAATACAAGGCTCAGCGTGAGGCTTACGAAGAGGAATTTGCACTTTGGGATAGCACACCGAAAGCCACACGTGGCAAGGCACCCGAAGCACCTGTCAGACGCTCGCCCTTTGTGCCAGCCAACAGTTCGGCATCAGCCGTATTCCGCTCGCTTGAGGCCAACGGGGGATGGGGAATCATGTGCGAGACAGAGGCCGACTCACTGACCAACATGCTTTCAAAAAGTGAGTATGGCGACTACTCAGACCTTTTGCGTAAAGCGCATCACCACGAGGCGTGCCCCATGGTACGCGTAAGCGAACACCTGTTCATCGAACTTGAAAAGCCACGTCTATCAGTATTGCTGACCTGTACGGGCTCACAGCTTCCGTTGTTGCTCCCTGCATCCAACGTAGCCAACGGCCTAGCCTCACGCTTCCTCTTCTACGCCCTGCCCGACAGCAAGGTGGAATTCCGCAACGTATTCGAAGGGAATGACACCCCGATTGAGGAGATTTACAGGGAGCTGGGCCGAAAGGTGCAGCTACTCTATCACTCCCTGCTCGACCGTAGCGAGCATCCCATCCAGTTCATGCTGACCACGGCCCAGCAGCAGACTTTCATCCGCACCTTCAATGACATGCTGCAGGAACAGTACGCCATGATGGGTGAAGGCATACAGGGCTACATCTTTCGTCTCGCCTTGGAGTGTTTCCGCTACACTATGGTACTTACAGCCTTACGTCGCCTTTCCGAGCGCTATGGCACCGAACAGCCACTCTTTGACGACGATGAACAGGCCCTGCTTTGCGATGAACGCGACTTTCGCATCGCCACCACCATCATCGAATGCCTTGTGAACCATACTGCCCGTGTATTTGCCGTCATTGGCAACCATGATGACGACCCGTTCGCCAAGTTACCTACACAACCGTCCAACGAGTTGAAGCGTTTCTTCAAGGAATTGCCCCAAGAGCGTGAGTTCAAGACAGCCGAGGCCATTGAGATAGCCCATGCCCTCAGCATCCCAGAGCGCACAGCCAAGCGCTTCCTCGGCGACCTGGTGACGAAATACCTCGTGCTCGACCATCCGCACCACGGCGTGTACATCAAGCTCAGAAAGGAGGCCCGCCATGACTGAATTTCAGCCCCGCGCCATGAGCAAAACGGAGCTCGCCCTGCTCTACCTGCCCGGCTACGAGCCCCACGCCGCAGTGAACCAGCTGATGCGCTGGATCAACGCCTGCCAGCCACTCTGCCAAGAGCTGGAAGCTGCCGGCTACAACAAGCGCTGCAAGGTGCTGCAGAAACGCCACGTAGCACTCATCGTGAAGCATCTGGACGAACCGTAAGAGGCGGCGTGTGTTTTCTTGTTGACTGACATCCGCGGGTGTTTTCTTGGGTGTATTCGTGGGTGTCTGCGTTCTGATTTGTTAAACAAAATGAAAAATTGCTCCGTTGCGTACGAAACGTATCACTGCGCACGCATCTCCTCGGCAACTCATCCAAAGGGCGTATCTTTGCATTGTGAAAAGGTCGGGAAGCCGACTGGTGACAAGGCAGTAGGTCTAAGGTAAGTCTAAAGTAACTCAATACCTACGCTAAAGTAACACTAATCCAGCTCTAATTCCGGAGTAGAGTTTGATTAGAGTTTGATTAGAGAATGATTAGAGAACGATTAGAGCTTCAACGGAGCTGCTGCGGAGTCACTTCACAATGTTTGTTTACTTTTTTCCTTTCAACCTAGACCCGACGCCTCCGTGGGTCGCCCGCGCCGAAAGGCAGGGTTCATGGGAGGCCCAATGATTATGGCAACTCTTTCTGGGTATGCAACGAAAATGGTCGGCTCAGCCGGCTCGATGACGTTCAAGCGCGTGGCTGGACGCACCATCGTCAGTGAAAAAGCCACCGTAGTGACCAACCCCCGCACGGCCGCTCAGCAGCGCCACCGCATGAAGTGGCCCAACCTGATCCGCATGTATGCCGGCATCTCGCCCCTGCTGCGCAACGCCTTTGAGAACAAGCCCGCTGGCACCAGCGACTACAACACCTTCGTGAAGGTCAACTTCATGGCCAGCCGCGTCTATCTGACCAAGTCCGAGGCTGCAGCCAAGTCAATCGTAGCCGCGCCCTACATCATCTCGGATGGCTCACTCAGCACCATTGAGCTGACGGGCGTGGCCGGTGAGTCGGTGACCAACATCAACCTGGGCTCACTCAGCATCACCTCGGCAACCACCGTGGGTGAGTTTGCCAAGGCGGTGGTCAACAACAACAGCGGTTACGACTTCGGCGACCAGCTGTCGTTCATCCTCGTGAAGCAGACAGTGCACCCCATCACCGGCTATCCGCGCTGTGCCTTTGTGGGCTACCGCGTGGAGCTCGACAAGGAGAGTGAGGTGTGCCTGCTCGACCTGGTGAGCGCCGAAGGTTTTGCGGTGAAGCAGGGCAAACTGGCCTGCCAGCTCAGCTCCGACTTCCAGGGAGCCTACGTATGGGTTCACACCCGCAAGGTGGATGGTCGCACGCTGGTCAGCACACAGGTGCTCACGATAAAGAACGACCTCTACGAGCAGTACACCTCGGAAGACGCCTACCAGCGTGCCGTGAATAGCTACGGCGGCGAGAACAACGCCTTCCTCACCCCCACGGGTAGCAACACCGGAGGCAGCACTCAAAGCAGTGGCAGCAGCGAACCAGGCAGTGGCAGCACAGGCTCTGAAACCGGCTCAGGCGGTAGCGGCTCGGATGCCGACATCGAGTAACAAGAGGGTTTTCAATTTAAAATTTAAAATGTAAAATTGAGAACGGTAAATCATCCACCTGTAGGGGCGCAATATTTTGCGCCCGATAACACCCACACAAATGCATTCGTTGCGGTATTCAGGGCGGAAAATTTTACGCCCCTACAGTGGATTAAACACTAAACGATTATGAGCAAAAAAGAGACTTGGAAATTCATTATCCAGACCATCATCAGCATTCTGACGGCCATCAGCACCACACTGGGAGTAACCTCGTGCATGATGCACTAACCACGGCCTTGGTCCCCTCTCCTCTCCCGAGGTGAATCAACCAAGCAGCCCGCATGAACAGAGCAAACCATCTTGTTCACGCGGGCTGCTGTTTTGGCCAGTCACCCACCTGTAGGGGCGCAATATTTTGCGCCCGATAACACCCACACAAATGCATTCGTTGCGGGATTCTATTGTGGGGTATTGGATATCAAGAATTCTTTAATATCATAAACAGGAATAGGCGAATATAGAAAATCCTTTTTGTTTCGGGTTACGATGCAGTCAGACAATTCATAATAAATATTTTTCAGTGCGTGCATCGGATCCATCTTCGTCTGAAGGAACCTGTTGTCCTCCTTTGGCCGAAAGCGTGGAAACAAAATCTAGAGCTTCCTTGTAACTGGCATGAGGAATACGCTTAACAGGGGATTGAGCCTTATTCAGAAAGAGAATAATCCCCTGCTCAATAATGCTTTGTACGCTGATGTTGTTCTGAAGTGCATACAACTCAGCACCTTGATAGATGGTTTGGTCAATTGCTACGGTCTTCATATTACGAACAATTACGTTTCTTCCATGCCACAAAGATAAACCTTACTTCGTGAACTCACAACTATTTCCGTTATTATTTTGATTCTTTTATATACGAGTAGAAAAAGGGGCGGAAGATAGTCCGCCCCTACAAGTACGCATTACGCAATTTAAAAAACACCCGCTACGCGTTACGCAATTTAAAACACCCGTGGCGGTTTACATGATTACAACGCCAGCAACCTCCACCGCAGGCTCGTTTTAAATTTTAAATTTCTATTTAGAATAATTCTTCAAGCCGGTGGTGAGGAACTCTACGTAGGCGGGGATGTCTTCGTTGAAGGAGTAGCTCTTGTTGAGCGGTTGGCCGGCGTTGTCGATCAGCACGTAGAAGGGCTGGGCGTTGGCACCAAACTTGACGCGCTGCAGGTAGCTCCACTTGTCACCCACGGTGCGTAGCGTGCGCTGCTTGCCGTTCTCCTCCACCTGGATGGGGGCATCGAGCGGCGTCTTCTCATCCACATAGAGCGTGATGAGCACGTACTCGTTCTGAATCAGGTTGCTCACCTTCGGGTCGGTCCATACGGCCAGCTCCATCTTGCGGCAGTTCACGCAGCCATAGCCCGTAAAGTCGAGCATCACGGGCTTGCCCACCCTGCGCGCGTAGGCCATGCCCTGCTCGTAGTCGGTAAACTGGGCATGCACCTCGTTCTTATAGAGGTTGAAGTCCTGCGTCTGCATGGGGGGAGCAAAGGCGCTGACAGCCTTGAGCGGAGCACCCCACAGGCCAGGCACCATGTAGATGGCAAACGACAGCGAAGCCAGAGCCAGGAAGAAACGGGGCACGCTAATCTTCACCTCGCCATCGTCGTCGTGGGGGAACTTGATCTTGCCCAGCAGGTAGAAGCCCAGCAGACCGAAAATCACAATCCAGAGGGCCAGGAAGGTCTCACGGTCGAGCAGGCGCCAGCCGTAGGCCAGGTCGGCCACGGAGAGGAACTTGAGGGCAAAGGCCAGTTCGAGGAAGCCGAGCGACACCTTGATGACGTTCATCCAGCCACCGCTCTTGGGCATCGACTTGAGCCACGAGGGGAAGAGGGCAAAGAGCGTGAAGGGAAGCGCCAGGGCCAGGGCAAAGCCCAGCATGCCAAGGGCCGGAGCCACCACACTGCCCGACGTGGAGACCTCCACCAGCAGGAAGCCCACGATGGGGCCCGTGCAGGAGAAGGAGACGAGCGACAGGGTGAAGGCCATCAGGAAGATGCTGAGCAGTCCGCTCGTAGCCTCGGCCTTACTATCCACCGCATTGCTCCAGCTCGAGGGCAGCGTAATCTCGAAAGCACCCAGGAAGGAGGCGGCAAACACCACCAGCATCAGGCAGAAGAGGATGTTGAAAATGGCGTTGGTAGAGAGGGCATTGAGGGCGCTGGCACCAAACAACAGGGTGATGGCCAGACCCAACGTAACGTAAATCACCACGATGGAGGCACCGTAGGTCCAGGCATCGCGGATACCCTTCTTCTTGTCCTTGGAGCGCTTGAGGAAGAAGCTGACCGTCATGGGGATGATGGGCCAAACGCAGGGGGTGAAGAGGGCCAGCAGGCCGCCTACAAAGCCCATGCAGAAGATGTATATCCACGACAAGTCGCCCTGAGGGGTCTCTTCGCCCATCTGATGGAGCTCAGCAATCACGGGGCGCCACAAGTCGCCCTGACCTACCCCACTCTGGGCCGCACCACCATCGGCAGCAGCAGAGGCAGCAGTTGCTCCAGTAACAGAGGCATCGGAGACAGCAGCAGTGGCATCAGTGGCAGCCCCATCAGCGGCACCGCCATACTTGAACTCCACCTTAGTGGGAGGCAGGCAGTTCTCGTCGTTGCAGGCACCATACTCCAGGTAACCTTCGAGCGCATAGGCTCCTCCCGCCAGGGTCAAGTCCTGCACAAAGCGGGCGCTCACCTCGAAGTAGCGCACCTGCATGTTGAACATCTCGTCGAACGCCGCGTGCTCCTGGCCTTCGGCCCGGAGCTTTCCCTTGAGCGTGGCACCCTGGAGCTCAACGGCATGAAACGTGGCCGAGGTAGGGCCATCACCCAGCTCGGTGGAATAGACATGCCATCCGGCATCAATCGTGGCGCTGAAGATGAGCTGCGCCTCGGTGTCGGAGAGGCGTTTCAGTTCGGTGGTGAACTTCACGGGCTCCTGAATCTGCGCCTTGAGCAGCACCGCTACACAAAGCAGGGTAAGAAAGGAAAATAGTCTTTTCATCATGAATACATTGAGATTGGATGGTGGAAAATGCTTATTCTTCGTAATCTACACAGGCACGGCTCTCCTTCACCTCGGCCAACAGCTTGCCGGCGGCTACGTGGTCGGGATGAGTCGCATAGAACTTGACGTCGTCGAGCGTGTCAAATTCGCTATAAAGCGCTATGTTCCAAGTTTCTGAGGGGTTGATATTCAAGCCTACCTCCACCTTGCGAATCACTGGGATACGCTGGGGCAACGCCTCGATAGCCGCCTTGAAACTACGCATGGCCTCCAGCTTCTTCTCAGCCGGAGCATCCTCTTTTAATTTAAATAAAACAATGTGTTTGACCATAACTTTTGTTATTTAATGAATTATTTCTATTTTTGTGGGCAAAAATAACCTATTTTATTGAAACCAAAAAGTATTTGAGATGATAATTATCGGTATTGCTGGCGGCACGGGGTCGGGAAAGACCACCGTGGTGCGAAAAATCTTCGAAAGTCTCCCTAAGGGGGAGGTGGTTCTTCTGCCGCAGGACTCGTACTACAAGGACAGTAGCCACGTACCCGACGACCAGAAGCAGAACATCAACTTCGACCACCCCAACGCCTTCGACTGGCCGCTGCTGAGCCAGCAGGTGGCCCAGCTTCGACGGGGGGAGAGCATCGAACAACCCACCTACTCTTACCTGACCTGCTCACGACTGCCCGAGACCATCCACATCGAGCCGCGCGAGGTGATTATCATCGAGGGGATTCTGGCACTCTGCGACCCACAGCTGCGCGCCATGATGGACCTCAAGGTGTTTGTCGATGCTGACCCCGATGAGCGACTGATTCGCGTGATTCAGCGCGACGTGGTGGAACGTGGACGCACGGCCGAGGCGGTGATGGAGCGCTACACCCGCGTGCTCAAGCCCATGCACCAGCAGTTTATCGAGCCCTGCAAGCGGTATGCCGACCTCATCGTGCCCGAAGGGGGTAACAACCAAGTG
>CAMCUZ010000077.1 GCA_945879145.1 uncultured Mediterranea sp.
TCGTCCTTGCGTCGGTTGGTTACTTCCCAGAACATGCTGGAGGGTTTCCAATCTTCATCCACACGCTCTTTGATGGTCTTGATCCAGTAGTCGGGGATGTTCATGGCCATGCGGTAGTCAAAGCCGTAGCCGCCATCTTCGTATTTGGCTGCCAATCCGGGCATACCTGATACCTCTTCGGCAATGGTGATGGCTTTGGGGTTGACCTGATGGATAAGGCGGTTGGCCAAGGTGAGGTAACAGATGGCGTTATCATCCTGGTGGCCGTTGAAGTAGTCGCCATAGCCGCAGAAGGCTTCGCCCAGTCCGTGGCTGTAGTAGAGCATCGAGGTGACACCATCGAAGCGGAAGCCGTCGAAATGGAACTCTTCCATCCAGTACTTGCAGTTGCTGAGCAGGAAGTGGATCACTTCGTTCTTGCCGTAGTCAAAGCAGAGGGAGTCCCATGCGGGATGTTCACGTCGGCCACCGCCATAGAAATATTGACAAGGATCGCCGGCAAAGTTGCCCAGACCCTCCATCTCGTTCTTTACGGCATGGGAGTGGACGATGTCCATGATGACGGCAATACCCATCTGGTGGGCCGTATCAATCAGCTCCTTCAGCTCTTCAGGTGTTCCGAAGCGCGATGAGGGGGCAAAGAAGCTCGATACATGGTATCCGAAGCTGCCGTAGTAGGGGTGCTCCTGGATAGCCATGATCTGGATGCAGTTGTAGCCGTCCTTGGCCACGCGAGGCAGTACGTTCTCACGGAACTCGTTGTAGGTGCCCACCTTCTCTTCCTGCTGGCCCATGCCAATGTGGCACTCATAGATCAGCAGCGGGTCGGTGGTGGCACGGAAGGTACGTTTTTTCCACTTATAAGGAGTCTCGGGATCCCAAACCTGTGCGCTGAAGATTTTGGTCTGCTCGTCTTGCACCACACGGTTGGCCCAGGCGGGAATACGTTCGCCTTCGCCACCTTCCCAATGGATTTTCAGCTTGAAGAGGTCACCATGCTTCATGGCAGAGGCTGGCAGCTGGATTTCCCATACACCGCCACTCTTTTTCTTCTTCATGCTGAACTTCTTCTCCTCTTTCCAGTCGTTGAAGTCGCCGATGAGGTAGATTTCCGTAGCGTTAGGAGCCCATTCACGGAGCACCCATCCCCCCTTTTCAGAGCGGTGCAGACCGAAGTAGAGGTGGCCGGTAGCGACGTCGCTCAGGCTCTTCTTGCCCGATTCAGTCAGCTCGTTCTCCTTGGCTATAGCATATTGGTGTCGGCCGTTGATGGCATCCTCAAAGGGCTCGAGCCAGGGGTCGTTCTTTACAAGTTTCAATCTATCTTTTGCAATAGTCTTCTTCATGATGCAAGTTGTTTTTAGGGGTGAATAATTCAAAAATCAGCACACCTTCACTTTGAAGATGGCTTTCTTGAGCCCTGTGGGGGATACACCGGGGGCATGTCCGTCTTCGGGGAAGAAGATGGTGAAGAGCCCGGGCTTGACCTCCAGGTAGTTTTCAGCCAGCCCTTCGTAGAAGATAATGTCATTCTCAGCATCAAAGGGAGCATCCTGAGGCTGGCAGTCGGCGGTGGGGGTATAGCCCATCACCTCGGTATCCGACAGCGGTACCTGCACGTCGATGTAGTCGCGATGGGCTTCCAGCTTAGCTTGTTCCTTGCCTTTAGGCTTGGTTACAGCGATGTTGAGAATCACTTCGTCGCCTTGGATAGGCGTTTTGCCGGCCTCCATCTGATGAAGGTCGTGCTCCTTGAGGTAGCGTGCTACCACGGCAAACAGCGGGTTGAGCGCTACATACTGCTCAAAGTTTTCCAGTTTATCTATTACCATAGCTACAATATTTTTTGTGACCGCCTCTTGGGGAAAAGATACGGTCAGAGTTTAATTTTCAGAATCTTTCCGCTCCAGGCACCGATCTTCACTTCGGTGGCTTTGTAGGGAAGGAGAGAGATGGTCTCTTTCTCGCCGCTCAGCAGGTCGATCGCTTCGCATCGGTCAATCTGCGGCAACTGCAGGTAGTCAAAGGCGTGAGAGGGCAGGTTGATGGCTACATCTACACCGATACTGTCGAAGTTCACGGCGATGAGCAGCAGCTCCTTGTCGAAGTGGCGCAAGAAGGCATACTGGCGGTGTTCGTTGTAGCGCCAGCCGTTCAGATTGGCGTAGGTCAGGTCAAAGCAACTCCCTTCAGCGATGGCACGTTCGCTGTTGCAGAGGGTAAGGATGCGCTGGTAGATGTTGTAGAGGTGACGTTGGTCGTCGGTCAGCATCTTGCCGTCGAACTTCCCTCCGTTGCGCCAGTGGCGGATGCTCTCTACGCTCCAGTAGTCGAAGATGGTGGTTCGTCCATCGCGACCGCTGAATCCTTCGCTGTCCATGCCTTGTTCACCAAACTCCTGTCCGAAGTAGATCATCATGGGATTGGTGTTCATCGTGGCCGATACGATGAGCGCAGGAATGGCCTTCATGGGATGGCCAGCGAAGAAGGAGGAGGCGATGCGTTGCTCGTCATGGTTCTCCAGGAAGTTGAGCATCTGTCGCTCTTTGCCGCCCAAGCTCTGCCAGCTTTGGCTGATGCGCGTAGCCGAGGCGTTGTCGCAGGTCACAGCCTTGAGCGTATCATAGAGGCCTACCTTATCGTAGAGGTAGTCGAAGTGACCGCGGGCCAGGTAGTTGTGATATTCGTTGGGGTTATACACTTCGGCGATGAAGAGCACCTTGGGGTACTTGCCTTTGACCTGAGGAATGGCCCATTCCCAGAACTCTACGGGAACCATCTCGGCCATGTCACATCGCAGACCGTCAATGCCTTTTGATGCCCAGAAGAGCATGATGTCAAGCATCTTGAACCAGGTATCTGGCACGGGGTAGAAGTGGCAGCTGCCGCCGTTGGCGTAATCCACGCCGTAGTTCAGCTTAATGGTCTCATACCAGTCGTTGATGGTAGGGTAGGCATCGAAGCGGTTGTTGCCGGTAGCCTTGGCTGGACATTCCAGATAGGGCTCTGAAGCTCCGGCTTGCATATCGAATTGTCCGTGAAGTTCGGTCTGGGGGATGTAGTAGAAGTTGTTGTAGGGGCTGAAGGCTTGATGACAGTCGTCATTGGCTCCGAGCTGTGAGGTTCCATCGGGCTGGTGGTCGGAGTGGTACTGGCGAGCCACATGGTTGGGGATAAAGTCGATGATTACCTTCAATCCGTTGCGGTGGGTGCGTTGCACCAGATTTTCAAACTCCTTCATGCGTCCGGGTACGTCCTTGGCCAGGTCGGGATCTACATCATAATAGTCCTTGATGGCATAGGGTGAACCAGCTTTTCCCTTGACGATGGCCGGATGGTCGGGTGAGATGTTGTAGCGGCGGTAGTCGGTTTGTGTGGCATGTTCAATGATGCCTGTGTACCAGATGTGGGTGGCCCCCAGCTTCTTGATTTCGGTGAGTGCCTTGCTCGTGAAGTCGGCCATTTTGCCGCAGCCATTTTCCTGCAGTGTTCCGTTTGGTACGCAGCAGTTGTTATCGTTGCCAAAGAGGCGAGGCAACACTTGATAGATGATGATTTTTTCGGTGGAATGCTCCATAGTTCTGTGATTCAGCCCTCCTCGCTCTACGGAGGAGGGCTATGTTATATTAGGTAAGGATTCAGATTCAAGCGATACCGTGAGCTACGGCATCCTTGTTGATCTTCTTGATGAGTCCCTGCAGTACGGCTCCGGGGCCACATTCTGTGAAGTCAGTCGCTCCGTCAGCAATCATCTGCTCAACGGTTTGCGTCCAGCGTACCGAAGCGGTGAGCTGAGCCACGAGGTTTGCTTTGATTTCGTCAGGAGATGTGTGGGGCTTTGCATCTACGTTCTGATAGATGGGGCACTTGGGGGTGTGGAACGTAGTGGCTTGGATGGCAGCTTCCAGCTCCACCTTGGCGGGGTTCATCAGGGGAGAGTGGAATGCACCGCCTACCTTCAGCGGAAGCGCACGCTTGGCACCTGCAGCCTTCATCAGTTCGCAGGCCTTGTTGATGCCATCAATCGATCCAGAGATGACAATCTGACCCGGGCAGTTGTAATTGGCAGCCACACAGACTTCGCCTCCGGCAGCCACCTCTGCACAAATCTCCTCTACCTTGGCATCGGGCAGGGCGATGATAGCAGCCATCGTGGAGGGTTGCATTTCGCAAGCCTTCTGCATGGCCATGGCGCGGGCATAAACCAGCTTGAGGCCATCTTCAAAGCTCAGCGCTCCGGCAGCTACGAGGGCAGAGAATTCGCCCAGTGAGTGGCCAGCAGTCATTTCGGGCTTGAAGTCATCACCCATGCAGAGGGCTGAGATGACTGAGTGGAGGAAGACGGCGGGCTGCGTCACCTTGGTCTGACGTAGGTCTTCGTCGGTACCGTTGAACATGATGTCCGTAATGCGGAAACCGAGGATATCGTTAGCTTTTTCAAACAGTTCTTTTGCGAGGGGTGAGTTGTCATAAAGATCCTTACCCATTCCAGAAAATTGGGCACCCTGGCCCGGGAAAACAAATGCTTTCATTGTTACAAATGTTAGTAATTTCTTATTTAGTAAATCTCTAATTCGGTGCAAAGTTAGAATTTTTTTTTTAATCACAGCCCTTTTTCTCCATATTTTTGAGATTGTATATATAGCGCCTCATGGATTGCGCCTCTCGATAGAGTGATAAAAAAAAGAAGAAGCGCCCCGAAAGGCGCTTCTTTTATGGGTTTACAGAAATCTCTGCTACTTTATCTCAAGGCGAAGGCGTTACTGTTGATGGCGGCTTCAGCCTCGGCAAGACCTTGTGCGTTGAGGGCTACGGTCATGCTCTCACCATCCTGCAAAGCCAATTCGACAGTGCCATCATTGTTCATCTTGAGCAGCTGGGTGCTGACGCCATCAGCCACTACATTCCACGTGCTGCTCTCTGCATCATAAATCAGGGCCATCTGGATGTTCTCATCACCCTCCTTTACAATCGAGTAACCGTTTTCAAGTGTGGTAACCAGGTAGTTGCCGTTTTCACCCTGCACTCTCTTTACATCGCCAATGCTGGCCATGGGGTTGCTGCCGCTCCAGAACTCAATCGAATTAATGACCAGTGCATCAGCCAGGTAGCAGACGGGATACACAGGAACAATATTGAAGGCCAGAAAGACCAGTTCGTTGACAAACTTATTGCCGATACCTTGGTTCCAAGTGAGCAGACGGTTGTGGAGTGCGAATGAACCAATGCACGATGAAAACATGAATGAACTGCAAATCAAGGCCGCAGCAGCCATCTTTAGTGAAATCTTTTTCATAATGTGTTGTTTTTGTAAATTAAACAGTCCGTATTAACGTCTATAAATACGCTATTCTTGTGTGCAAATATAGGGATTAATTCTATTTGCACGACCTTTTTCCCTGTAAAAAATGATATTCTCCTTTTTTTTCCCTACTTTTGCCTCGCAATAACCATTAAAAATTGAATAAGAATATGTTTTCTGGAATAGTAGAAGAGTGTGCCCGTCTGGTGGCCTTGGAGAAAGAACAAGAGAATGTACACTTCACGTTTGTCTGCTCGTTTACGGGCGAACTGAAGATTGACCAAAGTGTGTCCCACAATGGGGTCTGCCTCACCGTGGTGCGCATTGATGGCGACCGCTATACGGTGACGGCCATGAAGGAGACACTCGACCGCAGCAACCTGGGCTTGCTGCAGGTGGGCGACGAGGTCAACGTGGAGCGCAGCATGATGATGAACGGACGACTGGACGGACACATCGTACAGGGACACGTGGATCAGACAGCTCGCTGCACGGAGGTGACCGATGCAGAAGGTAGTTATTACTATACCTTCGCCTACGATTACGACCCTGAGATGGCTCGTCGTGGTTACCTGACGGTAGATAAAGGCTCTGTTACGATCAATGGCGTGAGTCTGACGGTGTGCAACCCCACGGAAAACAGCTTCCAGGTAGCTATCATCCCTTATACCTACGAGCACACCAATTTCCACGCCATCCACGTAGGCAGCACGGTCAATATAGAGTTCGATATTATCGGCAAATACATCAGCCGCATCGCTGCCGTAAAATAATCCTCAAAGCGTAACCTCAGATTCCATCTTTTAAAGAACTCATGCTGGTATGATGAACGATTTTCTTAAACTGGTGGCTTCGCGTCAGAGTGACCGGGCCTATGACACTTCGCGTGCGGTAGAGCCGGAGAAGTTGGCGCAAATTCTGGAGGCAGCACGTCTCTCTCCTTCGGCTTGCAATGCCCAACCCTGGAAGTTTGTGGTGATTACCGAACCTGAATTGGCACGGCAGGTAGGGAAGGCCACGGCTGGTCTGGGCATGAACAAGTTTGCCAAAGATGCTCCAGTGCATATTCTCATCGTAGAGGAGTCGATGAACATCACCTCCTTTCTGGGAACGAAGATTAAGGACAAATACTTCCCGTTGATTGACATCGGCATTGCGGCATCTCATATCGCGCTGGCAGCCGAGTCGTTGGGATTGGGCTCGTGTATCTTAGGTTGGTTCGACGAGCCGGCCATCAAGCGGCTCACGGGCATTCCGCAAGGCAAGCGTCTGTTGCTCGACATTACCATAGGTTATCCCCTCAAGCCCAAGCGCCCCAAGTCGCGCAAGCCGGCTGAGAAGGTCATCAGCTACAACAGCTACCGATAGAGCTCACTTCACCTGCAGGGGCTTCTTCATTTTAGTTGAAGTAGGATTCTTTGGATCTTCTATCTTTTCTATAATATATGGTATAGCATTTGAGGAGTATCCATCAAAAATGAATTCTAAAGGATATTCGTCGAACTCACGTTAAAACAATACCTCATACCTCACAAGTGTCATCTATCAGATTGATATACAACAATTTACAATGTGATGTTAGTGTGAGGTTTAAAAGCTGACACCTCACGCTATATCTCATTGATAATCAATAATATACAAGAGAATGTGAGGTGTGAGGTATTCACGAGTGACAACCGATAACGCGAATAAGCCTCTCATTCGCTAAACCACCATTGCTTTCAACCCGATGAAAAACGTTTTTCATCGCAATGAAAAAAGATTTTCAACCAGCTGATAAAATAATACCTGCAAGATAAAAACGATTAAGATAGTGTAGTTTAACGCTTTTGGTTGACTACTTCAAGCCTTACTTTTAATGTTGGTTGA
>CAMCUZ010000078.1 GCA_945879145.1 uncultured Mediterranea sp.
AAACCTTCGACCCCACGGCAGATGAGCTCACCCAAGCCTCGGCTCCGGGCACCTCGCATGCCGAAACCACTCAGCAGCAAGACTCCTCTGCTGCATCCAGCACCAACAATGACCTGGTAACGCAACTACGCGGCACGTGGCACGTGGCCCACTACTATGCCACCACCGCACCCAGCTACCTCTACACCCCCGACGACGGCACCCAGCTCCACGTCACAGCCGACAGCATCCACATCCTGGCTGAGGTCACCCTGATAGAGGGCTTCACCTCCACCCCACGCGACACCACGCTGCAGACCGCAGCCTACGCCTACACACCCCTCACGCCCCGCACCCTGCTGGTAGGCACCGACACCCTCCGCCTAACCCCCATCGACCAAGGCCTCCGCATCGAGGGCAGCCACCAAGGCGCACTACTCAACCAATCCATATAATGGTTTGCATATCGAAAATGAGCGTTCAATTCATTCTCAAACTAACTACACCTTATGGCAGAAACAGATCAAAATAGCGTAGGCGTTTTTCAAATCATTCTTGATGCTTCGCAACTGAACAACACCACGACCAAAGATGAACTCATAGCAAAATATGAAAAGCTCTACACCTTCAAGGAAGAGACACCACGGATAGAAATTAAAGGCAATACATTAATCATCCAAGTAAACAGCGAAAACTTTGCCCCCTTTGGCAAGAAGTTAAACCAAGCTATTGCCCTTTGCGAACAGCGAAAACTGGATTCGGCAGAGTCGTTGCTGATGGAAATTATTGCCAACTGCCCCTTTCACTCCGAGGCCTATCGATTGCTGGCTCAAATCCAAATGGAGCGCAACCTTATTGACGAGGCCATCAATACCTGCATTGATGCGTTGCGTTACTGCCCTTCCAATCTGTGGGCATTAATCTTGATGGGCAATTTGCTGATGCGCAAGAACGATTGTGCAACAGCCGATACCTATTACCAAAAAGTAATGACCTTCTACCCCGACAACGCATTGGCCTTGAATAACATAGGCGCTAACTATATGAAACGTGGCGAGGCAGAAAAGGCTATTGAATATTTTAAAATAGTACTCGAAAAACAGCCCGACTATTTGAATACCTATTACGGCATGGCCATGGCTTACCAACATCTACACCGCGATATGGAAGCTTTTGAATGGATACACAAAGGACTCCTCAAAGGAAAGGACCGCCCAGAGAATAGGCAAGTGCGCAGCGAATGTGTAAAAATGATCATTTCGCTAGCCGGCAAGATAGCCAAAGAGTATAACTATAGTCAGTCGGTGCAAAAATATCGTGAGCTGCTCGAAGAACGCGACGCTGCTCCCATCGAAATGAAAGAGGATTCCCACCTTACCCTCTATGCCCAGCTGAAGTACCGCTACGCTTATTATGAAAAAAAGCACGTCATTGTTTACAACAGCACAAAAGAGTATTACCAACACTATATTCTTCACGAATTGACCCATCTGTCGATGGCACTTGATGCTCGGGATGAGGGCAAAAACATGATACTGATACAAACGCCTGAGTCGAATGAAGCCTTCGACAAAAAATTCAAAGCACGATTCAAGCAGGCTTTCAATAAATTGGGCAGCGAAAAAATGATGCCTATCTACCGGCAGATGCAGCAAGGGCTCTGTCTTCAGCTAATGAACTGTCCGCTCGACCTTATCGTAGAAGACCGCATTTACGACATCTCTCCCTCCATGCGTCCGTTACAGCTTTGTGCCCTCCTTCGGCAAGAAGAGGATAACATCAAGGGAGTAGAATCGGTGCAACACTCGCCGCTCATTCCCCAAGAATTCGTGCGACTCTCCAAAATCATGAACATCGTTACTAGCATGCATTTGAAGTTGCTCTATGGCATCGATTTTCTCAACTATTACAAGCCTACGCGAGAAGAGTTTCGGAAGGCCGAGGACCTATTTGAAGAGTACCTGGCCTATCGAAACGATTGCAAGCCGGGTGATGAATACGAACTGATGAACTACTTCATCGAAAGCCTTGATTGCGAGGAGTTGCTGAGCATGATGAATGAAAAGGAGGTTGCCCAGTATGGACAGTCGCACAAAGGATACAACACAGAGGAACCTGTAAGCCAGACTGAGCGTGAGCAATCCAATGCCGACTTCAAAAAACAGCATGCTACGGGGAACGACCAGGCACGCGACTTTATGATGTCGATGTACATGGTAGGGGCTCTGGAATACTTCGAAGGGATGCCTATGGATGAAATTCGCCGCATTGCGTTTGAGATAGCCATGGTAGGTATGCGGGGCATATCGCCCGAAAAGAGTGGTTACCAGGTAAGTAGCATCCCTGGAAAGGTATTTGGTGGATATCAATTCCTGGCCTACTACTACGTCAGCTGGGCTCTCTTCGAACCCGAGAAGGTTGATCAGTTGGGGTTGCCCTATCGATCAATCTATGAAGCAGCACGCGAGATATATAACCGTAAACATCAATGAACCATGGATGAAATCAGTTTACTCCAAGACGCCGTGAAGCGTTTTAGCGACGAACGTGACTGGCATCAGTTTCACAACGGCAAGGATCTGGCCATGGCGCTCACTATTGAGGCTTCGGAATTGCTGGAACTCTTCTTATGGAAACAACCCGACGAGGCCAGTAGAGAAAAAATTGCCGAAGAGCTGGCCGATGTGTTCAACTATGCGTTGCTCATGGCTTCGAAATATGAACTCGATGTCAAGCAGATTGTACTCGAAAAGATAGCACAAAATGCCCAGAAGTACCCCATAGAAAAGGCTAAGGGGACAGCGGTCAAATACGATGAATTATAACCAAGAAAAGAGACACCTATCATGTATACCGTTCAAGAATTTTGTCAATATGTAGAAGACGATATTAATGGATTGATTGAAGAGGTAGCAGGTATCACTCGCGTAGTGAGTGAC
This sequence comes from uncultured Mediterranea sp., assembly GCA_945879145.1. GTDB lineage: Bacteria > Bacteroidota > Bacteroidia > Bacteroidales > Bacteroidaceae > Bacteroides. Next base: position 2,919 of record CAMCUZ010000078.1, read on the forward strand.
GAAGAACGAAAGGCTTGGGCTACATCGTACAGCGAAGTGAGCAAGATGTTGAGTCTCTGCATCAACAGAAGACCTGAAATCGGCCAAGTACATATCTCGACCAGCAACTTACTATTGGAATACAAACTCCCTGCAGCTTCGGCATGGTGCGACTTGGTACTTGTAGGAGCCAAACAGGAGAAAAAACAGGTAGTAATTGTAGAGTTGAAGAACTGGCTCAAGTCGAGTGTAGACCAGCCTGGAGAGGCCGAAGGACTGATTGACCACAACGGCCAACAGCACCTTCATCCCTCTGAACAGGTCAAGGGATATACGGAGTATTGTCAACGCTTCCACTCGGCTGTGCAAGAGCAAGACGCCACGGTAAGTGGTTGTGTATATTTTTCCCAAGCTATCGACTTGAACCCCTATACAGCCAGTCCTAACAACGCTCTGACCCAACAATACCCCTTATATAATACGCAGCATAATGCATCGATTGCCGACTACATCCTCGACCATATCGATCATAGCGATGAGCACTTTGCCCGCGAGTTTGAAAACGGCTACTACAAACAGGATCGAAATATCCTCAACCAAGTAGCCGCCAACTTCAAGAATGCGCAGGCCAAGCCCTTCGTGTTACTTGATGAACAACGTCGCGGTTTTGCCATGGTAATGAATGCCTTGCAAAAACGGCTACAAGATGGCAAGAAGCAAGTCATCATTGTAGTGGGGCCTCCTGGATGCGGCAAGAGCGCTGTGGCCATCAATGTCTGGACAGAAGCGGTGATGCAGATGAAGAACAATATGGCTCGTGAAAACTTCGTCTTCGTTACCACATCGAGTACACAGAATAAAAACTGGGAGAAGATATTCAATACGTATGGTGGCTCCATGCTTGCATCAGGGTTGGTCCATAAAAGCAATGACTTTAATCCTGGCATGAACGGCAATTCCATGAAAAACAAGTACTTGCCCATATTCGCCGATATAGACTATGCAAAATATGTCAACCCTCAAAACGATAAATCTCTTCGTTATGAGCACTTTAGAGATTACGTAAAGTACATGATTGAAAAGGGAGAGACAAGAAATTACAAGGAAAACCAGTATTTCCTCAGTGTGGTTGACGAAGCACATGCCTTGATTAACCCTGTAGCCAATCAATTTAAGACCAATAACATCTCGGGGTGGTGTTTACAGGTTGGGCCACAGGGGTATCACATTATCTATAAATCGCAGGTAAGCATCTTCTTTATGGATGGCAAGCAGTCGTTTCGCGACAACGAGAGTACATCGATGGAAGATATTCAGTCGTGGGCCAAGGAGTTGGGAGCGGAAGTGGAAGTCATATCGCTGGAAGGAATGCAGTTCCGTTGCGCGGGTAGCACTGAATATGTAGAATGGGTGGAACACCTCTTCACCAACAATCCCTTGAAGAACCATGCGCAATGGAAAGACCATTTCCAACTCAACATCTGCGAATGGCCCTCGGATATGGAGCAAGCAGTGCGTTCGAAAATGGAATCAACTGGGGGCAGCGGTCGACTATTGTCGAGCTTCAGCCGGGAATGGGTATCAAAGAAATTGACGTCAAACCACAGTGGTTACTCTGGTAAACACGACTTTGTTTTAAACGATAAAGAGGGCAAGTTATTCAAGAAGTACTGGAATAACCCTAGGGGATATGAGATATTTGTTCAAGCTACCGAAGGCAGTAGCATGTACAATGATCCGTTGTGCGAAGTAGGTTGTCCGTATGTAGTCCGTGGATTCGATTACGACTACATTGGATTGCTTTGGTTGGAGGATGTCGTATGGCGTAATGGTGAGTGGTATTTCAATATCGACTTCACTAAAGAGACAGGTTGCAAAACTACACGCTCTGCTGCCGTTAAAGAGTATCTTAACTACATGACGAAGCGTAGAGCGTGCTATACCCGCTCGACCTATCAACGACTTATAGACACGAAACTGCTCAAAGGATACGATGCGCACTTCCCTAAGTGCAACCGTTTCTTCAATACCTTGACCAAAACCTATCGTATCCTGTTGACTCGCGCCATCAAGGGGATATACATCTATGTGGCCGACCCTGAAACACGCAAGCACCTGCAAGACCTTTTATCCTAAAGCTTAGTATATGGATGACATCACATTAGAGCGTCAACGAGAGGAGCTATTGGCCTATCTGGAAAATGAGAAGCTTCTTTTCCAAAATGACATTGAGGAGGCCAGAGGAATGACCGATGAGGTGAAAGTAGAGAAAGGTTTGTTAGTGGTCCATGCCTTGTTCACAGCATCGATGGGGCAGCACTACGCCTTCAGCTGCCAAGAGAATAACACCAAATTGCGTTCGGGCGATTCGGTCTACCTGGTGAGCGAAGAGAACTATCGGCGATACGAGGCCGTAGTCGTAGAAAACGAGATGGAAGGCATCGTACTTTCGATGGAAAATACCTATTCACTTAAGGGGTATTACCGCATTGAGGTGAGTCAAATGATTCTGCTGGATCCATTGATTCAACTCACTCGACGTATAGAAGGAGGAAGCCCTGGGGCTGCCTTCTTTAAGATGCTGTTCTGCGGTAAACAACCTGCGGTCAAAGGACTTGGAGCTTTGCCACCCGAACGTATCAGTTTGCCTAATTACATGAACGAAAGACAACAGACAGCTATTAGAAAAGTAGCTCAGCGTCCTTCGCTTTTCACCCTCCAAGGACCTCCAGGAACCGGCAAAACCGACGTGCTGGCCACGATCGCTATCCTATTCAGCCGCGCGGGCAAAGAGGTGCTTATTGTTTCCAACACTCATTTTGCGGTCAACAATGCGCTAAGCAAAATTCATGCGAAAGAGTCTCTGTTACCCGTGATAAAAATCGGTGAGGAGCTGAAGGCTCTGGAGTTGGAAGAGGGTATTGAGCGATATGCTACTTTTTACAATTACAACAAAAGCAGAAAGCTGAAAGTACGTCGACGCATTGACCCCGCAGCCATTGTAGGGATGACGATTCAATCGGCCACCATCAATTTGGGGCTGCGTACAAGCGGTTTCTCCCCGATGGTGGTACTGGTAGACGAAGCGGGACAGATGGAGCTTTCGCAAGGCGCCGTATTGGGGGCATTTGGAGCTGGCAGCATCATTTTGATTGGCGACGATCAACAGATGCCCCCTGTTTTCCATCCCCAATTAGTGAATCATCCCTTGGCCCGGAGCATCTTTAGTTACGTCAAAGAACTTTTCCCCTCACTATCTCTTCGTTTGACAGAGACCTATCGCATGAACAAGGAAATCACAGCTTTGGTATCGAAGGCCTTCTATGAAGATTCGGGAGAAGGACTCGTATCATCTAATCATTCAGCAGGACGCCGTTTTTCATTGCCTTGCGCCACTACACAGGTCGGATTGGACCCTTTACTGCAAGCATTCCCCTCGGTGGTACTCTGTCAGGTAGACAGCGCGAGGCCCTGCCGTGACGATAACGAAGCGGAAGCGACCAAAGTAGCATCACTCGTTACTCAAGCCTTAAATGGAGGAGTTCCACCCACAGAGATGGCTGTGATTACCCCATTCAGGCGACAAGTCAAGTTAATCCACTCCCTGCTCAAAGTCAATCCACTGGCCAACAGAGTGGTAGTAGATACTGTAGAAAGGCTGCAAGGAAAAGATGTAGAACTCATCATCATTTCACTCTGCGCATCGTCAGCTGAATACATCAACGCTATGGGAGAGTTCATTCTGAATAAAAACAGGCTCAACGTAATGATTTCAAGAGCTAAGAGTAAAGTGATTCTTCTCTTCTCTGAAAACTTAAGGAGAGCATTAACTCAGATTCTGGGCATTGAATAGCACTATTTATCACCAATCTTTTACCAAAAAACCATCCATAACATGCAAACATACGCATTATACAAACTGATGTTCAAGAAGACAGACAAGAAAGAGCTGTTTGACGAAGAGAGTAACCAGAAAGAGGTAGCCCGGTCACTTGAAGAGCTGG
>CAMCUZ010000079.1 GCA_945879145.1 uncultured Mediterranea sp.
GCTGGAGCAGGACCTGCAGACGCTGAGCAACAAGCTGCAGACGGAGCTGATGAACGAGAACGAGAAGAACAGCCTGATGCTGCGTGACTCCATCAACGCTTTCCTTAAGGAGTACAACAAGTCGAAGGGCTACAGCATGATTATCAGCAATACGGGTTTCGACAACCTCCTTTATGCTGACAGCTGCTACAACATCACGCAGGAGATTCTCGTGGGCTTGAATGCCCGCTACTCCTCTCCGGCTAAGAAGTAAGATTATCCGTCACGCGAGATAATGTAGAGCGGGAGTTGCCCATGCAACTCTCGCTTTTTTTTCTTCTTTCTGATACTGTGCATTCTTTAGTTGCATAGCGTACTGTATGTTGTATGGCCTTCATAACGATAAAAAAAGGCCCCGCAGCGGTTGTTGCGGAGCCTTTTTGATGCTTTATTGCCTAATATCGGCTACTGCTTACTTCTTGAAGTAGCGGTTGTAGAGGCCTTCGAAGCCCTTGCCGTGACGAGCCTCGTCCTTAGCCATTTCGTGAACGGTGTCGTGGATGGCATCCAGGTTGAGGGCCTTGGCACGAGTAGCGATACGCTTCTTGTCAGCGCAAGCACCCGACTCAGCGTTCATGCGCTTCTCCAGGTTGGTCTTTGTATCCCATACGCAGTCGCCCAGCAGCTCAGCAAACTTCGCAGCGTGCTCAGCCTCTTCCCAAGCATAGCGCTTGAAGGCGTCAGCTACTTCAGGATAACCTTCGCGGTCAGCCTGACGGCTCATGGCCAGATACATACCAACTTCGGTGCATTCACCCATGAAGTGGTTGTTCAGGTCCTTGATCATCTCGTCGTCGCAACCTTTAGCTACGCCGATGACATGTTCGTCAGCAAAGGTCAGAGCACCGCCGGCAGCCTCTTCAACTACCTCAACGAACTTGCTGGCAGGAGCCTTACACAGGGGGCACTTCTCGGGAGCAGCATCGCCTTCATAGACGTAGCCGCAAACTGTACATCTAAATTTCTTCATTTTACTTCTTGAATTAGTTAGTTAAACATTTGTTGATTATAGTGTCTTTTTCGTCACTTCGGTTTGAGCGGGGGTATATGTAGAACAATCGACCAGTTGGCATTGTTTGCATACTCCTTTATAATAATAGTGAATCTCTTCTACGTCGTGACCCTCGGGGTTGATGGGCGCCTCCTCCATCAGCCCATGGGGCAGGGGGACGTCATATACCTGACCGCACTTCCGGCAGAGAAAGTGGGCATGGGGCTCAGTAAGGGCATCGTAGCAGGTAAATCGCTCATCAATACTCAGCATCCTCACAGCACCCTGGTCGGTAAGCAACTTCAACGTGTTATAGACCGTGGTCTTCGACAGTGTAGGCATCGTAGGGGCAAGGGCAGAGTAGATCTCCTCCACCGTGGGGTGCGTACAATGGGCCATCAGGTAATCCATGATGGCCATCCGCTGCACGGAGGGCTTGATGTGGTGCGCTAAGAGGATATCTACGGTGTCCATCCTATTCAAACTTGTAATCGTTTCACTTTTAATTCGACCACAAAGTTACAACAAGATTTTTTTCCTGCAAAAAAAGTAGAGGAAAAGTTTGCATGGTTGGTAAAAAAACGCTTCCTTTGCAACCGATTTTACTTAGTAAGTAGATATAATTAGGTACAAAAACAGATAAAAACAGCGTTGACAATGAAAAAAGTAATTTTGTTCGGATTGGGAATGTGCACAGTGTTGGCGTTCTCATCTTGTAAGACGGGCAAGGAAAGTGCATATAAAAAGGCTTATGAGAAGGCTCAAGAGCAGGAACTGGCTACGCCGCAAGAGGCTGCTCCCGTTGAGGTGGTGACTCCTGTAGTTGCTGCCCCTGTTACTCCCGCTCAGCCCAAGGTGGTTGAGGCTGCCCCTGCCGGAACGCGTCAGGAGAATGTAACAGTGGTTTCGGGTGATACCCAGCTCAAGCGCTTCAGCGTGGTTTGTGGTGCTTTTGGTGTCAAGGCCAATGCAGAGGGCGTGAAGCAGCGCTTGACGGGCGACGGCTACAACGCATTGGTGGTATTCAATGCGGAGCGTAACCTGTATCGTGTAGTGGTTAGCACCTTCGACGATCGTGCAGCTGCCGAGCAGAGCCGCGATGCCTTCAAGGCACGTTATCCGCAGAACGCCGACTTCCAGTCGGCTTGGTTGCTCTATAACGTAAATTGATGTGATTAGAGAGAGAGAGTCATAGTATAAAAAAAGGGCGGTGAAGCAGCACACTTCATCGCCCTTTTTTTTATCCATCACTACACCTACGATTATCATACGTTGCGGCGTTCAGGGCGGAAAATAGTCCGCCCCTACAAGTAAGCATAACCTCCCACCGATACGGCGTAGTATCCATGATCTGCCAGTTGCAGTTGAGCAGGGTGGTGTCGAAGGGGAGTGGCTGGCGCAGGCATACATAGGGCAGGCCGAAGCGGTAGCCTATGATTTATTCTCTCTTCTCGATGACGCGTGGAATCGAGTCAAAAGGGAACAGCTGTTCGTTGAACACCCCGTTCTTATACACTCCAAATCTCACGCCAAACCGCTCCATCCATTGGTTCACGCGGTCTCTGCTTTCAATCAATGCATTCATATCTATGGTCGTTTGTTCGTCATTTCATGTGTTGTGCCTCACCAGTGGCAAAGTTTCACGCCGCAAAGATAACGCTTTTGCAATTAAAACAAGTAAAACGGTGATAAAATATTAGATTATTTTTAATTTCATACTGCAAATAGATATTGTAATAGACCGAAACGCTTTCAATTTGATTGTAAATGGTGTAATATATAATAAGTTTATTACATCAGCGACGAGTTCCTACACTTCCCCTGGTTTGTAACTCATCTTTATGCATTATTTATGAATGTGAAAAAAGGCGTTGCGAAATATCAAATATGCAAAAAAATATGGGTTTCTGTGCGAAATTACGATAGAAAGCCGTAATTTTGTGCGATTTTTTTTTAAAACAGACCAGATTTTTTATCGAATCGCAATATGGAATATTTAAACGAAGCCCTGAAGTTGATGGTGGTCGGAATGGCTACTGTCTTCGCTATCCTTCTAATTGTCATTTATTTAGGAAAGGCACTGATTGCCGTAGTCAACAAGTATGTCCCCGAAGAGGTGCAACCCGCTCATGCTGCTGCGGCAGCTGGCAAACCAGCTCCCATACCGCCTCACGCTATGGCGGCCATTGCAGCAGCCGTATCAGTCATCACCAAAGGCAAAGGCAAGGTGGCCAAGGTAGAACCGATAAAATAATGCTAAACAAGATACCCGTATGAAAAGAGAAATCAAATTCAGCCTGGTCTTCCGCGACATGTGGCAGAGTGCCGGAAAGTACGTGCCTCGCGTGGATCAGCTGGTCAAAGTGGCTCCTGCCATTGTAGAGATGGGCTGTTTTGCCCGTGTAGAAACCAATGGTGGTGGCTTTGAGCAGGTCAACCTCCTGTTCGGTGAGAACCCCAACAAGGCTGTGCGTGCCTGGACCAAGCCCTTCCATGAAGCTGGCATCCAGACCCACATGCTCGACCGTGCCCTCAATGGCCTGCGCATGAGTCCTGTGCCTGCCGATGTGCGCAAGCTATTTTATAAGGTAAAGAAGGCGCAAGGCACCGACATCACCCGTACCTTCTGCGGACTGAATGACGTGCGCAACATCATCCCCTCCATTGGCTATGCCCACGAGGCCGGCATGATCTCGCAGTGCTCGCTCTGCATTACCTCTTCGCCCGTACATACCGTAGAGTACTATGTCAACATGGCCAAGCAGCTCATCGAGGCTGGTGCTGACGAAATCTGCATCAAGGATATGGCCGGTATCGGACGTCCCGTATCGCTCGGCAAGATCGTGGCCGGCATCAAGCAAATCAAGGACATCCCCGTGCAGTACCACAGCCATGCAGGTCCCGGCTTCAACATGGCCAGCATTCTGCAGGTGGTTGAGGCTGGCTGCGACTACATTGACGTAGGTATGGAGCCCCTCTCGTGGGGCACGGGCCATGCCGATCTGCTCAGCGTGCAGGCCATGCTCAAGGACGCCGGTTACCAGGTGCCCGAAATCAACATGGAGGCCTACATGAAGGTACGTGCCCTGATTCAGGAGTTTATGGACGACTTCCTCGGCCTCTACATCTCGCCCCGCAACCGCCTCATGAACTCCCTGCTCATCGCTCCGGGTCTGCCCGGTGGTATGATGGGTTCGCTCATGGCCGACCTCGACAGCAACCTGGAGAGCATCAACAAGTACAAGGCCAAACGCAACCTCCCTTTCATGAAGCAGGACGAGCTGCTCATCAAGCTCTTCAACGAAGTGGCCTACGTATGGCCCCGTGTGGGCTATCCCCCCTTGGTAACCCCCTTCAGCCAGTATGTCAAGAACCTGGCCATGATGAACGTCATCGCCATGGAGAAGGGCAAGGAGCGCTGGGGTATGATTGCCGACGACATCTGGGATATGCTGCTCGGTAAGGCTGGTAAGCTGCCCGGTGAGGTGGCTCCCGAACTGGTGGAAAAGGCCGAGCGCGAAGGACGTAAGTTCTTCACGGGCAACCCCCAGGACAACTACCCCGACGTGCTCGACAAGTACCGCAAGATGATGAAGGAGCAGAAGTGGGAGACCGGCGAGGACGACGAAGAGCTCTTCGAATACGCCATGCACCCCGCGCAGTATGAGGCCTACAAGAGTGGCAAGGCCAAGGACGACTTCCTGGCCGACGTAGAGAAGCGCAAGGCCGAGAAGGACAAGTCGCCCATGGACGATGCCAAGCCCAAGACCCTCACCGTGCAGGTAGATGGTCAGGCCTACCGCGTCACCGTGGCCTACGGCGACATCGACCTGCCCGCATCGGCTACCGAAAAGGTGACCTCGCCCGTAGGCGAAGGCAAGGATATTGTGGCCCCGCTCGAAGGCAAGTTCTTCCTCACCAAGAACACCCAGGAGAGCCCGCTCAAGGTAGGTGATAAGGTGAAGGCTGGCGACCTGCTCTGCTACATCGAGGCCATGAAGACCTACAACGCCATCCGCGCTGAGTTCGATGGTACCGTCACCGAGATTTGCCTCCACCCGGGCGACTCCGTTTCCGAAGATGATGTATTAATGAAGATAGGATAATGGAAGAGATATTGACCAAACTTTACGAGATGACGGCCTTCAGCAACATCGCTGCCCAGCCGTCGTTCCTCGTGATGTACCTCTTGGCCTTCGTACTGCTCTACTTAGGCATCAAGAAGCATTACGAGCCCCTGCTGCTCATCCCCATAGCCTTCGGCGTGCTCATTGCCAACTTCCCCGGTGGCGAGATGGGCGTGATCCAGGCCAACAGCGAAGGTCTGGTGACCCTGGCCAATGGCGAGATGAAGAATATCTGGGAGATGCCCCTGCCCGAGATAGCTCACGAGCTGGGACTGATGAACTTCCTCTACTATGCACTGATCAAGAGCGGTCTGCTGCCGCCCATCATCTTCATGGGTGTAGGTGCGCTCACCGACTTCGGCCCCATGCTGCGCAACCTGCGCCTCTCCATCTTCGGAGCTGCGGCCCAGTGTGGTATATTCAGCGTGCTGCTCATTGCCGTGGCTTCGGGTCAGTTCTCGCTGCAAGAGGCTGCTTCGCTGGGTATCATCGGTGGTGCCGACGGTCCCACGGCCATCTTTACCACCATCAAGCTGGCGCCCCACATGCTCGGCCCCATCGCCATCGCCGCCTATAGCTACATGGCCCTGGTGCCCGTCATCATCCCCCTGGTGGTGAAGCTCACCTGCTCGAAGAAGGAGCTGATGATCAACATGAAGCAGCAGGAAAAGCTCTACCCCTCGAAGACCGAGATTAAGAACCTACGTGTGCTGAAGATTATCTTCCCCATTGCCGTGACCACTGTTGTGGCGCTCTTCGTACCCTCGGCTGTCCCCTTGATAGGCATGCTGATGTTCGGTAACCTGATCAAGGAGGTAGGTTCCGACACGAGTCGTCTGTTCGAGGCCGCTTCGGGAGGTATCATGAATGCCGCTACCATCTTCCTGGGCCTCTGCGTAGGCGCCACGATGACGGTCGATGCCTTCCTCAACTGGACCACCATTGGCATTGTGGTAGGTGGCTTCTTCGCTTTCGGCTTGAGTATTGCCAGCGGTATCTTCCTGGTGAAACTCTTCAACCTCTTCACCAAGAAGAAGATCAATCCGCTGATTGGCGCTACCGGCTTGAGCGCAGTGCCCATGGCCAGCCGTGTGTGCAACGAGATTGCCACCAAGTACGACCCCAAGAACCACGTGCTCAACTACTGCATGTCGAGCAATATCTCCGGTGTGATTGGTTCAGCCGTAGCCGCCGGTGTGCTCATCTCCTTCCTAGGATAACGCTCCGCGCAGCGCGCGATATCGCATAGACAAGTGCCGCAGAGGTAATGGATATCATCCAGCTCCTGCGGCACTTGCTCTATTGTAAACGATCCATCCAGATGACCTACCATCCCCACCAAAGCAGCTTCTGTCGGCGTGGAACAGTCGAGATGAGTGAGTAGGGATTAGGAATGGGGGGTCGAAAACAAAACTGAAATCTGAAATAACTGAAATCATCTCCCCCCCCCCCGCGCGGATCGGACACCCCCGCGTTGTGCCGTTCTCACCCCAC
>CAMCUZ010000080.1 GCA_945879145.1 uncultured Mediterranea sp.
TCTCATACTCAAGCTCCTGGGCAATGTATTCGGCCGCACGCTTCGGACCCTCTGAAGCGATTTGTATGCCTTCAGCCACCACCACAATACTGTAGGGCTTGCCCTTTTTGAGTCGTGTCAAGATGGTCTCGCCAATGGTATGGATATTGTATGGAATCTCGGGCAGCAAAATGACATCTCCCCCACCAGCCAAACCGGAATAGAGGGCAATCCATCCCGCCTTGTGTCCCATTACCTCAATCACCATGACGCGTTTGTGCGAGCTGGCCGTGGAGTGCAGCCGGTCAATGGCATCGGTAGCAATCGTCACCGCCGAGTCGAAGCCAAACGAGAAGTCTGTACCCCAGATGTCGTTGTCAATCGTCTTGGGTACAGAAACCACATTCACCCCGATACCGGCCAGCTTAGCTGCCGTCTTCTGCGTGCCATTACCGCCAATCGTCACAATACAATCCAGCCCCAGCTCACGGATATTCTGCAAGATAAGTTCCGGCTTATTCACATCGCCCATGATACCCCCCTTCTTGAAGGGTTTCTCACGCGAAGTGCCCAACACCGTTCCACCCAGATTGAGCAGGCCCGAAAGCGACTTCTCGTTCAGTACCTCTACATCCTTGGTCAGCAGTCCCTGAAAACCACTGTGTATGCCCACCACCTCCATGCCGAAATGGTTGATGGCCGTCTTGCTCACGCCACGTATCGTGGCATTAATACCCGGGCAGTCACCACCCGAAGTAAGTATTCCTATCCTCATAATGATGCTATTATGGTTATAAAATCTGTTCTTGATGCCTAAAAGCAGGCGTAAAGGTAGAAAAAAAAGAGGAAAAATGATGCGTATCATCAGAAATAAGCTTAATTTTGTGCCAAAATATTTTGGAGAGAAGGATGATCAACATCACATCAGTACTGAACAGCCTCTATTTTGCCCCGCGCATGAGGGCGATAGAGCGATATGCCACCGAGGCCGAAGCGCTGCAGATGCAGGTGATGAAACGGCTTACAGGCATGGCCCAACATACAGAATGGGGCAAACTGCACCACTATGCCTCAATCAAGAGTTACGAAGACTTTAGCCGAGAACTGCCCATACAGACCTACGAAGAGGTGAAGGGCTACGTGGAACGAATGCGACGGGGAGAACAGAACCTGCTGTGGCCCTCGAAGATTACCTGGTTTGCCAAGTCCAGCGGAACCACCAACGACAAGAGTAAGTTCCTGCCCGTGAGCCGTGAATCCCTTCGCGACACGCACTACCGCGGCGGACGGGATGCTGTAGCTGTCTATCTGGCACAGAATCCTCAGAGCCGTTTCTTCAGCGGCAAAGGACTTATCTTAGGTGGAAGCCATGCACCCAACCTCAATACACCCCATAGTCTGGTAGGCGACCTGAGCGCCATCTTGATTGAGAACCTCCCTACACTGGTCAACTACATCCGCGTTCCTTCTAAGCAAACGGCCTTGATGGAACACTTCGAGCCCAAGATGGAGCAGATAGCCCGCGAGGCCATCGGCGCCAACGTGAGCAACCTGAGTGGCGTACCTTCGTGGATGCTGGTGCTCATCAAGCATATCCTGGAGAAGACAGGGAGACAGACGCTCGAAGAGGTATGGCCCAACCTGGAGGTCTTCTTCCATGGCGGCGTGGCCTTCACGCCCTACCGCGACCAGTACAAGCAGGTGATTCAATCCCCTCAGATGCACTACGTGGAGACCTACAACGCCAGCGAGGGCTACTTTGGTACACAGAACGACCCGCTTGATGCGGCCATGCTGCTGATGATTGACTACGGAGTCTTCTTCGAGTTCATGCCCCTCGAGGAACTGGGCAGCGAACACCCGCATGTGGTACCGCTTTGGGGTGTGGAGACGGGCAAGAACTACGCCCTGATTATCAGCACAAGCGCCGGTTTGTGGCGCTACATGATTGGCGACACGGTGAAGTTCACCTCACGCAATCCCTACAAGTTCATCATTACCGGCCGCACCAAGCACTTCATCAACGCCTTTGGCGAAGAGCTCATCGTAGATAACGCGGAGAAGGGGTTGGCCCGCGCCTGTGCTGCTACAGGAGCACAGATTACGGACTATAGTGCAGCACCCGTCTTCATGGATGCCAACGCCAAATGCCGCCACCAATGGCTCATCGAGTTCAGCCGCGAGCCGAATGACCTCAAGGCATTTGCCCGCATCCTGGATGATACGCTTAAGGAGGTGAACAGCGACTACGAAGCCAAACGTCAGAACGACCTCGCCCTTCAGCCACTGGAAATCATCGTGGCCCGTCAAGGTCTCTTCCACGACTGGCTCGACCAAAAGGGTAAGTTGGGCGGACAGCACAAGATACCCCGCCTGAGCAACACCCGCGAGTACATCGAGGAGATGCTGAAGCTGAATTGATGTTTAGTTACGAGCTACAAGCTACGAGTTTGAGCTACAAGTGATATAACTATAAATAGAATGAATATGTTAGTAACAACGACTCCCTCTATTGAGGGCCGACGTATCACCCGGTACTATGGCATCGTGTCGGGCGAAACCATCATAGGTGCCAACCTGTTTCGCGACTTTTTTGCCAGCATCCGCGATATTGTAGGAGGTCGGAGCGGTTCCTACGAGGAGGTGCTCCGCGAAGCCAAGGAGACCGCCCTGCGTGAAATGCAAGAGCAAGCTGCAGCCCTAGGAGCCAATGCAGTCATCGGTGTTGACCTGGACTACGAAACTGTAGGTGAAAGTGGCTCCATGCTCATGGTGACAGCTGCTGGAACAGCCGTCAGCATAGAGTAATCTGCAGGCATTACCCCTTCAACGTACCTGAAGGGGTAACCCCTATTATTTAGTTGCCCAGCAACCACTTATTGAGCCAACGGTTGACATAGACGTTGAGTACGGCACAACCGGCTCCGATTGCAGCACCTGCCAACACATCGGTGGGATAGTGCACTCCCTCATTCATGCGCGAAATGCCTACTGAGGTAGCCCAAAGAGCCGATGGAGCAATGACGTACCACTTAGGATACTTGATGCTGAGCGAGGTAGCCAGTGCAAAGGCGGTAGCCGTATGGCCAGAGGGAAATGACGGACTGCTCTCCGTACTAAAGGGATGTACACGGTCTGGATAACGTTCGTAGGGACGCTGGCGATCGAAAAGGTACTTCATTCCATAAGTCATGACAAAGGTGCCGGCTACACTTGTACCCACATAAACCGCATCCTTAAAAAGAGCTTTGTCGTGACTTATCCACGAAGCAAGCGCCATAGCTACAGGCACCCCCACTGCGATGTAGGGCTCCGTACGCGATATTACCTTATTATATTGTCTGACGAACCCATGGTCCCAACTATTGATGCGGTGCACCGTATTGATTTCCCAGTTCTGTGCCAGGATTGGAGTAGCCACCAGCAGCCAAAGCGCCATCAACAGAAGGCGCAACGGGTGGCGTCTGTTCATTTTGTTCTTCATCATGATTGAAAATTGATTCATTTTGGATGCAAAGTTACGCAAGAAAGCGGAAAAAGTAGTGCAATGAGTTCAAAAAATGAGGATTCATTTTGTATTTTAGCCAGATTGCTCTATCTTTGCTCAACAAAAAATATAGTAGCCGAAGTAGCCCTATGAACACGTGCCCGAAAAGAGCCACCAACTGCACTCCATGTCCTCATCCCGCACGTCGCGGTACGTTGGAACTGCGCCACTACCGGCAGCGTACCCATTTCCCAGCAGAGAAACAAGACTCCAACGTCATGCTCTTTATTCTGAAGGGTAACCTGCTCATCAACAGCGAAGAGTATCCAGGCACCGTACTGAAACCAGAACAAGCCGTACTGCAAGCCATCGGATCAAAGATGGAGCTACTGGCGATGACCGACGTGGAGTGTATCGTATTCCGCTTCAACGAGGTGCCTACCCTCTGCCAGCAGAACTTTCGCGAAATCGTCAACACCTCCATCACCCCCATTACCTATACTCCGCTGCCTTTCAACGAAAAGCTACGCTATCTGATCCATGACCTGGCCAGCTACCTAAGCGAGCCGACACCCCCCTGCAGCGCCTACACCGACCTTAAGTGCCAGGAACTCATCTACGTCATGACCAATTTCTACCCCAGGCCATCCATCAGCACCTTCTTCTATCCCATCAGCGTCTATACCGAGAGTTTCCAATACTTCGTGATGAAGCACTATGCCAAGGTGCGTTCAACCGAAGAGTTTGCTCACCTGGGTGGCTATAGCGTCGCCACCTTCCGCCGCCTGTTCAAGAACCTCTACGGAGTGCCCGTCTATGAATGGATTATCAACAAACGACGCGAAAGCATCCTTCGCGACCTACTGAAGAGCAACGACCGCATCGGCGACATCAGCCAGCGCTACGGTTTCGACAACCTCTCCCACTTCTCTCACTTCTGCACGGACTCGTTTGGCGATGCCCCACGCAACCTGCGCAAGCGTGCCGCCGCAGGAGAGAGCATCAAGATACTGAGCCGCGAGAAAGAGGGCGGCAAGAACAGCCCGTTCGATAACCAAGAGGCAGAATAGGCAAGACCTACAGCCTGCAAAGCGAAGGATTTTTATGGAATTATTTTCATAATTGCTTGTTTTATCGAACGATTTCACTTAATTTTGCAAAGAATTAAGCATTTAACAAGCAACGAACTAATTTTCTAACTATTAAATAACTTAAATTCAATCATTTATGTGGTTAACTAATTCATCTGTAGGTAGGAAAGTGGTGATGAGCGTTACTGGCATCGCCCTTGTCCTGTTTCTGACGTTTCACATGGCGATGAATCTTGTAGCACTCATTTCAGCCAATGGGTACAACATGATTTGTGAGTTCCTGGGAGCAAACTGGTATGCATTGGCAGGCACAATAGGCCTGGCAGCGCTGTTCGTGATTCACATCATCTACGCCTTCTGGCTGACGATGCAGAACCGCAAAGCCCGCGGTAGCGAGCGCTATGCGGTAGTAGAGAAACCCAAAAACGTGGAGTGGGCTTCGCAGAACATGCTGGTGCTGGGCATCATCGTGATTGTAGGTCTGGGCTTGCACCTGGTCAACTTCTGGTCGAAGATGCAGCTTCCCGAGTTGGTACACAACATGGGCGGACATGCTGACATGATGACGCTGGCCCTTGCTGCCAACGGCGTACATCACATCCAGCAGACCTTCAGCTGCCCCATCTTCTCAGTACTCTACCTGATTTGGCTGGCTGCTCTGTGGTTCCACCTGACCCACGGTTTCTGGAGCGCCATGCAGACGCTGGGTTGGAACAACAAGACGTGGATTGAGCGCTGGAAATGCGTTTCAAACATCTATTCTACCCTCATTGTGATTGGCTTCGCGCTGGTTGTAGTGATTTTCTGCATTAAAGGTATGATGGGCTGCGGCGCATGCTGCTAATTTAATTAAAACCTTCTTAAACAGACATTGATTATGACTAAGATAGATTCAAGAATACCGGAAGGACCGGTAGCTGAGAAATGGACCAACTATAAAGCTCACCAAAAACTGGTTAACCCTGCCAACAAGCGTCGTCTGGACATCATCGTGGTAGGTACAGGTCTGGCTGGTGCCAGCGCAGCCGCTTCGCTCGGCGAAATGGGCTTCAGAGTATTCAACTTCTGCATTCAGGATTCTCCCCGCCGTGCACACTCTATTGCTGCACAGGGTGGTATCAACGCTGCCAAGAATTATCAGAACGACGGTGACTCGGTTTATCGTCTCTTCTACGATACGGTGAAGGGTGGTGACTACCGTGCCCGCGAAGCCAACGTTTACCGTCTGGCTGAGGTTTCAAACAACATCATCGACCAATGTGTGGCTCAGGGTGTTCCCTTTGCCCGTGAATATGGTGGTACGCTGGCCAACCGTTCGTTCGGTGGTGCTCAGGTATCGCGTACGTTCTATGCCAAGGGTCAGACGGGTCAGCAGCTGCTGCTGGGTGCCTATTCAGCCTTGAGCTGCCAGGTGGCTGCAGGTACCGTGAAGCTCTATACGCGCTATGAAATGGAAGATGTGGTGCTGGTTGACGGACGTGCACGTGGTATCATTGCCAAGAACCTGGTAACGGGTAAGCTGGAGCGCTTTGCCGCTCATGCTGTAGTCATCGCTACAGGTGGTTACGGTAACGCTTACTTCCTCTCTACCAACGCTATGGCCTGCAACTGCTCGGCTGCCATGGCTTGCTACCGCAAGGGTGCTTGGTTTGCCAACCCCGCTTACGTACAGATTCACCCCACCTGTATCCCCGTACACGGCGACAAGCAGTCGAAGCTGACGCTGATGTCAGAGTCTCTGCGTAACGATGGTCGTATCTGGGTGCCCAAGAAACTGGAGGATGCCAAGAAGCTGCAAGAAGGTACCCTGCAGGGTAAGGATATTCCTGAAGAGGACCGCGACTACTACCTGGAGCGTCGCTACCCGGCCTTCGGTAACCTCGTACCTCGTGACGTAGCCAGTCGTGCTGCTAAAGAGCGCTGCGACAAGGGCTTCGGCGTAAACAATACCGGTCTGGCTGTATTCCTCGACTTCTCTGAGGCTATCAACCGTCTGGGCAAGGATGTAGTAGCTCAGCGCTATGGCAACCTCTTCGACATGTACGAGGAGATTACCGACGTCAGCCCCTACG
>CAMCUZ010000081.1 GCA_945879145.1 uncultured Mediterranea sp.
TACATTGCCCAGGAGATTGAGTATGAGACGGGCATCGAAACGCGCGAAACGGTTTTGGGTTACATCCAGCGAGGTGGCTCACCCACACCTTTCGACCGCAATCTCTCTACGCGGATGGGTGGACATGCCACGGAGCTGATTGCTCAGGGACAGTTTGGACGCATGGTGGCTCTTCAAGGGAATGATATTGCTTCAGTTCCCCTGGCTGATGTAGCTGGAAAGCTGAAACTCGTTACTGAGGATCACGACCTGGTGGTTCAGGGGCGCCGTATGGGGATCTGTTTCGGATAACTCATAGGTGGTATGGATGTAGAAACGTTACGCAGCTATTGCCTGGCCTTGCCGATGGCGAGTGAGGATTTTCCCTTTGACGAAACAACACTGGTCTTCAGAGTTAAAGGGAAAATCTTCGCGATGATTGATCTGGAGGATACCACTTGGTTTGTACTGAAGTGTGACCCCGATTATGCTTTAGATCTACGCGACCGATATGAGGATATCCAGGGGGCATGGCACATGAACAAGCGCCATTGGAATCAGATTAATCTGTTCGGCTCGTTGAGTGATAGCCTGATAGAGTCGCTCATCCGCCACAGCTATGCCTTGGTGGTGAGTAAATTGCCTAAACGCATGAAGGAGGAGTGTCCCGCCCTATATACCGTAACCAGGAATGATTACGGAGTCTGAAAGAGGTATTAATCGTTGATGATGTTTTTGTCAGCCTGAAAGGACTCTTCCGTGGTGGTTGATGTGATGGACAAGGTAATGCCTTCTGTGTCTGCTTCAGCGGCTTGACGTCCTGCTTCAGCGGCTTGTCGGTCCGCTTCGGCTTGCCTGCTACGGTTTTGCTCGCGTGCAGCCTCGATCTGTTCGCGGAAAGCCTCGTCATTGCGGATTACCTTGAGTGCCATTTGGGCGGCTTTCTGTTGACTCTCCTTCTTGCTGTAACCACGGCCATTGCCAGCAGGAATGCCTTCAATCTGTACCTCGGTGCTGAACGTAGGACTGTGGTCTTTGTCCATCACCTGGTCTATCAGCTCGAAGCTCACTTGCATCTTGTTCTTCTGACACCACTCGATGAGGCGCGACTTGAAGTTCATTTCCTTGCGCGACATCTTGTCCAGGTCAATGTACTGCTTCAAGATCTTCTCTTCCATGAATTGCATGCAGCAGTCGTAGCCGCGGTCCAGATAGATGGCCCCGATGAAGGCCTCGAAGGCATTGCCGTAGAGGTAGGAGTTGTGCGACTGCGATCGGTTGCTGGTCTTCACCAGTTTGTCGAGCCCAATCTCTACGGCCAGCTTGTTGAGCGTTTCGCGTTGCACGATTTTCGAGCGGGTATTGGTCAGGAATCCTTCGCGCCTTCCCTCAAAGTGGCGATAGACAATATCTCCTACTACGGCATCCAGTATCGCATCGCCCAGAAACTCCAGTCGCTCGTTGTTGAGCAGTCGTCCCTGATCGGAGCGTACGGCGGTAGATTTATGCAGCAGGGCTTGCTCGTAGTACTTCAGTTGGCGGGGGTAGAAGCCCAGGATACGGTAAAAACAAAGATAAGACTCCCTTTCCTTGCAGAAAAGGAGCCTTATCCTATGTATGAGGTTGCTCAGCACAATCTTAACACTTGGTTAGGGGTGATTACTGGGCATACTTCTTGAAGATGACACATGCGTTGTGGCCACCGAAACCGAAGGTGTTCGACAGGGCTGCGTTGATTTCGCGCTCCTGGGCCTGATTGAATGTGAAATTCAAGTTGTAGTCGATATTCTCGTCGTTGTCGCCCTCCTCATGGTTAATGGTGGGGGGAACTACGCCGTTTACGATAGCCAAGATGCTGGCGATGGACTCTACAGCACCGGCTGCTCCCAACAGGTGACCTGTCATCGACTTGGTTGAGCTGATGTTGAGCTTATAAGCATGTTCGCCAAACACCTCCTTGATGGCTTTGGCCTCAGAGATATCACCCACGGGGGTTGATGTACCATGCACGTTGATGTAGTCAATTTCCTCAGGCTGCATTGCTGCATCTTCGAGGGCATTGCGCATTACGAGCTTGGCTCCCAGGCCTTCGGGGTGAGAAGCCGTCAGGTGGTAAGCATCGGCACTCATGCCTACGCCGGCCACTTCTGCATAGATGCGTGCACCACGGGCCTTGGCATGTTCCAGCTCTTCGAGCACCAGGCAACCACCACCTTCACCCATGATGAAGCCGTCGCGGCTGGCGCTGAAGGGGCGCGAAGCAGTCTCAGGCGACTCGTTGCGGGTTGAGAGGGCATGCATGGCGTTGAAGCCGCCCACGCCACAAGGGTAGATGGCGGCCTCGGCACCACCGGTTACGATGGCATTTGCTTTGCCCAGACGAATCAGGTTGAAAGCATCTGCAATCGAGTTGGTTGATGTGGCGCAAGCCGAGCAGGTGGAATAGTTGGGACCGTGGAACCCAAAGAGGATGGAAATCTGTCCGGCTGCAATGTCCGAGATCATCTTGGGGATGAAGAAAGGACTGAACTTGGGACCCTGTTCCTTACCATTCACGGCATAGTTGCCAGCTTCTTCCTCAAAGGTGTGGATACCACCGATACCTGCGCCGAAGATGACACCGATGCGGTTCAGGTCCTCTGTAGCGAGGTCCATTCCTGAATCTTCAACAGCCTCTTTGGCCACCTTGATGGCGTACTGCGTATAGAGGTCCATCTTGCGGGCCTCCTTGCGGTCCATATACTTGCTTGCATCGAAGCCTTTCACTTCGCAAGCAAATTGTGTCTTAAACTTAGATGCGTCAAAATGAGTAATAGGTCCTGCTCCACTAACCCCCTTGACCAGGTTTTCCCAAAACTCGGGTACGCTGTTACCAATAGGTGTAATGGCACCAAGACCTGTTACTACTACTCTTTTTAATTCCATGTGTTACGAATAAATCTGTGGAATAGATTTTACTTCAGGTGCTCTTCGATGTAAGAGATAGCGTCACCTACAGTACCAATCTTCTCAGCCTGATCGTCGGGAATAGAGATACCGAATTCCTTCTCGAAGTCCATGATGAGTTCTACCGTGTCCAGAGAGTCTGCACCAAGGTCGTTGGTGAAGCTGGCTTCGTTAGTAACTTGTGATTCTTCAACGCCCAGTTTATCAACGATGATGGCCTTAACTTTAGATGCAATTTCAGACATAACTTTTGGTTTTTAATTAATAATTAATTTTATTTCTTTATTTTTGCGGCACAAAGGAACAATTATTTCTGTATCTTCGCAAATATTTCGTGAAATAAATGCAATTTTTTGCGCATTTTTCACGGTTTTGTGCATAGTTTTGAATAAAATATAGGATTTATGATGAAAAACATCGCTATTTTTGCCTCGGGCAACGGCACCAATGCTGAGCAGTTGGTGCATCACTTTGCCCATCATGCCAAGGCTCGCGTGGCTTTGATTCTGACCAATCGCTCCACAGCTTTTGTCCTGCAACGGGCTGAACGGCTGGGGGTGCCTGCTTTCTATTTTAATAAGGAGCAATGGGCAGAGGGAAGTGAAATTGTGGAGATGCTCCGCAGGTATGCGATTGACTTCGTGGTGTTAGCCGGATTTCTGGCCCGCGTGCCCGACTGTGTACTCCATGGTTTCCCGCAGCGCATGGTCAACATTCATCCCTCGTTGCTGCCAAAGTTTGGTGGCAAGGGCATGTATGGTGATCGGGTGCATCAGGCGGTACTCGCATCGGGCGAGCAAGAGAGCGGCATCACCATCCACTACACCAACGAGCATTACGACGAAGGGGCCATCATCTGTCAGGAGCGTTGTCCTGTGATGCCTGATGATACCTTTGATACGTTGGCTGCTCGTGTGCATCAGTTGGAGTATGCCCACTATCCGCGCGTGGTGGATGAGTTGGTCAGTGCGCTGGAGTAGTCAACGGAAGTCAGAATACGACTCTTTCTGTCACAGGGGTACGCTGTTTTCACAAGAATGATTAGTTGGGACTGTTCAAAAGCTTTACTTTTTTGTTTTTAGCGGGCTGATCAGCGGAAAATACGAAGTATAGAACAAATTTAGGCGGCTTTTGTCCTATTTGAATGATTGCTGGCTCAATAGTCACGCTATAGTAACTCTAAGGTAAGTCTAAAGTAACTCAATAGTAAGTCTAAAGTAACACTAATCTGACTCTAATCTGGAATTAGAGTTTGATTAGAGTTTGATTAGAGAATGATTAGAGATTGATTAGAGGTTGAGCGAAGCAGCTTGGGAAGGAGAAAATCCTACTTGTTGGGAATTTTCCTTCATGCAATAATTGACAGTTATTGATGTGGATGCACACATTTCGACCACCTGGAGTGAGAATCTGACCCAGGTATAGGAGCATGATGAGGCGTTATTATTCTGCGTTTTTTCCTGTGACGTCATTCAAGGAGATGCGGTAGGCCCCCTCTTCGCGGCGCAGAGGGTAGTTGCCTCTGAGCTGTTCGAACCACTCTGGATGCTTTTTGAGTGCCTGGCTGTCGGTGTGGGGATTGTAAATCTGCAGCAGGGCATCGGGTAGGGTGGCAGCCTGGATGAGTGGCTGTGTAGGTAGGGGAGGGGTGATGGTGTAGTGCCCTTCCAGCTGGAAGTGACGGCAGAGGGCATCGAGTGCTTGGCGTGTGGCATTGGCCTTGCCATCGGCGCTGTAGCCTGCGATATGAGGCGTACCTATATATATATGATGTAAGAGGTCGAGGTCAATGGAGGGTTCGTTCTCCCAGACATCGAGGATAGCCTCTGCTACGAGCCCCTTGCGGATTGCCTCTTTGATGGCTTGCGTCTCCACCACTTCGCCGCGAGAGGTGTTGATGACCACGGGCTTCCGTTTGAGCGAGCTAAAGAAGTGGCTATCGGCCAAATGGAATGTGGGGTAGGTACCTGTGCGTTGCAAGGGGACGTGGAAGGTCAGGATATCGCTCTCCTCGGTCAACTGCTGTAGCGAGCTGAACGCTTTGCTGCCCTCTGCGGCAGCACGTGGAGGGTCGTTGAGCAGCACTCTCATGCCCCAGCGCTGAGCCACTTTGGCCACCAGCTTGCCTACGTGTCCTACACCAACAATGCCCAGCGTGCGCCCCTTGAGTGTCATGCCCTTCTCTCGTTCCAGCAGCAGGAGGCAGCTCTGCACGTACTGTGCAACCGAAGCGGCATTACACCCTGGTGCGTTGCTCCATGCAATACCTGCCTCGCGGCAATAGTTGGCATCGATATGGTCGTAGCCGATGGTGGCTGTAGCGATGAATTGCACGTTGCTTCCGTCCAGCAACTGTCGGTCGCATCGGGTACGGGTGCGGATAATCAAGGCATCTGCATCGCGTACTGCCTCTGCGGTTATTTCTGATCCAGGCAGATAGACCACCTGTTGAGTCAGCCCCTCGATGGCCTCGCGGATATAGGGTATTTTGTTGTCAACGATTACTTTCATCTCTTTACCTCACTCTTATTGATTCCTTTTTTGTTTCTTGGCCGGCAAAAGTACTCATTTTGTTTTAAAATCGCAAAATGGCGTGCAGGAAATGCTTGTTTGTTTGATTTTTCTTTGTCGTTGTTCTAATCTTACCTTTTTTTGATGCCCTGTTTGGTAGGGATGAGATTCTTTCCCTATTTTTGCACCTAAAACACTCAGTTTACTATGAAGAAGAAAGTTATTTCTTTCGTTACCCTTGGTCTTCTTTGGCTAAATTTGCTGTTGATGCAGGGGTGCGACTTGATTGATTATCACCCGTATGACGTGCGCATATCGGGTCAAACCAATGTGAATGCCACCAACATAGAGCGCATCGAGAGACTGTGTGCCGGTAAAGATACCTTGCGCTTTGTTGCTACAGGTGATACGCAGCGTTGGTACGACGATACGCGTGAGTTTGTGGCTCACGTCAATCAGCGTGACGACATTGACTTTGTACTCCATGGGGGTGATGTGAGTGATTTTGGCGTGACCGACGAGTTCATGTGGCAACGCGACATCTTGAATAAGCTCCGTATGCCCTACGTGGTGCTGCTGGGCAATCACGACTGCATTGGCACGGGTGAAGAAGCTTTTCGCAAGGTGTTTGGCGAACCCAACTTCAGTTTTATTGCGGCCCGCATCAAGTTTGTCTGCCTCAATACCAACGCATTGGAGTTTGACTACTCACGCCCCGTGCCTGATTTTGAATTCATGACCAACGAGATTACCGCTCGTGGTGATGACTTCGACCGTACCGTGGTCTGCATGCATGTACCACCGTTTGATGGCGAGTTCAACAACAATGTGGCTAACGTCTTCGAGTATTCTGTACAGCAATACCCCGGCTTGCAGTTTTGCACCGTGGCTCATGTCCACCGCGCCAAGCAGGAGGAACTCTTCAACGACGGGGTTATCTACTACATGAGTGACTGCATCCATCACCGCAACTATTATCTATTCACCATTACTCCCGAGGGCTATACGTATGAAGTGGTTAATTTTTAGTCTTCTGCTACTCGTGGCCCAATCGATGAACCGGGCCCAGGCACAAACTCCCGATACCGTTTATGTTGTGCGTCATGATACCGTATGGATGCAGCGGCCCACTATGGACAGCATCTATACGTCGGAAGCCAATACGCGCTACGA
>CAMCUZ010000082.1 GCA_945879145.1 uncultured Mediterranea sp.
ATTTCAGGCCGCGCCTTAGGATTATTCATCTCTACCGAACTGCGCGACTGTTTGTCGGTCCAGTCGAGGTCGGCTCTGGAATATGGCTTCACCGGAGCTATCTCACAGATGTCGGCATCAGATATTTGTGCAATTTGCTCTGCCACTTGCTTTGTTGTTCCCGTTGCCGAGAAATACACTACCAATACCTTTTTCTTTTCCATGATGTTTTGGGATTTGTTTTGTGAACAAGCCGATGCCGCAAATACAGTCAGCACGGCCAACAGCAAGTATTTCAGATGTTTCATGATGTATAATTGATGTGATTATTGTCCATTGACCTTCTCATACTCAGCGTCGGATACCGGTTCCAGCCACTCATTGGAAGTGTGCTCTCCCTCCACCTCTAAGGCAAGGTGGGCAAACCAACTGTCGGCAGCGGCTCCATGCCAATGCTTCACACCGACAGGGATGTGGATTACTGTCCCAGGAAGAATCTCCTGTGCAGGCTTTCCCCATTCCTGATACCATCCACGTCCGGCCACACCGATCAGCATCTGCCCACCGCCTTTAGTGGCATGATGGATGTGCCAGTTGTTGCGGCAACCGGGTTCGAAGGTGACGTTGGCAATGGGAATTTGCTCGCTGGATATACGGGCCAGATAGCTGTTGCCCTTGAAATAGTTGGCGTAAGCGGTATTGGGTTCGCCAATCGGGAAAATCATCTCCTGCTGGAAACGGGCCTTGGCATCGACTGCCGAAGTATCATCTGCCCACACCTCCTTGGCTTGTCGGAATGCAGCCCACGCCTTAGGCCATCCGGCATAGAAGGCGATATGGGTGATGATTTCAGAGATTTCTGTGCGGGTAATGCCATTCCTCTTCGCCTCCTGCAAGTGGTAAGTGAGCGACGAGTCGGTGATGCCCTGACTGATGAGTGAAGTGAGCGTAACAAGGCTGCGGTCGCGAAGGCTGAGCAGGTCGTTGCGGCTCCACACCTCACCAAAGAGGATGTCATCGTTGAGGTGAGCAAACTCAGGAGCAAACTCTCCTAACTGCGTGCGGCCTGCCGTCTGTATTATCTTTTGCTGTGCCATAACGTTTATTGTCATTAATATAAACAACCATGTGCCTAATAATAATCTTTTCATACACGGGTTCCCATCTCGTAAGCTTCCTGCAACTTTCTATTTCCTTCTATATCACGCGCATCACTTACGCCGCCGCAGAAGAGATGCCCTTTGAGTGAAGACTTGCCGAAGCAATCAATCCAACCCGTCAGTCCCATCTCGGCACGTCGGGGAGTCTCCTCTTCCTCTTCAGCTGCTGTGGTGAGCAGATAGATGTCACGGAAATGATAGTCCTTGGGGTACATCGCATTCATACGGTCAATGAGCGTCTTCATCTGTCCACTCATCTCATAATAATAGATAGGTGTTGCCCAACAAACTACATCAGCATTCAGCACCTTCTCCATGATGGCAGGCACATCATCTTTAAAGACACAATATCCCGTCTTCTGACAGCTCAGGCAACCTATGCAAAACTTGATTTCTTTACCTCTAAGCGAGATTTTTTCCACGTCATGACCCGAAGCCTTGGCACCTTCGGCAAACTTCTCAGCGAGCATGTCGCTGTTTGATCCAGCACGAAGGCTGGTAGAGATTACGATTACTTGTTTCATTCTTCTGTTTTTTTACCGTTGTTTATCCACACGCCCTTCATTTCATGTTATTTTGAAAGAAATCAACCATCTTTTCCCATGGGATGCTGTTCTTTGGCTCTCCTTTGCCTTCGAGTTCGGTATAACCTCCATCATAGAGGTCACAATGGCTGGCCCCTGGGATAATGAGCAGCTCCTTATTCTCAGGTACAGGATTTGGTTTGCGTACAGCATCATAGCCTGGTGCCTTGCCCTCAACCATATACTTGTAGGCATCTTCACCAAAGTAGCGGGAGTGCGCCTTCTCGCCATGCATGATGAGCACCGCCGAACGAATCTCATTGATGTAATAGAGGAAGCGTGCATTGGAGTAGGCCTGAGTACCAAAGGTATGCCATCCACCGTTGCTGTTGCCCGAACGTGGATGGTAGCCACGTGCACTCTTGTAATAGTCATAATAGTCCTTGACAAACTGAGGCGCATCGTCAGGTAGAGGATCCACCACGCCGCCACCGGGTGTCAACTGACCACTGCGAGCCGCATGGCTTCGTTCATGAGCCATGGCCTTACGAGCCTCATATCTAGATTCTTCGCTATCGTTGCCATCAAAATAGCCATTGCCATTCACACGGCACATGTCATACATCGTACTTGCCACTGTAGCCTTGATACGAGGGTCAACGGCTGCTGCATTCAGGGCTATACCGCCCCATCCGCGGATGCCAATAATACCTATCTTCTCCCTATCTACTCCATCGAGGCCGCTGAGGAAATCCACTGCTGCCAGGAAGTCCTCCGTATTGATGTCGGGCGAGGCGGTAGCCCGTGGCTCCCCTCCGCTCTCGCCCGTAAAAGAGGGATCGAAAGCACAGGTGACGAATCCTCTTTCAGCCATCTTCATGGCATAGAACCCACTCGACTGCTCCTTTGACGCACCGAAAGGCCCACATACAGCGAGAGCCATGCTGTTGCCTCCATGCTTTGGGGCATACAAATCGCCCACAAGCGTGATGCCATACCGGTTCTTGAACTCCACCTTCCGGTGATTGACCTTTTCGCTAAGCGGGAAAACCTTGTCCCATATCTCCACTACCTGCTGAGGCTTTTCATTTACCTCGTTTCTGTCTCTTTCCTGTGCAACAATGGTTGTTGCAGTAGTCAATGCCATGGTCATAAGCGATAATGCTACAATTTTCATATTCATCATTCTTTGCTACTTGAAACAGTTGGATATCCTCCGACCATTTCGGCTGCAAAATTATGAAGAAAAGGCGAAAGACACGCTACCCAAGCTTCGGAAAGAATGACCCATGTTTAGGATAATGCGTGGAATGTGATTGTTCTCCCCACGTCATCCATTCAGTAGTCAAAAAAGAAAACTGAAATCTGAAATACTGAATCCCCTTTTCCGTAGTTCATGAAAAAGCCGTTTCTGTTTTGTTTTCGACCCCTGCCCCATGAATTAACGCCTTCTGCGCAAATAATCCAAAATAGGTGATAAGTTCTGTGGATTTATGCAGGGATGAAGAAGATGAGACAAGGTTCAAAAAGAGGCTGCACGCAGAGGGGGAGCTCCGACATACAGCCTCGGGGGAAGGGAAGGGATATGGTGACTCCGGTGCGATTCAAACGCACGACCTTTGGAACCGGAATCCAATGCTCTATTCACTAAGCTACGGAGCCATAAACCGCTGCAAAAGTAACGGTTTTATTTTATTCTGCCAATCTTTATCGACTTTTTTTTATTCTCCTCGAGCGAAAACGAGCTACAGACTTTGAATTTTTTACGGAATTAGGTAATTTTCACCTGCATTTTGCTCATTTTTTTGGCTTTTTGCTTACAGGTATCATTATTTTCATTACCTTTGCGCGGAATTTTGAATTTTAGTTGAACTTATTATATATACCTTACATAGACAGTATTAAACCATGAGTTATCTGATTTTACCGAAAGCATATAAGCCGCTGCTCGACATGAAGCAGACGGAACTGGGTATCAAGCAAATCAAGGAGTTCTTCCAGATGAACCTCTCCTCGGAGCTGCGACTGAGACGCGTCACGGCACCGCTCTTCGTGCTCAAAGGCATGGGTATCAACGACGACCTGAACGGCGTGGAACGGGCAGTGACCTTCCCCATCAAGGACCTGGGCGACGCCAAGGCCGAGGTGGTGCACTCACTGGCGAAATGGAAAAGACTGACCCTGGCTGAATATGGTATTGAGCCGGGATATGGCATCTATACGGACATGAACGCCATTCGTGCCGACGAGGAGCTGGGCAACCTGCACTCGCTCTACGTGGACCAGTGGGACTGGGAGCGGGTCATCACTGCGGCCGACCGCAACGTGGAGTTCCTCAAGAGCATCGTGACACGCATCTATGCCGCCATGGTGCGCACAGAGTATATGGTGTATGAGATGTACCCGCAAATCAAGCCCTGCCTGCCCTCGCCTCAGGAGCTGCACTTTGTGCATGCCGAGGAGCTGAGAAGGCTCTACCCCGACCTCACACCCAAGGAACGCGAGCATGCCATCACGAAGAAGCACCGTGCCGTGTTCATCATCGGCATCGGGTGCAAGCTGAGCGACGGAAAGAAGCACGACGGTCGTGCGCCGGACTATGATGACTATTCTACGCCGGGACTGAACGGTCTGCCGGGACTCAATGGTGACCTGCTGCTGTGGGACGAGACGCTCGACCGCAGCATTGAGCTCTCATCCATGGGTATCCGCGTGGATAAGTCAGCCCTGCTGCGCCAACTGAAGGAGGAGGGCGAAGAGAAGCGACTGGAACTCTACTTCCACCAACGGCTGATAAACGACCAGCTGCCCCTGACCATCGGTGGGGGTATTGGTCAGTCACGCCTCTGCATGTTCTACCTACGCAAGGCTCACATCGGCGAAATTCAGGCCAGCATCTGGCCGGAAGAGATGCGATGCGAGTGTGAGGTACATGATATCCACCTCATCTAATCTGTGAGGGCGCGGCACAATGAAGGTACAGATTGAGGAGAGCTGGCGCGAGCGGCTACAGGGGGAATTCGACAAGCCCTACTTCGAGCAACTGACAGCGTTTGTGCGCCAAGAGTACATGCAACGGGTGGTCTATCCGCCAGCGAAACTGATATTCAACGCGTTCAATCTCTGTCCGTTTCACCGCGTGAAGGTGGTACTGATTGGACAGGACCCCTACCACGGACCGGGGCAGGCGCAAGGGCTCTGCTTCTCGGTGAACGAGGGGGTGAAGTTTCCACCCTCACTGGTGAACATCTTCAAGGAGTTGGAGAGTGACCTTGGGGTACCCACTCCCAGGAGCGGAAGCCTGGTGCACTGGGCCCGGCAAGGGGTGTTCTTGCTGAACGCTACGCTGACAGTACGTGAGCATGAGGCAGGATCGCACCAAAACAGGGGCTGGGAAGAGTTTACAGATGCTGTGATACGTTGCCTGGCTACGGAGCGGGAGCACCTGGTGTTTATCCTGTGGGGGAGTTATGCGCAACGCAAAGGAGCCTTTATCGACCGCAGTCGTCACCTGGTCATCACCTCACCCCACCCTTCGCCTTTGTCGGCCTATCACGGTTTTTTCGGCACCAAACCCTTCAGCCGCACCAACGACTACCTCGTAGCCAACGGACAGGAACCGATACAGTGGGAGGGGATTTAGGGGTTAGTGTTTAGTGATTAATGATTTGGTGGTTAATCACTTGTTGGGGCGGAAAATATTCCGCCCCTACAGGTGATAGGCTGCTATCTAACATCACTAATCACTAACCCCTAATCACCAATTTCTCCTCTCCACGCTTCGCAGAGAGCTTGCATGGAGGGGAAAAGAACATCGGCACCGGCGTCAAGGAGGACCTTCGCGTCGAGAGGGCCGGTGTTGACGGCGATGGTGTAGATGCCGGCTGCTTTAGCTGCCTGCACGCCAATGGGGGCATTCTCTACGACAATCGCTTCAGAGGCCTCTACGCCTGCCTTCTTCAACCCCATCAGATAGGGTTCGGGATGGGGCTTCCCATATTTTACATCAAATGCAGTAACCATGTGCTGGGCATCGAAGGCTCCTGGATAGTGGTGGGCCAAGCGGTCGAGCAACGTGCGCTGACCCGAACCGGTAACGAGCACCGTCTGCAGGCCTTCTGCCTTGATCTGCTCAATCAGCTGGCGTGCACCAGGCATGGCATCGGGCTCGGGGAATCGGGCAAAGGCCTGGCACTTGGCCTCGTAGATGGTCTGAATCAATTCGGGCGTGGCATCTGTGCCATACTGGCGCTGATGGACAATGTTGATGGTAGCGGCTCCGGTGCGCCCCTCGTGGAGGAAAGCCTCTTCGCGACTGAGGTGCAGGCCGTGGGCCTCCATAGCCTCGTGCCACGCCATGCTATGATAGGGCATGGAGTTGAACAACACGCCGTCCATATCAAACAATACCGCCTTGAGCGCTGTAGGTCTCTTTATGTTCATAGAATAATGTGCTGACTGGTGGATAAAAAAATAGCACCCTTTTACAGGTGCTTGAATCAGAGCGGAAAACGAGACTCGAACTCGCGACCCCAACCTTGGCAAGGTTGTGCTCTACCAACTGAGCTATTTCCGCAGAAAGAAGATGTCTTCATGCTCACCTCCAAAGAGGAAACCTGGTGCCCAAAACAGGACTCGAACCTGCACGCCTCGCGGCACACGCACCTGAAACGTGCGCGTCTACCAATTCCGCCACTTGGGCATACATCTTCTTTGTAAAGAATGCTGAGAGCGGAAAACGAGACTCGAACTCGCGACCCCAACCTTGGCAAGGTTGTGCTCTACCAACTGAGCTATTTCCGCAGAAAGAAGATGTCTTCATGCTCACCTCCAAAGAGGAAACCTGGTGCCCAAAACAGGACTCGAACCTGCACGCCTCGCGGCACACGCACCTGAAACGTGCGCGTCT
>CAMCUZ010000083.1 GCA_945879145.1 uncultured Mediterranea sp.
ATATCGATGCCTATCACCGCTCGCTCGGTTGGAAAGGCTGCGGGTATCATTTTGTTATCCCTACCGACGGCAGCGTGGAACGTGGACGACCGATTGAGGAGGTGGGCGCTCACTGCCGCTATCACAACAAGCACTCTATTGGAGTGTGCTACATCGGTGGCCTGGGCACGGACGGCTCTCCCAAGGATACGCGTACGCCGGCACAACGCAACGCGCTCCTTCATCTCTTGCAGGATTTGCACCGCCGTTTTCCCCAGGCCCTGATTGTAGCCCACGCTGACCTCGACCCCCGAAAACCGCATTGCCCCGGCTTCGACGTGGTGAAAGAGTATAAGGGGGTGGGGCGCTATGAGTGACTGAAAGGGGAGCCTGAAGCACGCAATTCGAGCATGTAGTCAATTTTCTCGCCGCTAATACCTTCCGGGTCGTAGATATAACCATCCGGACGCACCAGTGAACCGCTAAACGTCATCTTGCCACTCTTGTACTCTGCGCTTATCTTACATGTGATGCTTTCTCCATTCACCACAACGGTTGCTTCCTTGGGCTCGGCTGCACGAAGTTTCCAGTCGGTCACCCTACCGTCTTTCCATGTCATGTCGACTGTGATGCCGCCACGTGTCTTGACTCCGCGAATCTTGCCAGACTGCCATTGATTGCACAAAGCGGGCAAGAGTGTTATCACTCCTTCGTGTGACTGGACAAGCATCTCAATCATACAAGCCGCCACACCATAATTTCCGTCTATCTGTAGAGGTATTTTATGAGAGGTAAACAGGTTGTCAAGCATATTGTGACAAATCAGGCCTTCCATCATTTCATGTCCCTTATTTCCGTCTCGCAGTCTGTTCCAGAGCATGCTTCGCCAGGTCCAAGCCCATGAGGTGCGGCTTTCTCCGGTATTCTTCCTGAACAACAAGGACTGCTTGGCTGCTTCAGCCAGTTCGGGAGTTCGGGTTGGTGTAATGGTGCTGCCCGGATAAACGGCAAAGAGATGTGAAGTGTGCCGGTGTTCGGTCAAAGGGTCTCGGTCAATCATCCACTCCATCAGATTACCCTTCTTACCGATACGCGGGAAATACATCCGTGAACATATCTGTTTCAGGGAGTCGGCCAAGCCCAGGTCAACACCTAATACATCAGCCGCCTCGATGGTATGTTCGAACAGTTCTCGGATAATCTCCTGGTCGTGTGCAACGCCATCTTCTCCACGAGGTCCGTGTTCGGGAGACCAGCCTAAGGGAACAACCAAGGTGCCTTCCGCTATGTCAGCCAATTCGGGATACTGTGTCACGTCCACCTCTTCATAGTTGCTGACGAAACCCTTGCCACCCTTACCGAGTGCCTTCAGGTGTTTCATCCAGAATATACTCAGTTCTCTTAACATGGGGTATCCCTTCTCCTTCAAGTATTGCTTGTCCTGGGTGAAGGCGTAGTGTTCCCAAATGTGTAATCCATACCAGGCCGACCCCGGAAGGTTGACTTGCCAGCCGTTGCCTCCAAAGGGGTTGTGTGAGGTATAGACAATCCATCCCTCATTCTCTGACGCATCCTCTCCGATGGCTTTCAAATAGTCTGTTGTAGCCATCTGATTGGGTTTGCGCATGGCCCACAAGTAATCAATCATGCTCATGTGACATTCTGAAAGGTTGGCAACCTCAGGCAGCCAGTAAACCATTTGCAAATTGATGTTGCTGTGATAGTCATTGCCCCATGGCGCGTTTACCATGCTGTTCCAGATACCTTGAAGACCCGCCGGAAGGTTTCCGCCACGTGAGGTAGAAATCATGAGGTATCGGCCATAATTAAAGATGGTCTCCTCCAAGCCTGTGTCTTGCTGGGTTTGCTTGTAATGTGCCAGGCGTTTATAGGTTGGCATGGCAGAGAGTGAGTCCGGAGATGCCGGCAATGTCAAGGCCATTCTGTCGTAGAGTGAAGTATAGTCGGACACATGGCGTTGCATGATGGCTGCAGCCGGAATGTTTTCTATGTTTTTCATCCGTTGGGCAATCTTGGTTTCCGGTTCTTCTCCCCTGAAGTTTTTATCAAAGTCCATCACATAGTTTGTCTCAACTGCAACAATCAAGTCGAGAGAGTCAGCACCGGACAAGACTATGCCTTCAGAGAGACGTTCCAAACTGCCACCATGATTTCTCACGAGGATGCGAGCCACACACTTCATACCGTTCTTCAACTCGCTCCGCATGACCATCGCATCCTGCTCTATGGTCAGTTGGTCATTGGGGCGTTGCAGTGCCATGGTCAAGGTTGCATGCAAGCCACCGGGCTTGTCGGCACTGTATCTTGCAACCATCACTTCGTCCGGATGACTTATGAAGGCATAGCTCTCGACCGTCACGCCATGACGCTTGCCACAAGCATGTACCATTCCTTTATCAAGCATAACTTCGCGACAAAAGCTTCCTTTCTCGACAGCAGACCCAAAGTCGACAATGAGGTCTCCCACCGGCTGGTCGCCACCAAACTCGTCTTCAGTAGCATCGGGGCCTTGTCCGCCATTGTATCGCTTGTCTCCCTTTGAGTTGATGGTTCCTTTATTCTGACCTCCCGACCAATAGGATGTTTCGTTCAAGGCATATCTGTCTCTACCGCTTCCGTTGAATACAGATGCAGCCATGCGTCCATTCCCGATTGGATAAGCTTCAGCCTCCCACAAACGGACAGGATTGGGATAAAGGCCTTTGGTCGTGGTCTGCGTTTCTTCATGCAGATAGTCTGTACCCTCGCCTGAATGCCATGTCTTTTTCTCTTTGGAGGGTGATTTCACACGTGGAAGTTCCGGACGCGTGTCTCCCTCAAAAAGTCCGTCGTCAATATCAGAGGTTGCACACAACTCCCTTTGGTTCTCCATCACACAGGTATAGGCCGGCGTGTCAGACCATATCCTCAAACCGTCTTCGGCTGTGTTGTTCTCTTGCACAGAGCATGCCGTCATGAAGCTCACAGTCACGAGCATGGCGGTAAAATTCAGTTTCTTCATACGTCACAATACTTCGGTAATTTTTTACCGAAAAGCCTTAATTCCGCAATACTATTATAAATATAACTTTTTAAGTACCTGAGCAACAAAAAGTTGTTCAGGATTTTGCCATGTCAGATTTTTCACCTATCTTAGTGTTGCAAATAAAAATATGTATCAAACCCGACAGACATGACAAAGGTAGCAATAAAATCTGAGAAACTCTCTCCTTTTGGAGGAATTTTTTCAATAATGGAGCAATTTGACTCCAACAGTAGGTGCCGCCAGGTTGTGCGTGATGTTTTTCTGGTTTTGTTTGGTGGTCTCAGGGATTATGCGCACTTTTGCGGCTTGAAATTTATTCCACTTTTTTTATGATGAACGAAACGATACATACGATTATGACGCGCCGCAGTTGCCGATGCTTTGACCCGCAACGGATGCCATCGGACGAGGTGCTGCAACAGATTGCGGAGGCGGGGACCTGGGCACCTACAGGCAAGGGCCTGCAGAACCCACTCATCATTGTAGTGACCAACAAGGCGCTGCGCGACCGCATCAGCCGCATGAATGCGGAGATTATGGGTACAACGACCGACCCCTTCTATGGGGCGCCCTGCATGATGATTGTGGTAGTGAAGCGCTGGCGCAACGAGGTGTATGATGGCTCGACCGTGATGCAGACCTTGATGTTGGCCGCAGAGTCTCTGGGGGTGAACTCCATCTGGATTCACCGGGCCAAGGAGGAGTTTGAGAGCGAGGAGGGGAAGGCTATCCTCAGCGAACTGGGCATTGAGGGGGATTACATCGGTGTGGGGCACGTAGCCTTGGGCTATGCGGCCAAGCCGCTACCTGAGCCGAAGCCCCGCAAGAGCGACTACATCCGCTGGGCTCGCTAAGTTTGATTGCCCTGCAGGGGGATAATGAATCAGCGTCAGACCATGGGCCTACTCATACAGGGGTAGGTGGATGGTCTGACGCTGGTTTATGGGGGAGGTGCGGATGGGGACTCAGACGTTGGCGTCTTGGGCTTTCTCGTCGAGCACCTTGATTTTCTGCTTCATCAGTTCGATGTCGGCCTTGAGCTTCTCTACTTTGCGGTTGAGCTCGTTGAGCAGGCTGTTGCCCTTCTTCGACGAGGTGCTCAGGAAGCCGAGATTGTTCTCGTAGGTCTTCAGCTCGTTCTGCATGGTCTCGAGGGTGCGCACCAGCTTCTCACGTTCGCGGTGCAGGCCGTTGCCCGCTTCGCTCAAGTTGCTCACGGAGGTGCGGAAGTTGCTGAGCTTCTTCTGGCTGGCGCTCAGGTTGAGGCGGTCGAACAGGGCATCCACCTTTTGGCGGTACTGCTTGAAGAGGCGGTCTTTCTCCTTGATGGGCACGTGGCCCGTGGCGTTCCACTCTTTGATGAGGGCGCGTACGGCCTTGCCGGCTTCTGCTTCGTCGGTCTCGGTCAGCAGGGCCTCGAGCTGGGCGATGATGCCGCGCTTCTTCTGCAGGTTGGCCTGCTCTTCGGTGGCTTGGGATGAGGTGGCCTTGGCCTTCTGCTCAAAGAAGTAGTCGCAGGCGGAGATGAAGCGCTTCCAGAGTCCTTCGGAGTATTTTCGGGCTACGGGGCCTACCTCTTTCCACTCTTTCTGCAGCTTGACCAGCGTCTCGGTAGTGGTACGCCAGTCGGTGCTCTCCTTCAGGGCTTCGGCCTTCTCGCAGAGGAGGCGCTTCTTCTCGAGGTTGGCACTCATGGCGGCCTTGGCGGCCTTGTAGTATTCGTTCTTGCGGCGGAAGAATTCATCGCACGCGGCACGGAAGCGCTCAAAGATGCGGCCGTTGAGCTTCTGGGGGGCATAGCCTATGGTGCGCCACTTGGCCTGAAGAGCGGTAATCTCGGCGGTCTTGTTGTCCCAGTCGGCAAAGCTCTGCAGTTCGTCGTAGGGGATGGCCTCTATGATTTCGCAGATGACGGTCTTCTGGTCGAGGTTGTGCTGCTCGGCCTCTTTCATGTTGTCGTAGTGCTGCTGATGCTTGCGGTTGATGACGGTAGAGGCTGCCTTGAAGCGAGCCCAGATGGATTCGCGCAGCTCCTTGGCCACGGGGCCTGTGTCGCGGTACTCCTGGTGCAGCTTCTGCAGCTGGTGGAAGGCAGAGATGACGTCGGGCTCGTCGGCCAGGCGCTCAGCGGCTTCGCAGAGGCGGGTCTTGAGCTCGAGGTTCTTCTTGAAGTCGTATTCGCGGAACTCGTTGTTGAGCTTCAGCAGGTCGTAGAACTTCTCTACGTAGAGGCTGTAGTTCTTCCAGAGCTCGTTGGCGTGCTCCTGGGGGATGAACTTGGTGTCGTTCCACTGCTGCTGCAGCTTCTTGAATTCAGTGTAGTTGGTGTTGGCATCTTCGGGGCTCTCGATGAGCTCCTTCAGCTCTTCGATGATGGAGAGCTTGATCTGGTAGTTGAGCTGTTTCTCCTTCTCCTGCTCAGCGGCAAGGAGGTTGCGCTTCTCTTTGATGACGGACAGGGTGGACTTGAATACCTCCTCGGTAGGGTCGGCCTGGGCTACGAAAGCCTGAGGGTCGCCTCCAGCCTCTATAAAGCTGCGCTTCTCGGCCTCTATCTGCGCGTTGTGCTGCCGGTAGAAGGCTTGCTTCAGACTCTCAATCTGGGTGCGTGAGACCTCTTCGGCATGTTCGGCCAGCTCCTGGAGCTGCCGTAGCGCCTCTTCTTTGGTCAGTTTGGCTGGCGCTTGAGGTTCAGTCTCAGATGGCACGGGGGTTACGTCTTCTTCATTGTTGATCTCCTCGCACGCAGGTGCGGCAACCGAGGATTGCTCAGTTGTCGTGGCGAGGTTTACTGCTGCCGGTTGCTTCTCTTCTTCGGGAGCAACTGGGGTGACAAGGGTGTCCGTCATTGTATTTAATTTATTAATTCAGTTTACACGTAAACTAAGGGTTACATATTTTCTACAAATTAAAACAAAAAGTAGATAACTTGCGCTGCAAGAGGAGTATCTTTTTGTGTTTTTAAGTTTTGTGTGTTTTGTTTTTACTAATTTTATCAATTTTGACTACGAAAGCAATACGGTAATGCCCATGTAGAGCAGCATGCCGATGATGTCGTTGGTGATGGAGATGAAGGGGCCGGTGGCGATGGCGGGGTCAATCTTGAGCTTCTCGAGTGTCATGGGTACCAGAGTGCCGAAGATGGAGGCGAACATTACCACGGCAAAGAGGCTGATGGAGACGGAGT
>CAMCUZ010000084.1 GCA_945879145.1 uncultured Mediterranea sp.
GATGCCTACCAAAGCAAGTCACAATTCGATAAGAGTGCTTCTGTCTATCGGCGGGCCCTCTTCCTGGCCGACTCACTGGGAGTGAGTGACAAAGAGAAGACTCCTATCTACTATGGCCTGGCCCATACCTACATGGCTCTGCGTGATTATGACGAGTGTGACCGGTATTACGATCTGGCTGCCCGCTACTACGACCAAATGCTCCCTTTTGAGAAGAACTTCTATCTCAACAATCGTGGCAACTCCTATTACTACCGGGGTAACTACCAGCAGGCTATCTGCTACTTCAAACAGCTGGAGCAGCTCATTGGACAATATCCCGAGACAGAGTTCCAGACCAACCTCTGCTGGCTCAACTTGGCTGACTGTTTCCTTCATCTGCATCAGACGGACTCCACCACCCACTACTTGGATCGCTGTGAGCCCTTCTTCCGGCGTATTCAGTTACCTATTGCCCTCTACTATATCGCTACCCAGCGTATGGGGGTGGCTCTGCAGAACGACAACTATCCCTTGGCACGGCGCTACTATGATGCAAGCCCCTCAGCCGATGGTATCGACCAGAACATGGTGCTGATTCGAAATAAGGTGCTGGAACGCTACTTTGTTGCTACGGGTGACTACCGCAAGGCTTATCACTACCTGAAACAGAACGTGCAGCTTGACGACTCGGTGCGCAGCGAACGGGTACGTATGCGTAGTGCCGATCTGGCCCTTCGCTATCAGCAGGACTCCACGTTGCTGGCCAAGAACATCTTGATACAACAGCAGCGTACGCATGTGCTCCAGCTGCAGCGTACGCAGTTGGTCTGGTTTTTGCTCATCATCACCATTGTCTTCGCCTCCATCCTCTACTTCCTTTACAGCAAAAAGAAGCGGCAACGTATGCTGCAGGAGGCGCATCGCATGGTGTCGGCCATGCGCTGGGAGAACATGCGCAATCGCATGTCGCCCCACTTTATCTTCAATGTGCTGAGCCACCACCTTAACGGCTGCGAAGCTCACGAACAGCAGGAACTGATGGGGCTTGTCAAACTGATGCGACGAAACCTGGAGATGGCTGACCAACTGAGCGTAACACTGCATGAAGAGCTCGACTTTGTGGAAACCTACATTGCCCTGGAACGGAAATCCCTGGGCGATGACTTTGAGAGTAGGATAATCATCGACCCTCAACTCGATGCCGACAAGCTGTTTATCCCCTCCATGATGATTCAGATTCCTGTAGAGAATGCCATCAAGCATGCCCTGCGCGGCAAGCAGGGACCTAAGCGGCTCTCGATACAGATTTTCGGTATGACGAGTCCGCAACAGGGAGTAGAGCGCTTCGTGATTGAGGTGACGGACAATGGCGGCGGTTTCAAGGTACAGAGTGCTCACCATGGCACAGGCACTGGGCTGAAGGTCGTAATGCAGACCGTTCAGCTGCTCAACCGCCGCAACAAGCAGCCCATTGAGGTCGTTGTAGATGATGTGGTCTCTCCACAGGGTGAGAAAGGTTGTCGCATTCGCATCAGCATCCCCAAAAAATTTAATTACCAAATATAACTTTTTTGGTTCGTTTAGTTGCATAAAACGACCAGTTGTCTTGTTTTTTGTGATAAATAGTTACTTTGGCAGGCCTCTGCATTTGGTGGATTCAAAACTTTTCTCTAATTTCGTCCCCGAAAATAACAAAGAACGCATAGTGACTATTAGCATATATTGAGTAGATTATGGAAAAATATAGTGTTGCCATTGTAGATGACGATGCCATGTCGCTTGTCAACCTGAGCGAGCAACTTTCAAAAGACGAACGGTTCGAGCTGGTGGGCGCCTACTCTACGGGGGCTGAGGCTTACCAAGCTATTGTGCATTTGAAGCCCCAACTGCTCTTCCTTGATGTGGAGTTGCCCGACATTACCGGCATGAGCTTGATGCGTCAGCTGCGGGAGCAGGAGCCTTGGGGAATGAAGGTGGTGTTCTACACCGCCTACGACAAGTACATGATTCATGCCATCCGTGAGGCTGCTTTCGATTACCTGCTCAAGCCCTTCCTACCCGTGGATTTGAATGAGATTTTGGAACGCTTTATTGCTGGCTATGTTCCTGTTGAGACAAAGTCCGAGTCTAAGCCGCATCCCAAACCTGTGGTCTCTGGGGATGGCATGCAGAAGGCATTCATGGTCTATTCTTCGCAGAATGAAATCTATGTGATGCACCCCTCTGAAGTGGGCTATTTCCGCTACAACTCGGAACGAAAGTTGTGGGAGGTGCTCTCCACTGTACAGCCTGTGTTACAGATGCGTCGGGGTATTACGGCAGACCATATTGTGGCCCTTTCGCCCAACTTCGTGCAGGTGCATCAGAGTTTTATCGTCAATCTGGATTATCTGATGTTGATTAAGGAGAATCGTTGTCAGTTTTATCCCCCCTTCCATGACATTGAGGAGGTGCAGATTTCCAAGAAATTCAAGCGTGAGGTGCATGAACGTTTTGCCCTCTAATCGCAACGCATCCCTTCATTGCAGGGCTTATCGGGTAGAAAAATAGTACGCCCTAACAATAAATGCAGCGATATCGCTACGCGGGAAGGTCATGCTTCCCGGCAGCGGTATCGCTTGTATCATGAATGGCTATGAAGAGCTTATTTATCTTGTTCCATAGCGATGCCACGGTTGCGCAACGTGATGTTGAGCAGGCGTACGTATTCTCCGTACTGCTTTTCGTTGAGGGTCCCTTTCATCAGCTTCAAGTTGCCATAGATGGCGTTGTGTAGCATCGTCTCTTTCTTGTTCTTGCGGCTGTGAGATGCACGTACCATTTGCTCGTTGAAGTAAGCGCAGATATAGGCCACCTCTTCTTGCTGGCTACCAGATAGCTGCAGGTATCTGCTCAACTTGCTCACATTGATGTTTACGTTCCAACTTTCTTTCTCTGTCGTGGGCAGATTGCCCGCTGCAAACAGGTTGGTGCCCATCGTAAGGGCAACCAACAAGATCATTCCAAAACGTTTCATACTACTTACTTTTTGTTAATCCTAAAAACTTACCTTAATAAAAAACACTTTAATAACTATGCAAATCATGTCTATTGCTCAATCTCCTTTTCGTTTCTTACAAGTTCCTTTTAAAAAAGTTATCCTTCAATCTTTTATACCTCAAGAAATATACCTCTTGAAAACAACCTTTCTTAGTGTATTTGTTTTTGCTTTGTATCCTTTTTCTGCTGCAAAGGTAAAGCCATTCTTCCATTCCATACAAATCTTCAGTTGGAAAAGTGCGGTTTATACCCTCATTTCTTGATTTATATCAATTGGGAGGTGACTTTATGGAAGGTAATGTGTGTATTTGAAGCAAAAATGAAATAAAGATGTAATATAACCTATCTTTATGATTGAATTTCTGGAGAAAATGTGTAAATAGGATATATTTTGACCTATAATCAATGCAACGAATCAACGCGTCAGTTTTAGATCATCATCAGGTCGGAAAGGAGGTCATCGGAAACGAAGATTCCTTGGTGTGTCAGGTGGAGCCGACCTTCGCTTAGGGCCATGAGTCCTTGCTCTAGGTGAGGACGGGCCATGCGAAGGCAGTAGGCAGAGTAGGTGGCGCCGAACTGCTGCTTGAGTTGCTCTATCGAGACTCCTTCGCGGGTACGCAGGGCGGTCATTACCATCTCATTGTAGCGCGTGTTTCTATCAAGCTGTTCCTGCTCATAGTCACGCTTCCCCTCCTCTATGCCAGCGATGTATCGGTCGATAGAGGGCGCGTTCCATTCACGGCTCACCCCGTTGTACGAGTGGGCCGATGCACCACAGCCCAGGTAGGGGATGCCATGCCAGTAGGCACTGTTGTGGCGGGAGTGATAACCAGGAAGGCAGAAGTTAGAAATCTCATAGTGCACGTAGCCAGCCTGCTGCAACGTGCTGGTGAGCTCTTCAAAGAGGCTTACGCTTAGCTCTTCATCGGCCTCGTGCAGTTGGTTGGTTTGGCAGAGGCGATGGAGTGGGGTACCCTCTTCTACAATGAGGTGGTAGGCCGAGATATGCTCTACGCCCAGGGTGATGGCCTGCTGTAGGTCGTGGTGCCAAGCCTCGACCGTTTGTCCCGGCAGGCCGTACATGAGATCAATGCTCAGGTTGGTGAATCCCGCTGCACGGCATCGAGCTACTGCTTCGCGGGCCTGCTGAGCCGTATGGCGCCGGTTGAGCAGGTGGAGCATCTTGTCGTCAAAGCTCTGAATACCCATGCTCAGCCTGTTGATGGGCAGGGTGGTGAGTCCTTCTACGAAGCGGTCGGTCAGGTCGTCGGGGTTTGCTTCTAGGGTCACCTCTTCCAATTCGTTGAGTTTGACAAGGTGTTGTAGGCTGTCGAACAGGCGCGTCAGCTGCTCCGTAGTGAGTTGCGAGGGGGTTCCACCACCCAGGTAGAGTGTCTTGACGGGTTCCCCTTTTAGGTAGCCGATGCGCTGCTCCAGCTCGCTGCATAGTGCCTCCACGTAGCGTGTGCGCAGGTCGCTACGCGTTGAAGAGTAGAAGTCGCAGTAGATGCATCGCTTCTTGCAAAACGGTATATGCAGATAGATCCCAGCCATGATTTTTCGTTGAGTGTTGTATTAAAAACGCACAAAAATAGGCTGAATTTGGCAATTTGTCAAATTTGTACGGCTGTTTTTGCAGGCTTTTCGCATCTTCTTTGTACATTTGCCCTCGCAAGGGAAGGTGCTGGTTGCTGAACCTTGACGTATCGAACGCTTTAAAACATTATTAAACTCATATACTATGATATCTCCTGAAGAAAGAGCGCAGATTATTCGCTTGGTAAAAAGAGAAGTGGTTCCGGCCATTGGTTGTACAGAGCCTATTGCGGTAGCCTTGTGTGTGGCTAAGGCTGCCGAGACGCTGGCCTGTCGTCCCGAACAGATTGAGGTTCGCCTCAGTGCAAATATCCTGAAGAACGCGATGGGCGTGGGCATTCCCGGTACGGGGATGATTGGCTTGCCTATTGCTGTGGCCCTGGGTGCGTTGATTGGTCGTTCTGCCTATCAACTTGAGGTGCTCAAGGATTGCACACCGCAAGCTGTGGCCGAGGGACGCCAATTCATTGATGAGAAGCGCATCCATATCAGCTTGAAACAGGATATTGCTGAGAAACTCTATATAGAGGTGGTTTGTCGTGCCCAGGGATGCGAAGCCACGGCTATCATTGCGGGTGGTCATACCCGCTTCGTATATGTGGCCAAAGATGATAAGGTGCTGCTTGATGCGCGCACGTCGATTCAGGGAACAACGCATGGCGACGAGGAGGTGCCCCTCTCGCTGCAGAAGGTGTTTGACTTTGCCACCACGGCTCCCCTGGATGAAATTCGTTTTATCCTTGAGACGGCTCGATTGAACAAGGCTGCTGCTGAAGCCAGTTTCCGTGGTGACTTTGGCCATGGTCTGGGTCGTATGATTCAGGGACCTAACGAGCAGCGCATGATGGGCAACAGCATCTTCTCACGCATTCTCTCTTACACCTCTGGGGCTTGCGATGCGCGTATGGCTGGGGCAATGATTCCCGTGATGAGCAACTCGGGCAGTGGTAACCAGGGCATTTCGGCCACGCTGCCGGTAGTCATCTATGCCGAAGAGACTGGCAAAAGCGAGGAGGAATTGATTCGTGCGCTCATGCTGAGCCACCTCACCGTAATCTACATCAAGCAGAGCTTGGGACGTCTGTCGGCACTCTGCGGCTGCGTAGTGGCAGCTACTGGCTCCAGCTGTGGTATTACCTGGCTGATGGGTGGCGACTACCGCAAGGTGTCGTTTGCCGTGCAGAACATGATAGCCAACCTTACGGGAATGATTTGCGACGGAGCTAAGCCCAGCTGTGCGTTGAAGGTGACCACTGGCGTTTCCACCGCCGTGCTCTCAGCTGTGATGGCCATGGAAGATCGTTGCGTCACCTCCGTAGAGGGTATCATCGACAAGGATGTTGACCGTAGCATCCACAACTTGACGCAGATTGGCTCGCAAGGTATGAACGAAACCGATCGCCTCGTGCTTGATAT
>CAMCUZ010000085.1 GCA_945879145.1 uncultured Mediterranea sp.
GAGCTCCTGCAGGTCTTGCTCCAGCTTGGCAATGCGGTTGTACTCCGACTGAGCACGCTCCTCAGAGAGGAACGCATTGTTCTGGTATTTGGTCTGGAACTCACGCTTCTGCTTCTCCAGTTCGTTGGCCTTCTGGTTGAGGGTCAAGCGCACGTTTTCACTCTTTTTCACCATGGCCTCGTTCAGGTCGATGCAGAAGTTGTACTTAGCCAGCAAGGTATCCACCTCAACAAAAGCAATCTTCATGCCCGACAGGCCAGCCTGTGCCGGAACATCGGCAGCCGGCTTACCCGCACCACCTGCACATTGTGAAAACAATACAACCAGCAGCAGCGCTGCCAAACCATTCAAAAGAAATTTCATTCTCTTCATACGTGTTTAATCTATATTTCTATTTTTATTCCTATTCCTATCTATATATGATATGCCACTCTATGTATGACATGCAACTTACTCCACGGCCCGCTCTATCTCCTCAATCGAGAAGCGGGGCTTGCGCTGTGCCTCGCGGTCCTGCGACTGCACACAGCCTATCCCGCGCTGACGCATGGCCTTGCTGCCACTGACGTGACTATTGGGAAAGCGGCCATTCTTCACGAAAAAAACCTTCACGCCCAAAAGTACCACGCTAATAGCAACTATTAACAATATCAGAAGCACACTATACAGCATTTTTTTCTACTTTTGTTTGCTCAAAAAGCCGAAACCAGGTGGGATAGCCTCACCTCTTCGCCCTTTAGCGAGCGCAAAGATAGAACTTTGCTGTGACTCTCAGCAGATTTTTTCTGCAAAAAAAGAGCAAGGAAATCAAATAGCCTTTATTTTTAAACAATATTAATAATAAAACACCCCTTATTCAAGGGTAAAAAGAGAAAAAATGGAAAAGAACGAACTGAAACCGGCAGGTGTTTTCCGCTATTTCGAGGAGATCTGCCAAGTGCCCCGCCCCTCAAAGCGGGAGGAGAAAATCGTGGCTTACCTGAAGCAGTTTGCCGAGAAGCATGGCCTGGAACATCGCGTAGATAGCGTGGGCAACGTGCTGATTAAAAAAGCGGCCACTCCGGGCTATGAAAACCGCAAGACTGTCGTACTGCAGTCGCACGTGGACATGGTGTGCGAGAAGAACAACGACGTACAGCACGACTTTATGAACGACCCCATAAAGACCGTCATCGACGGCGAATGGCTACGCGCTGAGGGTACGACCTTAGGGGCCGACAACGGCATTGGTGTAGCCACCGAACTGGCCATACTGACCGACGAGAGCCTGGAGCACGGACCCATTGAGTGCCTCTTCACCATCGACGAGGAGACCGGCCTGACAGGCGCCTTTGCCCTGCAAGAGGGATTCATGAATGGCGACATCCTGCTCAACCTCGACTCAGAAGATGAAGGCGAGCTCTTCATTGGCTGTGCTGGAGGAGTGGATTCAGTGGGCGACCTACATTATGAATCCATTGCCGTACCTGCCGACTACTTCTGCTGCAAAGTGGCTGTCAAGGGACTCAAGGGAGGCCACTCGGGTGGAGATATTCACTTGGGACGAGCCAATGCCAATAAGATTCTGACCCGCTTCCTGCAGCGAGCCTCTCAACTGGGCGACCTGCTACTCTGCGAGATCGACGGTGGTAACCTGCGCAACGCCATTGCCCGCGAAGCACACGCCATTGTAGCTGTGCCCGAAGTGTTGAAGCACGACCTGCGTGCTGCACTCAACGTGTTTGCAGCCGAGGTACAGGCTGAGTATGCCGTGGTAGATCCCGACTTGACGCTGATCATGGAGTCGGAAGCCCACCAAGCCACAGCCATCGACCGCGATACTACCCATCGGCTGATTCAAGCCCTCTATGCCACGCCCCACGGCGT
Organism: uncultured Mediterranea sp.; assembly: GCA_945879145.1. GTDB lineage: Bacteria > Bacteroidota > Bacteroidia > Bacteroidales > Bacteroidaceae > Bacteroides. The sequence goes on from CAMCUZ010000085.1 coordinate 1,867, forward strand.
CTATGCCATGAGCCAAGACATTCCCGGTCTGGTAGAGACCAGCACCAACCTGGCCTCGGTCAAGATGAAGCCCAACCAGATCCTCCGCATAGAGACCAGCCAGCGCAGCTCGACCACCTCGGCCAAGGAAGACATCGCAACGATGGTACGTACCGTATTCGAAATGGCGGGGGCCACGGTAAGCCACGGTGACGGCTACCCCGGCTGGAAACCCAATCCCCATTCAGAGATTCTGGAGATTGCCGCCGAGAGCTACAAACGCCTGTTTGGCGTAGAGGCCAAGGTCAAGGCCATCCATGCCGGACTGGAGTGTGGTCTCTTCCTCGATAAATATCCTCATCTGGATATGATCTCCTTTGGTCCTACCCTGCAGGGCGTTCACTCGCCCGATGAGCGTATGCTGATTCCCACCGTACAGAAGTTCTGGGACCATCTCGTAGATATCCTCAAACACATCCCTGCCAAGCAGTAAGCTGCTGATTCGGTTAGCGATAAGATGCAAACATCCCCCTTCCGCGCTATGTGACGAAAGGGGGATGTTTTTTTCCTATCACTTCTGCTGACGCTATCTCGCTTCAACAGATGCAGACAGCTTCGGCAGGCGTTACTCCTTCTTGAGCGCCAGGCCCAGGAGCATACCGTCGTAGTTCTTGGCCAATGCGCTGATGCTCTGCAAGGTGGTGTTACCCGACTTACTGGTGAGGTAAGTAATCAGTTTGAGCAGATTGTCGGCTTCGAAGAGCAGATCGAGTTCATCACTCTTAGCTGTCAACTTAGGATGGATGGTGATGATTTTGCTGAACTTCAGCGTCACCTTCTGAGTCGAAGCGTTGTAGGAGTAGGTACCCTTTTTCTCCTTGCCATTCCAGACTACGGTCACCGTGCTGTCCTGGGCAAAGGTAAACGTCGTATTACCCGCCTTGATACCCGCCTTGGTGAGGTACTCGTCCAGTTTCTTCTCCACCGCACTGGCAGCCACACTGCCTCCAGCCTTGGAGAGCACGTTGTCCGACTCGAATTCGATACTCGAGCCGCTGTAGGTCCACGAACCCACCATATTTACACTGCCACTACCCTTCACAGCCTCAACCACCTGAGTAGCCTTGCCCAGAAGGTCCTGCAGCGACTGCGCCTGACAAGGCACAGCAGCCATAAACATCCACGCAATCCATACGATTGCAAAACAGGTCATTTTCTTCATTATCGGTCTATTTAAATTTAGAAAAAAATAATGTACTAATCACTAAACACTAATCCCCCTCTCCCGCAATCGAGCGGTTAATGCTTTCGATATAGTTCAAGAGTTCGTCGCGCCCCATCGCTCGCTCTGACGAGGTGACAAAATGGGGCGGCAACTCCTCCCACTGCTCCTCCAGTTGATCCAGGTAGGCCTTGACGTTGGCCTTGAGGACATTCACGCCCAACTTATCGGCCTTGGTGAAGACCAGAGCAAAAGGCACTCCGTTCTCACCCAGCCACTCGATGAAGTGCAGGTCGATAGCCTGCGGAGCATGACGACTGTCGATGAGCACAAACAGGCAGGCCATCTGCTCACGCTGCAGCACGTATGAGCGAATGATACGGTCAATCTGCGCCTGTGTCTTGGCACTGCGCTGCGCATAGCCATACCCCGGCAAGTCCACCAGATACCACTCCTTATTAATAAGGAAATGGTTGATGAGCAACGTCTTTCCCGGCGTAGAGGAGGTCATGGCTAATCCCTTCCGCTGGGTGAGCATATTGATTAAGCTCGACTTTCCCACATTACTTCGTCCGATAAAGGCATACTCTGGCAGCTGGCCCTGCGGACACTTGGCTACATCGGTATTGCTAATCACAAATTCTGCGCTCTTAATAACCATACATTATCATTTCAAGTTCAACTTTCGGGGGCAAAGATAAGAATATTCCCTGAAAAAACACCCCCTCATCGAAAAACTCCGTATATTTGCCCACCAATTCAAACAAATTATAGACCATAAGTATGAACGGACCATATCCATCGCAACTCCTCGAAAAGGCCGTGGGCGAGTTTTCCAAGCTGCCAGGCGTGGGTCGCAAGACCGCCTTACGTCTGGTGCTCCACCTGCTGCGGCAAGACAATGCCACGGTAGAGGCCCTGGGCGAATCGCTCATCCGGCTGAAGCACGAGGTAAAGTACTGTCAGGTGTGTCACAACATCTCTGATACGGAGCGCTGTAACCTCTGTGCTGACCCACGGCGCGATGCCTCGCAGGTATGCGTCGTGGAGACCGTGCGCGACGTCATGGCCGTAGAGGCCACACAGCAGTTCCATGGCCTCTACCACGTACTGGGAGGAGTCATCTCCCCCATGGATGGCGTAGGCCCAGCCGACCTTCAGATTGACAGTCTGGTAGAGCGCGTCAAGCAAGGCAACGTAAAAGAGATCATTCTGGCCTTGAGCACCACCATGGAGGGCGACACCACCAACTTCTTCATTGCCCGCAAGTTGCAGGGCCTACCGGTAAAGATCAGCGTCATAGCCCGAGGCGTGGCCATGGGCGACGAGCTAGAGTATGCCGACGAAGTCACCCTAGGTCGCAGCATCCTCTACCGCACCCCCTTCGAATCGCCCGTATAACCTCTCTATACCTTATATATATAGTACCCACTATTCATCTATAGAGCCCACTATTTTGTAACATATAGCACAATCATCATGCAACAACTTATTCAACGCATCGTCCGCCAGCTCACCATCCTCTACGCTTTGGTATGGCTTACACCCATCTTGCTGCTGGCTTATTACGAACTGCAGCCCGAGCAGCATGGACTTTGGACTGACAACGTTCGTGCCAGCTATCTGGCCGAGACCATCACCATCCTGCTGACAGCCCTCTGCGTGCCCCTCTCACTGAAGCTATTCGCCTGGGCCCTGCCCCACCGCATCAACTCCTGCGGCACTGAACAGGCCCTGCAGCGCTACAGTTGCTGGAGTATGCTGCGTCTGCTTTTGCTCTGGATACCAGTAGTCTGCGGTATGCTCACCTACTACCTCTGCCTGAGCTACAGCGGGCTGCTCTGTGCCCTCATTGCCTTAGTAGCCACCCTCTTCTGCCACCCCAGTCAGAAAGTGCTCACGCAGCAAATCAATTTAACCGACTAACAAAACCTCATCCCTAATCACTAAACACTAAACACTAATCACTAATCCCCCAAAAAATGTACCTACAAGGCCCCCACCTACAGCTTCGCGCCCTGGAGCCCGAAGACCTCGACATGATGTACACCATCGAGAACGACACCACCCTCTGGGATGTCAGCAACCGACAGGTGCCCTACTCGCGTGAGGTGTTGCGGCAATACATCATCAACTCACAAGCCGACCTCTATGCCGACAAACAGGTTAGGCTGATGATGGAGCTGCGTACCACCCACGTGACCGTAGGAGCCATTGACCTGTTCAACTTTGAGCCCCTCCACCGCCATGCCGAAGTGGGCATCGCCGTGCTCCAAGCACATCAAAGCAAGGGATACGCTACCGAAGCGCTCCAACTGCTCTGTGACTACGCCTTTCGTTTCCTCGGCATGGAGCAACTGGTGGCCCATATTGCAAGCGACAATACCTGCAGCATGCAGCTCTTCAGCACCTGCGGCTTCACACCCTGCGGTACGCTAAAGCGGTGGTGGAACGTAGAAGGCACCTTCAAAGATGTAACTTTGATGCAACAGCTCAAAAAGAATCACTAAGCTAACTCGCTGAAAACGTGATATAAAAGAAAAAAGATAATATTTTTTTCATCTAAACGCTTGCAGATTATAAAAAAAGTCGTACCTTTGCAGCCGTTAACGAAAAAGGAAACGTTAACAGAGAGATGAATATTTGACTTCATGGTGCGTTAGTTCAGTTGGTTAGAATACATGCCTGTCACGCATGGGGTCACGG
>CAMCUZ010000086.1 GCA_945879145.1 uncultured Mediterranea sp.
ATCAGCGATACCCTGATTAAGCGACAGGCAGATGCCCTGGTAGCTACCGGTCTGAAGGAGAGTGGCTATACTTATATTAATATTGATGACGGATTCTTTGGTTACCGCGATGAGCAGGGAGAGATGCACCCCCATCCACAGCGCTTCCCGGGAGGCATGAAGGCTGTGGCCGACTATATTCACAGCTTGGGATTGAAGGCTGGCATCTATTCGGATGCTGGAGCCGTGACCTGTGGAAGCATTTGGGATAAGGACCGCAATGGCATCGGCGCGGGGCTCTATGGGCACGAGGAACAAGACGCAGCGCTCTACTTCAATCGCTGGGACTTCGATTTTATCAAGATTGACTATTGCGGAGCCGGACAGGAGCTTGATCTGGAAGAGCAGCAACGCTACACCGCCATCAGCAAGGCCTTCCAACGCGCAAGCAGCAAGCTGGTAGAAATGAATATCTGCCGTTGGGCCTTCCCTGGTACCTGGGCCAAAGAGCTGGCAGCATCATGGCGCATCAGCGGCGACATCAATTGCAGCTGGGGGTCGGTGAAGCACATCATCGAGAAAAACCTACCGCTATCGGCCTACTGCCGCGAAGGTCACTTCAACGACATGGACATGCTGGAGATAGGACGCACGCTCAGCGAAAGCGAAGAGCGTGTACACTTTGGCCTGTGGTGCATACTATCGTCACCCCTACTGATTGGATGCGACCTCACATCCATTCCCCCACACTCGTTGGCACTCCTCAAGAACAGCGAGCTGATCGCGCTCAACCAAGACTCCCTTGGTCTGCAGGCCTACCCAGTTCAGGCCACAGAAGGCACCTATGTGCTGGTGAAGGACATAGAGCAAACACGCGGCAACGTACGTGCCGTGGCATTCTATAATCCTACAGACTCCATCCGACGGATCTCCATAGCCCTTGCAGAGTTGGAACTGGAGGGCAAGACTAAGTTGCGCGACCTCTTTGCGCAGCGCAACCTGAAGGCCGTATATGATTCCATCACTGCGGTGGTCCCCCCTCACGACGTGGCCATCTATCGAGTAGAGGCTCAGCGTCGGATAGAGCCGAGACGCTATGAAGCTGAATGGGCCTATCTACCGCTTTTCAACGACCTGGGTAAGCGCAAAAAGGAGATTCACTATGCGATTGAGAGCAAGGCATCGGGCCGACGAGTGGTGCGCTATGCCGGTGGCTGCAGGGAGAATGCCGTGGTATGGCCACACGTGTGGTCAGATCAGGGTGGTAGCTATCAGATGACTGTAAACTGCTTGCCAGCCGACAACAGGGGGCTGGAGGTGATTGTGAACGGTGAGACGGTGGCACGGTTCACGTCGGTAACAGCCGAGATCTCTTTCCCCATCACACTGCACTCTGGATACAACCTGGTAGAGATGACCAGCCGTACGACATGGGCCCCAGATATTGACTGCTTCACCCTCCGTCCCCTTTGATGCCATACGCCTGGAAGAGCGTTTTGTAGAAAGCATGAATCCGCCGAGCGAGCCACCCTCAACCAGCGGCAATAACACACTGGTGTGCTGCCATTGTCGCCTAATGCCTGCCCCAATAGGCACAATGCCCTGCAGAAAATTTTCGAAAACAAAATAAAAGAGCTATATTTGCCGCCGAATTTATAAAAAACAAGAAATACGAACCAGAAACAACAGTAAGTAACAAAACATATTAACCAATAGCAGCATCAGACTATCATTGTGGTGTTCCAGAAAACAAGCCTAGGAAACTTCTCATTTGGATATAGACCACATCAATGATGGTTGGCTTCCCTGTACGCAGACAAGCGTTAGGAAGGACCAATCTCTGTCAATAACGATAGAAGATGCCTTGCACCCTGTATGGGTGTGGGCAAATTCTTATTGACGGAGGGGGTCCAAATATTCCTAGGCTTGTACCCCGGAACACCATAAGAAGAAGTTCACACCTTTTTTTATGGTGAACTTCCAGCCCGATAGGCATGCATACACAAAGGCCAAATGATAGGTTGATGACCTTGCAACCGATGATTTGGCCTTTATAAACCAACGAGAAATGCACGCCTATGGAATTGCCAAAAGTTATCAACAACCTCTCCGAGCGGGTTATTGACGACCTCAAATCGAAGTTGTCCAGCCCAGGTTCGAGTATCTCCATTGCTGCAGCCTCCTTCTCCATCTATGCCTACGAGGTGCTGAAGCAGGAGCTGGAGCAGGTGGAAGAACTACGCTTTATCTTCACCTCGCCCACCTTCATCAAGGACAAGGTGAAGAAAGAGAAGAGGGAGTTCTTCATCCCCAAGCTCAACCGTGAGCGCAATCTCTATGGCTCCGACTTTGAGGTAAAGTTGCGCAACAAGCTGGAGCAGAAAGCCATAGCCAAGGAGTGTGCCGACTGGATTCGCCGGAAAGTACGCTTTAAGTCCAACGCCTCGCAAGAGGCTATGGGTGGATTCCTGCACGTGCAGCGCGAAGCACCTTACGCCTACGTACCCTTCAACGAATTCACCACGACCGAGCTGGGTTGCGAACGGGGCAACACGGTCTATTCCATGGTCAACGTGATGCCATCCCCCTTAGCCGAAGCCTACCTGAAGACTTTCAACGACCTTTGGAACGACACCGAGAAGTTCAAAGAGGTGACGACCGAGGTGCTGCAGCATATCGAGACCGTCTATAACGAGAACGCCCCAGAGTTTATCTACTTTATCACGCTCTACCACCTCTTCAGTGAGTTCCTCGACGACATCAGCGAGGACGTGCTACCCAATGAGGCCACCGGATTCAAAAACAGCATCATCTGGAACAAGCTCTACAACTTCCAGAAAGATGCTGCCCTGGCCATCATCAACAAATTAGAGCGATACAACGGCTGCATCCTGGCCGACTCGGTGGGGCTCGGCAAGACCTTCACGGCGCTGAGCGTCATCAAATATTACGAAAACCGAAACAAGAGCGTGCTGGTGCTCTGCCCCAAGAAGCTGTACGACAACTGGAGCACCTTCAAGGCCAACTACAAAAATAACCCTTTGGTAGCCGACCGCCTGCGTTACGACATCCTGTTCCACAGCGACCTGAGCCGCGACCGTGGCATCTCGGCAGGCATCGACCTGGAACGCATCAACTGGGGCAACTACGACCTGATTGTCATCGACGAGAGCCACAACTTCCGCAACGGAGGCAATGTGGACGAGGAGACGGACGATGATTTAACAAATATCCATGAAAAAGTAAAAGATAAAGAGAACCGCTACCAGCGGCTCATGAGAAAGGTCATACGCCAAGGGGTCAAGACCAAGGTGCTGATGCTCAGCGCCACACCGGTCAACAATCGCTTCAACGACCTGAAGAACCAGCTACAGCTGGCCTACGAAGGCCATGTGGAGCAGATGAACGAAGCGCTGGAGTTAGACCGCAGCATCGATGACATCTTTCGCAACGCCCAGTCGGCCTATACCAAGTGGACCAAGCAGGAGGCTGGCCAGCGCACCACAGAGCGGCTGTTGGAGTCGTTGAACTTCGACTTCTTCCAACTGCTCGACGCCGTGACGATTGCCCGCAGCCGCAGGCATATCGTGAAGTATTACGACACCACAGCAATTGGGCAGTTCCCTACCCGCCTGACACCCCGCTCTCGCCGCCCCAAGCTGACCGACCTGCACGAAAGCATCACCTTCGGCGAGATAGCCGGGCAGCTCAACGAGCTGAACCTCGCCATCTATACCCCCTCGCTCTACCTCTTCGACAGCGTCAAGGGCGACTACGAAATCAACATGGAGGGTTCGGGCATCTCCATTGATGGCCGGGAGAAAGGACTCCGCAAGTTGATGGCCACCAACCTGCTGAAGCGCTTAGAGAGCAGTGTCAACTCCTTCCGGCTCACCCTGGAGCGCATCACGCACTATATCGAGCAGACCATCGCCGTAATCGACAGTCACCCTGCAGCTGCTACCGTAGATGTCACCACCTTTACCGACGACCTGGACAACGGCGACAGCGAGAACGACCCCTTTGTGGGCAAGAAAGCACAAATCAACCTGCGGGATTTGGACGTAGTGCGCTGGGCTGCCGACCTGCATCACGACCTCGACATCCTGAAGCACCTGCTGCTGATGTTGCAGGAGATTACCCCGGCACACGACTGCAAACTGCAGCAGCTGCTCACCGACCTAAAGGAGAAGTTCCTCCACCCCCTCAACGAGGGCAACCGGAAGGTGCTCATCTTCACCGCCTTTGCCGATACAGCCAACTACCTTTACGAACAGCTGGCCCCGCGCATCACGCAGGAGTGTGGGCTGCATGTAGGACTGATTACCGGCACTACCGACGGACGTTGCACCATACCCCGGTTCCCCCTCTCCTTCAACAACGTATTGACCTACTTCTCTCCCCGTTCTAAGGAGCGCGACCTGCTCTTTCCGCAGGCCAAGGAGGAGATTGACATACTCATAGCCACCGACTGCATCTCCGAGGGACAGAACCTGCAGGACTGCGACTACCTGATCAACTATGACATCCACTGGAACCCCGTGCGCATCATCCAGCGCTTCGGACGCATCGATCGTATCGGCAGCCGGAATAAGGTCATCCAGCTGGTCAACTACTGGCCCGACATGGAACTGGACGACTACATCCAGCTGAAGGGGCGCGTAGAGAGCCGCATGAAGGCCACCGTGCTGACCAGCACCGGCGATGACAACCTGCTCTCAACCAACGAGAAGGGCGACCTGGAATACCGCAAGAATCAGCTCCGTAAACTACAGGAAGAGGTGGTTGACATGGAGGACATGGAGAGTGGTATCCACATCATGGACCTGGGGCTCAACGAGTTCCGCATCGACCTGCTCAGCTACGTCAAGGAGCACCCCGACGTAGAGCATGCCCCGTTTGGCATGAATGCCGTGGTAGCCGCTACGGAGCTGGCCCAGCCCGGAGTCATCTTCATCCTGAAGAATCGGAATGCCGGTATCAACATCGACAAGAAGAACCTGCTGCACCCCTTCTATATGATCTATCTGACGGACCAGGGCAGTGTGGTCTGCGATCACCTGCAGCCCAAGCGGCTGTCTTTTCCTGATTTCACTAGACACTTTTTCTCTTTATTAGCTGAAACAGTAGA
>CAMCUZ010000087.1 GCA_945879145.1 uncultured Mediterranea sp.
GCCGGTATGAGCTTTGCTTTGAAGGTGGCAGAGAAGGGCAGTGTAGCCTTGATCTGCAAAGCGGGTCTGGAAGAGGCCAACACCTATTTTGCCCAGGGAGGCATCGCCTCGGTCACTGACCTGAAGGTGGATAACTTCGACAAGCACATTCAAGACACCATGATTGCCGGCGACTGGATCAGCGACCGCGCAGCGGTGGAGAAAGTAGTTACTGAGGCTCCGGCACAGATTCAGGAGCTGATACGCTGGGGCGTTAACTTCGACAAAAAGCCCGATGGAGCGTTTGATTTGCATAAAGAGGGTGGTCACAGCGAGTTCCGTATCTTGCATCACAAGGATAATACGGGGGCAGAAATCCAAACTAGCCTGATTGAAACGGTGAAGAAACACCCTAACATCACCGTCTTTACCAACCACTATGCAGTCGAAATCATTACCCAGCATCACATGGGGATCATCGTAACGCGCTACACCCCAGGTATCAAGTGCTACGGCGCCTATGTGCTCAATGAGACCACAGGCGAGGTAGATACCTTCCTCTCAAAGATTACCGTAATGGCCACGGGAGGCTGTGAGGCCGTCTATCGCCATACCACCAATCCTTTGGTGGCTACGGGCGACGGTATTGCCATGGTCTATCGGGCCAAGGGTGTGGTAAAGGACATGGAGTTTATCCAGTTCCACCCCACAGCCCTCTATCACCCGGGCGACCGGCCCTCGTTCCTTATCACCGAGGCGATGCGTGGTTACGGTGGGGTGCTTCGCACCCTTGATGGCAAGGAGTTCATGCAGAAGTATGACCCCCGTTTGTCGCTGGCTCCGCGCGACATTGTAGCCCGTGCCATCGACAATGAGATGAAGCAGCGTGGTGAAGACCATGTCTTTCTTGATGTAACCCACAAGGATGCCGAGGAGACCAAGCGCCACTTCCCCAACATCTACAAGAAGTGCCTCAGCATTGGCATCGACATCACCAAGGAGTTCATTCCTGTGGCTCCGGCAGCCCACTACCTGTGTGGTGGTATCAAGGTGGACCTCGACGGGCAGAGCAGCATCCGTCGCCTCTATGCTATTGGCGAATGCAGCTGCACGGGTCTGCATGGCGGCAACCGATTGGCCAGCAACTCCCTTATTGAGGCCATTGTCTATGCCGAGGCTGCGGCAAAACATTCGCTTAGCGTCATCGACCGCTACGACTTCAACGAGGATATTCCCGAATGGAACGACGAAGGCACCATCTCCACCGAAGAACGTATCTTGATTACTCAGAGCATGAAGGAGGTGAACCAGATTATGGAGGCGTATGTGGGTATCGTCAGGAGCAACGTGCGTCTGACGCGTGCCTGGAATCGTCTGGACATTCTCTACGAAGAGACTGAACGTCTCTTCAAGAGTAGTAAAGCCACCCGAGAGCTGTGTGAACTGCGCAACATGATCAACGTGGGCTATCTCATTACCAAGCAGGCCATGGAGCGTAAGGAGAGCCGTGGTTTGCACTATACCATCGACTACCCCCGTGCTATAGAGGCTAGCAAGTAATTCTTTAAGTACTTATATAAGAAAGGCCCGATACGCAATAAATGGTGCGTATCGGGCCTTTTACAATGTGGTAGGTGAAGGGACTACAGGGATCCTTGAGGGTCCGTAGCTGTTTACATGTTGTTCTTCTTCACTTCAAAGTAAGCCTTCGGGTGCAGGCATGCGGGGCAGAGCTCAGGTGCCTCTTTGCCTTCGTAGATAAATCCGCAGTTGCGGCACTGCCAAACCGTAACCTCATCCTTGGCAAACACCTTGCCGGCCTCAATGTTCTTTACGAAGGCCAGATAGCGCTCTTCGTGACCCTTCTCAGCGATAGCAATGTTGCGGTACATCAGGGCGATTTCGGGGAATCCCTCTTCGTCGGCAATGTCAGCAAATTTGGGATAATCCAGTGCCCACTCTTCATTTTCGCCCGCAGCAGCAGCCTTCAAGTTGTCGAGGGTCTTGCCAATAACGCCTGCGGGATATGAAGCCGTAATCTCTACGCAGCCTCCTTCCAGCCACTTAAACATGCGCTTGGCGTGTTCCTTCTCCTGTTCAGCCGTTTCGGTAAAGATGGCTGCAATCTGTTCGTAACCCTCTTTCTTGGCCACACTGGCAAAGTAGGTGTAGCGGTTACGGGCTTGTGATTCGCCTGCAAACGAGGTCAGTAGGTTTTTCTCAGTTTTTGTTCCTTTAATACTCTTGCTCATTTTGTTTCTTGTTTTTTAGTGATAAATCTTTTGGGTTCAAATCTCTTTTGTTTGCCGACTTGTCGGCTCTTGTTGTTTTCGTTTGCAAAGATAGTACTTTAATTGTAATTATTACAATATTACTAATAAAAATTCTGTTCGTTTAATTAATTTAAGAATTGAAGTCTCTTTTTTCTTAATAATAGCATCTGATACAGGGTTTATGTAATGTTTCTAATGTTTCTGATGTGGTTTTTGTTCTAAAAGCCACTAAATCTCACACTTTTTATCTAATTTTGCAGCCGATAACAAGTATTGATAAATATGGTACATGCCTTCTGGGGTGTGTCACATGGAAAAAAGATTGTGCAAAAAATGAAAGCGTTCGACTTTTTCAGACCAAAGCTCGTCAGCACGCTGAGGGGCTACAAACGAGAGACGTTGATGGCCGACGTGATGGCTGGTGTGATTGTGGGCATTGTTGCGTTGCCCTTAGCCATTGCGTTTGGTATAGCCTCAGGTGTATCGCCTGAGAAAGGTATCATTACGGCGATTATTGCTGGTTTCCTGATCTCCCTGATGGGAGGCAGCAAGGTGCAGATTGGCGGTCCTACGGGAGCGTTTATCGTGATTATCTACGGCATTATCCAGCAGTATGGCGAGGCAGGACTGATGGTGGCCACGCTAATGGCCGGTGTGATGCTGGTGTTGCTCGGTGTGCTCAAGCTGGGGGCAGTGATCAAATTCATCCCTTACCCCATTATCGTGGGTTTTACCAGCGGTATTGCCGTCACCATCTTCACCACGCAGATAGCTGATGTGCTGGGCTTGCAGCAGCAGGCCATGGACCCAGAGGGAAATCTGCTCTTTACTGAGGCGGGTGATGCATTGATGATTCCGCTCAAGACGCCGGGTGATTTCCTGGGCAAGTGGATGGTCTATTTCGACCACTTGGATAGCGTGAACTGGTGGAACACCATCGTGAGCATAGCCAGCATCGTAATCATAGCCCTTACCCCGCGCTTCTCGAAGAAGATACCCGGTTCGTTGGTGGCCATTGTGCTGGTTACGGCTGTGGTATGGGTGATGAAGAACTACGCAGGTATTGAGGGTATTGATACCATTGGCGATCGCTTCAGCATCAGGGCTGAGTTGCCTGATGCCGTGGTGCCCGACTTGAATTGGGAGGCTGTACGTAGCCTCTTCCCTGTGGCTTTGACTATTGCCGTGTTGGGTGCTATTGAGTCGTTGCTCTCTGCTACTGTGGCCGATGGTGTGATTGGTGACAAGCACGACTCCAATACTGAGTTGATTGCACAGGGTGTGGCCAACATGGTGACTCCCCTCTTTGGCGGTATCCCTGCCACAGGTGCCATTGCACGTACCATGGCCAACATTAACAACGGTGGCCGCACGCCTGTGGCTGGACTGGTGCATGCCGTCGTCTTATTGCTTATCCTGCTGCTGCTTATGCCTCTGGCTCAGTATATTCCTATGGGCTGTTTGGCCGGTGTGCTGGTGATTGTTTCCTACAACATGAGCGGCTGGCGCACCTTCAAGGCCCTGCTTCGCAATCCCAAGAGCGACGTCAGTGTGTTGCTGGTCACCTTCTTCCTCACCGTCATCTTTGACCTCACCGTGGCCATCGAGATAGGGCTTCTGATAGCCTGCGTGCTCTTTATGCGTCGTGTGATGGAGACTACGGAGATTTCTGTCATCAAGGACGAAATTGACCCCAATAGCGAGACCGATGCCACTACGCACGAAGAACATCTCATCATTCCCGAAGGTGTGGAGGTGTACGAAATCAATGGTCCTTATTTCTTCGGCATTGCCACGAAGTTTGAAGAGATGATGGCCCAAATGGGTGATCGTCCTCGGGTGCGCATCATCCGCATGCGCAAGGTGCCCTTCATCGACTCTACGGGTATCCATAACCTGGAGAACCTCTGTAGAATGTCGCAGAAGGAGAACATCACCATTGTGCTCTCTGGCGTAGTGGAAAAGGTGCATCTGGTATTGGGCAAGTCGGGCTTCTACGAGCTGATTGGCGAGGAGAACATTTGCCCCAACATCAATGTGGCTCTCTATCGGGCTAAGGAGATTTTGGGAGAGGGGTAATGCCCAGATTGCATCGGCCAATACATTATTCTATCTTATGGCACGAAGAAAGAAATCCAATAAACAGCCGCTTAGCGTCACCCTGTTTGTGGCGCTGGTCGTGCTAGTTTGTGCAGCCTACGAACCTGTTTCCAACTGGCTCGGCAAGGAGCCTCAGGGTGCGCCAATACAGCAGGAGGTAGCCGGGCAACCTCAGAAGAAGCTCAGCGACTTGCCAGCTGAGAGCAGTGGACTGGAACTACCCGAGTCGCTGAAAGGTACACGCAGCGAACTCATCTTGAAGAGGATGGGTTACACGGTATCGTACAATATGGAGTGGAACCTGCCCAACTGGGTGGCCTGGGAACTGAATGCGGATAAACTGGTGGAGCGCGAAGGACGCAGTGATCGGTTCCTGCCCGATCCCGACCTGATGGAGCGCGAGGCCGTAACCACCGATGACTACAAAGGAAGTGGTTGGGACCGCGGACACATGTGCCCAGCAGGCGACAACCGATGGCACTGGAAGGCCATGCAAGAGAGTTTCTATATGACTAACATCTGCCCACAGGACCACAACCTGAATCGTGGCGACTGGAAGGAGTTGGAGGAGAAGTGCCGCGCTTGGGCTAAGGAGGAAGGGGCGCTCTACATCGTCTGTGGACCAAGACACTCCAACCGCAAGCACCAGACGAGAGGCAGGGAGCACACCGTGGTGGTTCCTGCGGCCTTCTTCAAGGGGGTGCTTAGTC
>CAMCUZ010000088.1 GCA_945879145.1 uncultured Mediterranea sp.
ATGATGCAGCCCCGTTCGAACAGGTACGCTATCCGTTCGCATGGGGCTGCTTTTTTCATGAACTTCGGCAAAAGAATTTCAGTTATTTCAGATTTCAGTTTTGTTTTCGCACCCCCTAATCACTAATCGCCAATCACTAATCCCTAATCCCCTTTCTGCTGCATGGTACTATTTTCGCCTCTCTATTTAAAAACATTCTAAATAATTTGTCTGCTATGTACAATCGTTGTATATTTGCGCCGAATAAATTGATTTGTGAATTATGCGACTGTCAGAGCTGAATACAGGGGAGAAGGGTGTCATCGTCAAGGTGATGGGACACGGAGGCTTCCGAAAACGAATTGTAGAGATGGGTTTTGTAAAGGGTAAGCGCGTGGAGGTGGTGCTCAATGCGCCGCTGAAGGACCCTATTGAATACCGCGTGATGGGCTATGAAATCTCGTTGAGGCGCCAAGAGGCTGAGATGATTGAGGTGATGAGCGAGCACGAGGCACTGCTCCAGTCGGCTCCCACCGAGCGATTGGAAGGACTGACTGAGGTGGTCCACCTCACGGATGAACAGATGAAGCGCATGGCCCTGGGCAAGCGGCGCACCATCAACGTGGCTCTGGTGGGCAATCCCAACTGTGGCAAGACCTCGCTCTTCAACATCGCCTCGGGAGCCCACGAGCACGTGGGCAACTACAGCGGAGTGACCGTAGATGCCAAGGAGGGCTTCTTTGAGTTCCAGGGCTACCATTTCAAGCTGGTTGACCTGCCTGGCACCTATTCACTCTCCACCTACTCGCCCGAGGAGATCTACGTGCGCCGACACATCATCAACGAGACGCCCGACATCATCCTGAACGTAGTGGATGCCTCGAACCTGGAGCGTAACCTCTACCTCACTACGCAGCTCATCGACATGAACGTGCGGATGGTCATTGCCTTGAACATGTACGACGAGTTTGAAGCCAGCGGCAATCATCTTGACCACGATACCTTGGGACGCCTCTTCGGCGTGCCGATGGTGCCCACCGTGAGCCGAACGGGGAGGGGAGTGGAGCAGCTGTTTCATACCATCATCGGCATCTACGAGGGGAGCGACTTCATGGACAAGCGCGGTATGGTAAAGCCCGAAGTGATGAACGACCTCAAGAGCTGGCATCAGCAGTACGTGCCCGACCATGCCTTCGGCAGCCATTCGGAAGAGGGGAAATCCACCAACTTCTATCGCCACATCCACATCAACCACGGTCCTGAATTGGAGCGAAGCATCGATGCCGTAAAGCTCGCCATTGGCCGCAATGAGCAGATACGCTATAAGTACTCCACCCGTTTCCTCTCGATCAAGCTGCTCGAGAACGACCGCGAGATAGAGCAGCTGGTGGGGCAACTGCCCAACGGCGAGGAGATTCTCTCCATCCGCAACCACGAGGCTGAACGCATCAAGCGCGTGCTCAACGAAGAGTGTGAGCAGGCCATCACCGATGCCAAGTATGGCTTCATCACCGGAGCCCTGAGGGAGACCTTTGTGGAGAACCATCAAGATACGGAGCATACCACGGAGGTGATTGACTCCATCGTGACGCATCGCATCTGGGGCTATCCGATCTTCTTCCTCTTCCTCTACCTGATGTTTCAGGGCACCTTTGTGCTGGGCGAATATCCCATGCAGGCCATTGAGTGGGCTGTGGATGGCATCGGTTCGTTGCTGCGCACCTACATGCCCGACGGGGCCCTGAAGGACCTGCTGGTGGATGGCATTGTAGGTGGCGTAGGTGGCGTGATTGTCTTTCTGCCCAATATACTCATACTCTATTTCTGCATCTCGATGATGGAGGACTCGGGCTACATGGCTCGCGCTGCGTTCATCATGGACAAGATCATGCACAAGATGGGCTTGCACGGCAAGTCGTTCATCCCATTGATTATGGGGTTTGGGTGTAACGTTCCCGCAGTGATGGCTTCGCGCACCATCGAGAACCGCAAGAGCAGGCTCATCACGATGCTGGTCGTGCCCCTCATGTCGTGTAGCGCACGATTGCCCATCTACTTGGTGCTGGTCGGTGCCTTCTTCCCCCATCATGCCAGCCTGGTGCTGCTGGCCCTCTATGCGCTGGGTATCGTGCTGGCCGTGCTGATGTCACGCCTCTTCAGTCGCTTCCTGGTGCGGGGCGACGACACGCCTTTCGTCATGGAGCTGCCTCCCTACAGGATGCCTACATGGCGCACCATACTCCGCCATACCTGGGAGAAGGGGGAGCAGTATCTGCGCAAGATGGGGGGCATCATCATGGTGGCCTCGATCCTGATATGGGCCTTGGGTTATTTTCCCCGTGGCACGGAGGGAATGACGATGGAAGAGCAGCAGTCGGCTTCGTACATCGGGCAGATCGGACAGGCCATTGAGCCAGTGCTTGCTCCGTTGGGGTTTGACTGGCGCATGGGCATAGGCCTGCTGAGCGGTGCCGGTGCCAAAGAGCTGGTGGTCAGTACGCTGGGAGTGCTCTATGCCAACGAGCCCAATGCAGACAGTGTGGCATTGTCTGACCGCATTCCCATAGAGCCGCTCACCGCCTTCTGCTATATGGTCTTTGTGCTGCTCTACTTTCCCTGTATTGCCACGTTGGCAGCCATCCGTCAGGAGTCGGGTAAATGGCGATGGGCCCTCTTTGCCGCGGGTTATACCACGTTGCTGGCCTGGCTGCTCACCTTTGTCATTCACCAGGTGGGAGGCTGGCTATGGTGAGCATGGGGTGGCAGGATGTGGTGGTCGGACTGCTGCTGCTGCTTGCTGTGGCGGTGGTTTTGAGGCGAATAATCCGCTTTGTGCAGGGTGCATCAAAAAAAAATAATCCCTGCGAAAATTGTACAAGTGATTGCAAATTAAGGGATTATCGCTCATCATGTTCCTGCGGCTGTAGGGGTAATCAAAATAATTTAAAGAAAAATTGCCCAAAATAGTTGTTAGTTCAAAAAAAAGCACTACCTTTGCAACCGCAAACGAGAAACAAACGCTTGCAAGCGCGTTTTGGTACCTTGGATGAGTGGCTTAGTCAACGGTCTGCAAAACCGTCTACGGCGGTTCGAATCCGCCAGGTACCTCATCTGATCCCCTGCTGAAGTCATTCAGTAGGGGTTTTCTTTTTTTTGCTCCTACAACTTCTTCGACTGCACTTTTCAACAACAGCAATCCCCCAGCAAGCTGTCTGTTGTGGCTTACTGGGGGATTATCAGATGGGGTGTCAGCTATGGGCCGACCCCCTTATTTAATTTAATGTCTCCTTATTTGATGCCAAGCTTTTTAGCAATATCCTTCGGCAGGGCATTCTTGTGAACCAGGATGTTCATCGTCTTGTAAGCAACAAAGGCTTTCGAGGCGTACCAGGTGCCTTTGTACTTGCTGTCCGTACCCCAAGAGTTCTTCACCATGAAGTACTCCTTGCCCGTCTGGTCCTTGGCAATACCGTAAATCTGCATGCCATGGTCGTCGGTAGTCTCCCAGTTGTCGAAGGCCTCTTGACGCATCTCTTGCGTTACGGTCACTTCGGGCTGCGGTTTTGAGGTCAGCTCCTCGCGCTTGCTCTCGGGCTTCATGCCGGTCCAGCGAGCCATGTCGCTTCCGCTCAGCTCAGCAGCCTTTTCGGCATCGGGCATCACGGCAACGCCATTGCGGGTAAAGCCCTGCTCGCTCACGTCGCTGCCCCAGGCAAAGGTGTAACCGCTCTTGATGGCGTTGTCCATGACAGCCATCAGCTCGTCGATGGGCAGGTTGTAAGAGAGGGCATTGCGCCAGTTGTCCTGAACCTCGACATTCATCTTCTCGTAGAAGGGGTGATGGGTGTACGAGGTGAGCGATACGTAGTCATCGGGGTTCAGACCCAGCATGGCGGCAAAGCTCTGCGGGGTGTATTCCTTGCCTTCGTAAGTGAAGGTCTCGGGGCACTGGCCCAGGTAGGTGTCGTAAATGGCGCTCAGACCCTGCTTCCATACGGGTGAGAGCTTGCGCAGATGGCCTTTGGCGATGGCGTCGACGTAGCCGCCAGCTACGGCGTCCAGCTCGTTGTGAACGGGCAGTTTTTCACCGTACATGATGCCGGGCATGGCCTCCTGGGGTACCAGACCGTAGTTCTTCAGACAGAAGATGGCATCGTAGAAGCTACCGCCGGGAGAGAAAGAGCTGTCGCCATGATAGCGTACATAGTTCACGGCACGGTCCACCATCGTGTGGTGAACGATGAACATCTCCGACAGGTCGAACGTGCCCTTGCCCATGCGCAGCAGCTCGCTCTCAAGGAAAGCCACGCTGGAGAAGCTCCAGCACGTGCTTGAACGGTTCTGATTCTTGACTGAGGTAATAGGGTTCTCTTTTACTGTAGTGAACACAAAGCCTTCATCCTTAGGCTTTTCCTGTGCCGTAGCGCTCAAGCTAACAAAGCCCAGCGCGGCAATCCACATGGTCTTTTTCATCATAATCTAATAATTTAATAGGTTTATCTGCGCAAAGATAGTGTATTTTTATTTTTTTTCTTATCTTCGCCCCCAAAAATAATATTTTTTTAGGAGGATTTGCAATGATGGAGACTGGTGAGAAAAGAGACCTCATAATCAGAATGAAAGATACTGCACTCGTGCTTGAGGGAGGAGGCATGCGGGGGGTGTTTACCTGCGGTGTGCTGGACAATTTCATGGATCGGGGCATTCGTTTCCCCTACGTCATTGGGGTGAGTGCCGGGGCTTGTAACGGCCTCTCCTACATGTCGGGCCAGCGTGGTAGAGCCAAGTTCAGCAACATCGACCTGCTGGCTAAGTACCGATACATCGGCTTTCGCTACCTGCTCAAGCAGCACAACATCATGGACTTCAACTTGCTGTTTCACGAGTTCCCTAACCGCATCTTGCCCTACGACTACGAGGCCTACTTCCATTCCGAGGGGCGCTACGTGATGGTCAC
>CAMCUZ010000089.1 GCA_945879145.1 uncultured Mediterranea sp.
CCAAGTTCGTATTCTCAGCCGGGGAAACGCTCTCGGTGCCTGTAGATGTCTATAATGCGCTGCATGACACCACGGCCTGCATACATAGACTGCAGCCACCCGATGAACTGAAGCCTGCCTTGAAGGCGGGAACTTCCATGGGGTAATGATACGATGAACAACTCCCCAAACACCCGTTCCACCTCGACCAGTTGCCAGTCCCTCTCTGCCTCGTAGAACTCCTGACACAACTCATAGTCGGACTTGATTTCCACATAGAAGTCAAGCGCGATTTCTCACCTCACCATGAACGTTGATTTTTTTCCTTGCTTCAAACGTGTTTTTTGCAACTTTACACCTATCCCCTTTGCCTTATTTTCAAGCTCTTCTTAACTTTGCTATGTCGAATAACAGTGAAGGTAGGTTCTATTAATTACAATTCTCTGAAGAATTACCTTTGAGTTTCACTCTTAGGTACTCACGCTCGGAAATAGAGCAAAATCCCATCAAAGCTAATTTATAGAACCTTCCTACAATGAATTCACTCCTACCTCACTTTCCGGAAAAGGTTTTAGGGAATATGTTTGGGAGATTTGAAATTCTTTTTTTACCTTTGCACTAATAGAATCTTTTAGGCAAAAAACCGCTATGAGTAACTACACACTGCATAACCTGCTCTTCATCGGCGACCCAAGGGCCGACTTTGACGGAGTGCAGGAACCGGACAAACCGGTGAGAGTCTATCCTGAACATTACCTGGGCAAGCTCATCGGGCCACGGGGAAACACGCTGAAACTGTGGCGTAACCGACAGGGCAAAGGCGAAGAACCGGTGCCCAACCGCGTGCTGCGCAACGAGGGCGGCATAGCCGTGATACGCGTACACAACGTGGAGCACGTCATGCTCACCCGCCTGGCCGAACAGGATAGCGAGCGGCTCAACGACTGCCCTATCGACGAGGAGACCAACTACCCCTTCTGCTACGTGGTGGTGGATTGCCGCCACGGCAAGTGCCAGCTGGCCATCGAACGCTCCAGCAACTGGGGCAGCGAGACCAACACCCTGCGCCTCTGCCTGGAGAAATGCTTCGAAAGCTACTTCCAGCTCCACTTCGACATGAGGGTGGAGGTCAGGGAGAAGATGATTGCCACACAGTGTGAGCAGTTCATCGAGCACCGCATCTATGAGTGCCACGACCTGCCCCTCTCCTTCACCTACGAGTACCACTGCACCGATCCCGGAAAGGAGGAGTTCAACCGCCGTGTGCCCAAGCAGCTGAGCAAGCCGTTCAAATACCTGGAAAGCTACTTCGGCTGCTTCAACTCAAAGAGTGGCTACACCACCAACAACGTCGATGAGGAGGGTTTCCAGAAGAGCAAGGCCCTGATGATGACCGTGGCCTCCTTCTGCAGCGACAACGGCTATGAGTTCGTCATGAACTTCCGCGACTACGGCGAGTACCGGTGCAACGAGGAGATCAGGGCGCGGTTCCAGATGAACGACCTGGTCATCCTCACCTATATCAACAAAGCCCTCCCCGAACAGCACACCAGCGCGTTCGACCTGGAGGTGTGGCTCGATGAGGTATTCAATGATGCATTCCAAAACAGTGTGGTCCATGCTACTCCAAAACGAAGAAAGGCAAGACATTAAGCGCCGCCTTGCCGGGCATGTAATGTACCGGCTCAGCCGCGCCGTGCGCAATGCGTTTCAGTCGGACTATCCCGAGGTGACCATCAGCGCGGAGCAGCTCCTGGCCGATGCCGTGGAGTGGCTCGACGAGCTGCTCTCGATGGGTGGCGGAGCGCTGGAGTACTGTGACGACCTGTGGAACGACGTGCTGCAGATGTACCGCGAGCGCAACGGGCAGCACGAGACGGTAGAGCAGTCGCAAGTGAAGGTGGCCATGGTATTCTACCTGCTGATGTACTGCATGGAGGCGGCCGGCCATGCCTACTACCGAGGCTCGCTGTTCAACAGGCTCTACTTCATCATCCACAGCCGATGGCAACACGAGCGATGCCGCCAGATGGAGCAGCGACTGGCTCCGGAGGTGGACCTGCTCACTGCGGAGATGTTCCAATGGATGGAGGAGTATTTCGAGAGTGACCGCTCGCTCCTCGCCGATGAGGATGAGGAGCCCTGCTCCGACCCTACGGCCTCTGCCGACGCCAACGCCCAGCAGCCGGGCGATGGACACCTGCTCCTACCTGCGGAGCTGAACACGGAGCGTGCACAGATTTACTTTCTCAAGGCCATCGAGGCGGGGTGGATGAGTTATTCCGAGGGGCGATTCGTCTGGCATGGGCTGACGACGAAAGGGGCCCTGACGCAGCTGGCCTACTTCTGCGGGCTGGTGTATGAGTGCGACTATTCCGACCCCGACCTGGGTAACCGGGGCAAGCAGCTGCCCGCCCAGGCGCTCGAAACGCTGTTCAGCATCAAGCGCCTGCAATCGCATCTCGCACAGCTCTACAAGGCCAAGTCCACCCAGCAGTGGCGTGCCGCCATTGATGCACTCTTCCGGTAAATGGATTACCTATAGGTTTCTCACCTCCTCCACAGACAGGCCTGTGATATCGGCTATCATATCCAATGCCAATCCATAGCTCTTCATCTTTCGGGCATTCTCCATCTTCTCGTTTCTTTGCCCCTCCATGCGACCTTCCATGCGACCTTCCATGCGAACACCCTCAAACACGCTGATGGTATCACGATATTTCCTCAGAGACTCGTCGTATTTCAGGCGCTCATCGCGCGACATGGCACCCACATCTGCAATGCTCTCAAGCTTCTTGAATACAGCACTCTGAGCCGCCCAAGGCAATCTACTTAATGTTTCCATATTCTTTAACAAATAAATCCAACGTTCTACTTGATTCTCACATTCACCAGCTTCTTTATCAAAAAGTGGGAGCTGAAGAAATGTCATCCGCATCTTATCCGAAAACTGTTCAACGGTGTCTTTCTCAGCCAAAACAACATCTGTTCGAAATTGTCTCTTGAAATCCAGTGGAATGAAGTTTAAGAAGGCTATCAGATAAACAGCATCTATCGCATAATTCCAGCTTGATCCTCGCTCACCCTGGCGAGCTATCGACTCGGAGATGTAGTAAATGCTTCTGTTTTTAAAATAGGGTTGCGACTTGTTCTGCATCTCTACAATGATTTTCTCGCCCTCATTTGTCTCGCAATAAATGTCGTAAATCAATGACCTGTCTTCTTCATACAGGGCTGGTTGTTCCTTGTCAAGAAAAGTCAAATTTACAATATGCTTCTCTCCCCCAAAAAGACTGTTGAGGAAGTCAAGCAGCAACGGTTTCGACAACTCCTGACCAAAGATTCTCTTGAAACCTACATCGGTGAAGGGATTAATATACTTTGCCATAACATGCCTATTTAAAGACAAAGATAATCGTTTCTTTGCGAAACGGCAATGTAAGGGCAAGGGTTCATGTAGAGAATTAAAAATCTTTAACAGTATAACTACATCCAGCGAATCTATTTCATAGAGTGCATATATGCGCTATAGGATGCATAAACTGCTGCCCGTAGCTTTGCAGCAGAAATTTCGAGAGGGGAGCTCCTCACGGCCGACAGACGGGAGGAGAGCTTGCACCTACGGATGGTGACTCCCCAAGCGCCGGGCGGCGATGCCTTTCCACGACCACGGCGCCATCCTGCCAGAAGGGCTTCACGACATACTTCTTAGATATGATGAAGTGCCAGTTTTACAAGGCTCCGATTACCAATACATCGAGCCGACAAGCCGTAAACCTCGCTGAGGTTTACCAGTACATCACCACCGATGCCGCCGCTCAGCAGCACACCACTGCCCTGCGCGACATCATAGCACGCATCGCCACGGGCGAGACTACCGAGGCCGAAGCACGTGCCTACAAGGCCAATCACTTCGACTTTGTGCTCTTCTCGGGCCTCTTCCGCAGCCGCACGGATGCTGGCCTCTTTGTGCACAGCGGCCTGCTCTGCCTCGACATGGACCACCTGGGTGGCCCCGAGGCGGTCAGCACCCTGCGTCAAAAGCTACTGCATGACCCCTGCTTCCCCACCCTGCTGCTCTTCACTTCGCCCGGAGGCGACGGACTGAAGTGGGTCATCTACATCGACCTGCAGCGATGCCCCAATCACCACACGTGGTTCCTGGCCCTGGAGCAGTACGTGAAGGAGCGCTATGGCGTGGCCATCGACCGCAAATGCAGCAACCTGTCGCGTGCCTGCTTCCTGCCCCACGACCCCAACTGCTACCTGCACCCCGCACTGCATTCCACCCTGCCCCATCCATCAGCTCAGGGAGCCGTTAAGGCCACCACGGGGATGACGAATGGTTCAACGACGAATGGTGCAACGATGAATGGTGCAACGACGAATGGAGCGATGCTGCCCGTAGGCAGTGAGCCCTTCGACCCCCTCTATTGGGCCGCACGCAACCCCCAACAACAGCCTGCAGCTGGAAGCACGAAGCCCGTAACCGAAAACACAAAGCCCGCAGCCGCAAGCACGAAGCCCGTAACCGAAAACACAAAGCCCGCAGCCGCAAGCACGAAGCCC
>CAMCUZ010000090.1 GCA_945879145.1 uncultured Mediterranea sp.
GCATGTCCCGAAGGAGAACCCATCACCCTGGAGGTGGTCTCCAGCTAACAAGTAACGCACAGCCTATCTTGCCCTGAATAGCTGAATCCAATCGACTATTTAGGGCAAGCTATATTTTGCAATCCCTTGAACTTGGATTTATTGCTTATGCTAAACAAAGTATTGTTCTATCCATTACAGATTGTTCTTCTTATCAAGATTGACAACAAGATAAGCAGACCCACTGATTTTCAGCAGAAATGCCGATTTCCTGTGGTTTTGATGTTTCCAGATTGAAACCTACAAGTCATGTTGGGGAACGTTAGATTATTAGGCCAATGGTAGTAACTATCGAAAATCAGGTTGATGACCAAACCTGTATTGCTGAGACCAACGACAGCAAAGATTATTAGCAACACCTCAAAACAAAGCCGAACGGCAAAATGGTTTCAGTTAGTTTCAGTTTCAGTTTTGTTTTTTGCCTATCAATTTGAAGTCAACAACATGAATCCTTTGTTGCTAAACTCTGATTCACCCTCTGAGGCGTTAGCGCTTTTCAATTCCTGCAGGAGCGAGGTACTGCCATGGGCTCAGTACTTCTGCTTCGCAGGGATTACGCCACGGACGCCGCCTTTGGGGTTGGTTACGTCACCTCGATAGCGGGGGATGAGGTGCATGTGGACATGGAAGACACTCTGACCTGCGGCTTCGTTTACGTTGATGCCTACGTTGTAGCCATCGGGGTGAAACTCCTCGTCAATCCGCTGCTTTACGTACTGCAACATCACATTCATCGCCTCGCGCTCGTGATTGGTCAGGTCGAAGTAGCTGGCTACGTGGCGCTTGGGTATGATAAGCGCATGACCAGGGGACACGGGGTAACCATCGAAGAAGGCTACGCAGGTGGCCGTCTCACAAATCACTTTCACGCGGCGAGAGAGGTTGCAGAAAGGACATTTGCATCCCTCTTGCCGAGGTAGTTTGTTGAAGTGCTGGTAAGCGTAGAGCTCAAAACTTTTGTTGCTGGTAAGGCTCGTGAAGGGTAGCTTCACGGTACACTGGTAGGTGTATTGCTTGTAGATAGCGTGGATGCGAAACCCCTCTTCTGTGAGGTCACGGCGCACAGCGTAGTAGGCCGTGCCGCTTGGGCTGAGCAGGTTGGAGACGTTCATCATCACCTCTGCCTGGGCGTAGGGCTCCAGCACGTTGAGCACGTAGTGGCAGATGATGGTGTCAAACTTCCCTTCGGGGTAATCGGGGCGGTAGTAATAGTCGTAGCCTGTGATGTCCAAGCCACGACGCTTCAGCTCGTCGGTGTCGTAGCCGAAGCCGCAGCCATAATCCAGGATGCGCCCTTTGAGGAGATTCTGCTGAAGCAGGAATCGGGTAGGGGCTGAGAGGTCCGTGCGCTTGATGGCCGTCAGGTAGGGATGATTGATTTTCTCGATGCTCATGATTGTGTGTATTTCCAGATTTCAAAGCCCATGTTCTCTGCTATCTGTGACATGGGTTCAAATGTCTTCTTGAAGCAATTCAGCAGGTGGTCGTGGTCCATCGCTACAATCTCCTGCGGTGAAAAGCCTAGTGAGAAGTAGTCCTCCAGTAGCTTGGGCTGGCAGTTGAGCTGAAGGTTGATGCGGAGTGCTGCTTGCTGTGCCTCAGCCAAGTGGGGGAGATAGTAGTCCAAATTAGGTAGGTGGTTGCTCTTGGAGCTGTTGATGCTGCTATCAGCAGGCATTAGATTCCATATCTGGTCGTGCGAGACGAAGCTCCACGGTATGAAGTGATCCAGGTCGTAGTGACGTGGGGTGAGTATTTTTCCCGTGTAGAGGCAGTGTACCTCCAGTCCGTTGTTAATGGCTGTGTTCCAGAACTCCCGCTGTTTGCTTAGGCTGTTGCGCTCCTCGGGTTTGATAAGTTTACCAGAGATGTTGGGCACGTTGGGGTTGCGGGCTTGCAGGAAGTTGGTCAGATTCCAGTAGGCAAACGAGGTCAAAATAGTGTAGTTCTCTTGAAGATAGCCTGTCCATTGCGCATTGACTTCTACATGCATCACCCCTCCGATGCGCACCAATCGATACAAACAACCATTCTCCCACGACTGTGAGCGCACTTCTATCTCACGCGGGATTGTTGTGTCAATCCATGGCCGCAGAAACCAAAAGGGTACGTTGAGTTGTAGGAAATTGAGTTGATCACGAATCTCCTTGTGCTGAATCAGTTCGTATAGTCTTGCGGTGAGTTCTTTCTTGCTGAGATTGATGGGTATCTGCTGTTGCTGTTGCAATTTGAGGATGGTCTCATAGAGTGACTCTGACTTGCCGAACGACAGACGGAAATAGACCACGGGATACCATGCATTGGCTACCATCGAGACAATCATGTCCCAGATGTTGATGCACCTGTTTCCCTTCATAACCACCTCTTCCAGCAGTCCCAGCAGCCAGTAGTATTTATAGGTGGCAACGGTCTTGTCGAACACCCTGTTGAGGTACCTCGTGCTCAGTATGTCAGATTGCGGAAGTGTCATGGCACTATTTGGCTTGGCTAAAGGGTTGATACTTTAATTTCTGCTGCAAATTAAGCGAGTAGTTTTGAGAATACCAACTGTTTTTAGCTGTTTCATAGCATGTATAGGCCTTTTTATCACTGACGGATATCCCTCCGCTTTACCGCACGAAGCTCTTTGTGGCCCACTTGAGTGAGCGCCAGCGGTAGATGAAGATGATGCCAGGCAACTCGTCTGTGGTAGGTTTGTAATTGTGACAATAGCGTATATAGAACAGATAGATGGCTTGACACATGACTTGACGCATATAAAATATAAAGACAAAGACAATTTAATAAAAGGCTCCTGATTAGATTCACATCGATGTAATATTCTCTCTTGATAACCTGATTTCAAATGTTTTACTGCAAAAATAGTCGCACTATTCGACAGTTTTTGCAGTGTGAAGATAATTCATTTCTCTGCATTGCGCAAATATATAGAGTTTGTCTATCCTTTCGGGCATCACCCAGGCATTGCTGACCGCTGCATGCTGGGCGCAAGATTTTGCGCCCCTACACACGTATAATTTTTGACTTTGTGAGTCAACTTTTTCTAGGGAAAGACATTTGATGTTTCAATTTCACATTTCATAATCAGGATAGAATTTTTTAATTTCCCAATGACCACCTTTGTCAGATCCTATGCGTTGAATAACACCTTTATCAACCAAC
>CAMCUZ010000091.1 GCA_945879145.1 uncultured Mediterranea sp.
ACCTGGATGTCATCAAGTGTGCCGACCATGTCATTGACCTGGGACCCGAAGGCGGCAACCGCGGAGGTTATATCGTAGCCCAAGGCACGCCCGAAGAGGTTGCCGCCTGCGGAGCCAGCTACACCGGCCAGTTCCTCAAAGAGAAACTTTCGGCACAATAAAATGTAGGGGCGGAATATTTTCCGCCCTAAATACATCCACGATAACCGTAAGCGTTGCGGTGTATCTGGAGAAAAAACCAATTCATTTAGGCTTCTTGTTGCTTTTCGATTGGATTTGTATTATCTTTGCAACGGCTTCCTTCATCGATTGACGGGGGTCAATCAATCGCTTGACCTCCGTCAATCAATCGCTCGACCTGGGTCAATCGAACGCACGACCTACGTCAATCGATGAAAGCATACCTTATCAGCGTGAGAAGCAACAGATGTTTAACTCATAAACAATACACTATGTCTATCTTATATGATTGGTTTGAGAACCCCAAGAGTGATGATGCGCAGGAGACTACGCTGCACGTCCGTCCCTGTTTCAATGGTAAAGTAACGACACGCAAGCTGATTGAGCACATCCAGCAGCACAGCTCGCTCACGCCGGGCGACGTACTGGCCGTGCTGTCGGAGGTGAGCCACACGGTAGGCGAATACCTGAGTGAAGGATGCCAAGTACACGTTGAGGGATTGGGCTACTTCTCGCCCACATTGACCGTAGAGGGCAAAGTGACACCGGAGATGCCCCTGCGCGAGCGTAACCGCAAGGTGCGCTTCAAGGACGTCAGTTTTCGCATGGACAAGGGGCTGAAGCACTCCGTGGGCTATCCAAAGACCGAGATGACCCGCTGGGAGACGCACTCGGCCAAGCTTTCGGAAGAGGAGATGGAGACGAAGCTGACGGCCTACTTCCAGGAGAACGGCTTCATCACGCGCCTCAGCCTGCAATACCTGCTCGGACTAAAGAAAAGTGCTGCCCTCGCTCTACTGAAACAGTTGCGCGAAGCAGGGCGACTGCTGAACAAAGGCACCAAGCACTCGCCCGTATATGTACCTGCACCCAGCTGCTTCGGCACCCCTACCGCTCCATAACCGATGCAGGCACCACCTTCACCTCATCTTGTGCCCTAACAGCAGCAAATTAGGAGAACAGGTCTTCGATAGTCAATTGAGAGAGAAAGACATCTGCGTATTCATTCTGATGTACGGGTGCTACACTAACGAGCGTGGGATGAAAGGTCTTTGAAGGGAAGAGTTGTTCCAAGGTCTCGATACGGTGGGTCATCTTTTCGGCATACGACTTCGTAACCACAAACTCCGACTTACAGTACTTCATCTCGCATACATTCACCACATCATCTGCACGGTCAATAATCAAATCAATCTGCATACCTTCCTGCCCAGCATCCCCCTGCAGGATATAAGAAGACTCACTTGAGGAGACGCCGGCAATCTGCAATGCACGTTTAATCTGATCGATGTGCTGCAAGCAAACCTCCTCAAAGGCAATCCCTCGCCATGCAGCTGTCTCCGGTTCCCGGAGATGATGCATCCAGTAGTCCGTCTGCTCAATGTGCAATTGTTCCTTGAAGTGAAGCCAGAACCAACAGAAGCAATCAGTCAGCTTATAACGAACCACACCACGCTGACTGGCCCCAAAAGGTGTATAAGCAGTGATGAACCCACTGCCAATAAGTGCCTTAAGCATCTTGCTGAGATCTCCATTTGCTTGCAGTCCCAATTGTTGAGCAATCTCATCGCGCGTAAAGCCGCTGTGACGTTTGCCCAACAGACGGACAATACGCATACACGTTTCAGCCTGATCAAATACAGAACGGAACAAACGCTCAAATTCATCTCCAAGTTTGGCCTTACGGGAGAAAAAGAGTGAATCAATGTTCTGAGCCAAACTCATGGAAGCATTGAAGTAATCGAGATAGAAAGGAATACCACCCAATATCATATAGGCTTGAGCTACATTGTATCGGGACATCTTGATGCCACGGCTAAGGAAAAATTCCTCGCATTCATGAAGACAGAAGGCGTGGAGATGAATTTCATGCGTCAATCTACCATACAGTCCACCCTTATTATTGATCAGATTGTCCAGCATCCAAGATGTAGCGGAGCCACAAACTATGAAACAGAGATTATGACGGCTGCAGGCCCATCCATTCCAGAATGCTTCTAGGGCAGTAAGGAAACCCGAACGAGGCGTATCCATCCAAGGCAATTCATCGATAAAAACAACCTGACGTGTCCCGTTGTCCTGTTGCTCCAGGAATTGCTCCAATCGAAAGAATGCTTCCATCCACGAACGCGGTGGCTCAACACCCTCCACACCATGACGGACGAGTGAATAATAAAAGTTCTGAAGTTGGTCACGAAGAGTCACTCTCCGCTTGCGGTCGTAGGGCGAGAGTCCAGTGTGACGAAAAGTCATGTTGTCGCGAAGCGTTTCATTGACAAGAAAAGTCTTACCTACACGACGTCGGCCAAATACCGCAACAAATTCTGCACGCCCACTCTCATAAGCACGCTTAAGCTCGGCTATCTCCTGTTTTCTCCCAATTATCTGACACATACGTTCAACGGTTTTAAATTATGGGTACAAAGATAGCTGTTCTTTTAATTACAACAGTTATAGAAATGTTAAATTCGGGATAATTCCTAACTTATTCCGCTAAACAGAGTAATTTTTGCCGATTTTAGCGGAATAAAGCCTATTTTATACAGCAACGACCCTACATGTGATGACATCAGATGGCAGACTTAGCTCCATAGTGGTTCCATTTCCCAACCTATAGGGAATCCCATAGCCGCAAGGTCTATCTCCGGGAAATCGACAAAGAGCCAGCGGAGCTTTGCAAGCATATCATTGTCTGGAGAAATCACTCCCAGGAAATACTTGATGACACAGATATTAAAATAGGTCCTCTGTGGATCCGTTGGCAATGTAATCCACGGATTGCTTATTCGTCTCGGCATCATGGGAAGAATAAAGTTCACTTTGTTCCATACTCTGGAATGATGACAGCAAGAGTTTCTTACGAGCGTTAGTGTTGTAAGCCAGGATTCAAAAACTTTTGGCTGAAGTCCAAATTTTCGAGAAATGGCCTTTCTGATTCTATCCTCCTTCAAATTA
>CAMCUZ010000092.1 GCA_945879145.1 uncultured Mediterranea sp.
CGCCGTTTTCAATCCCGGAGCCTTGCAGCAATCAGCTGCAAGGCTCTTTTTTTAAAAAAAAAGTTTTTTCGCTTTATCTTGCAATTAATTGGATAATAATCTCTATCTTTGTCAACCTATTATTATTTGCACTATGAGTACTATTTTAGATTTGGCTCCACAGCAAGTGTGGAAGCATTTTTATTCATTGACCCAGATACCCCGTCCTTCTGGACACATGGAGCGCATCACGGAGTTCCTCGTCAACTTCGGTAAGGGTCTCGGTTTGGAGTCGTTTGTCGATGAAGTGGGTAACGTCATCATCCGCAAGCCGGCTACTCCTGGTATGGAAAACCGCAAAGGAGTGATCCTGCAGGCTCACATGGATATGGTACCACAGAAGAACAACGATACAGTACATGACTTTGTCAATGACCCCATTCAGACCTGGATTGATGGTGAATGGGTGAAGGCCAAAGGGACCACCCTCGGTGCAGACAACGGCATGGGTGTGGCTGCAGCTATGGCCGTACTTGAATCGACCGACCTCAAACACGGTCCGCTGGAAGTGCTGATTACGAAGGATGAAGAGACGGGCATGTATGGAGCCTTTGGCCTGAAGCCTGGCACGTTGCAGGGTGAAATCCTTCTGAACCTCGACTCGGAGGATGAAGGTGAACTCTATATCGGTTGTGCAGGTGGTATTGACATCACGGCAGAGCTCTCCTACAAGGAGGAGAAGGCCGATAAAGAGATGGTAGCCCGAAAGATTACGCTCAAAGGTTTGCGCGGTGGTCACTCTGGTCTGGAGATCAACGAAGGTCGTGGCAACGCCAATAAGCTCCTGGCTCGCGTCACCCACGATTTGCTGGTAGAATTTGATTGTCGTCTCTCCTCTTTCTCAGGAGGTAACATGCGCAATGCTATCCCCCGAGAGGCCCATGCGGTGTTGCTCTTCAATCCGGCCGATATAGAGGACCTGCCCAACTACATCAAGGAGTATGAGGCGCAGCTCAATGCGGAGTATGCACCGATTGAGAGCGGCATCCTGCTCCTTCTGGATGAAGTAGAGACGCCCGCTACGGTATTACCTGAAGAGATTCAAGACAATATGATTGACATGTTGCTGGCTTGCCAGAATGGGGTGATGCGCATGATACCTACTGTACCTGATACGGTAGAGACCTCCTCTAACCTGGCCATCGTGCTGCTGGGTGGTGGCAAGGCAGAGGTACGCATCTTGGCTCGCAGCTCTTGCGACACGATGAAGGACTTCTTGGCTGACAGCCTTACGGCTTGCTTCAATATGGCGGGCATGAAGGTGACGCTCAGTGGCGGTTACAGTGGATGGCAACCTAATGTAGATTCGCCCATCCTCCATGCGATGACGAAATCCTACGAGGAGCAGTTTGGTGTAGCTCCTAAGGTGAAAGTCATTCATGCCGGGCTGGAGTGTGGTATCATCGGTGCCAACTGCCCTGGCCTGGACATGATTTCCTTTGGTCCTACGCTCCGTTCACCTCACTCTCCAGATGAGCGCGTGCTGATTCCTACGGTGAAGAAGTTCTACGACTTTCTTGTCGCTACACTTGAACAAACTCCTGTGAAACAGTAATCTGTAGATAGATTCTGGCGTCCCTTGCCCCGTATAAGCGGCTTGGGACGCTTTTTTTATGTCATTTTGTCTCATTCCATTCTAAGCATCTCTTTTGCCCTGCCATTTTGTCTGTCGGATTTGACGCAGGTCAAGAAATGTGTTGTACAACATGTTTTTTACGCTCTAATTGTTTGCTACTTTCCCAAATGGCTCTACATTTGCAACGTCAAAAGCGATAAAGGTCTCCCCAAGGGGAGATGATAAAGGATAACATAAAGATTGTTTTTAGGAGGATTAAGAAATGAAAATGATTAAGAAAGTAATGAACCGGATTGCCAATGCTGATCCTTCCATCTGGGGGTACCAAGCAATGGGTTACTACAATCCTGTAAAGAAGTAAAACCAAAGGTGACTTTTTGAGAGAATTGAAACGAAGTACTGAAACAACAACAAAGTAAAAAACTGAACATTATGAAAAAAGCAGTGAAAGTGTTGACCAACGTGCTGGCTCGTATGGGCCGCAACGAGATGCTGATGAATGGCTATCAAGCCTGACTCAGCCAGCAAGATCTGGATGGAGGCCATGCGTTACTACAGCCTTCAGATGTAAGATTGTGTGTATAGTAAGATAAGGTGAGGGATATTTCCTATTCAAAGGGGAATATCCCTTTTTTTATGCCCTTTTTAGTTCTTTTGACAGTGTGATCTGCAGGATTCTGCGGTATATTTCCTTTCTTTGTTACCGAATCATTAAGAAATTTGCACGATGATGAAGATATCCAGATTACACGTGATTATGATTGGGTTGCTTTGGCTATGGGCCGTGGCAGCACAGGGGCAGACCTATGCGATGCTGTGGAATCAGCTGCAAGAGGCTGAACGGAAGGCATTGCCGCAGCAGGTCATTCAGCTGGCTGGACGTATTGAGGAGAAAGCCTGCCGTGAGCAGCAGGCTGGGCAGCTATTCAAGGCTATGCTCTGGAAGGGGCATTACCAGCAGCAGCTTACTCCCGATTCGCTCTTCCCGGACATGGCTCGCATGGAACGATGGTGCGCTGAAGAGAAGGATGAGGTCAATCAGGCGTTGCTCCACTCCATGCTGGCTACGCGATATGCCCTGTACTTGCGTGCAACATCTTATCAGATTGACCAACGCACCGAGCTGCTGCCAGAGGAGACTCCGCAGGATATACGCACCTGGAGTCGAGGCCT